>DFJV01000123.1:0-29076 GCA_002373205.1 Treponema sp. UBA3662
GGGTTCGAATCCTCCTTGGGGAACTTACTAAGCCGACTGTAAAGCCGGCTTTTTTTAACGGTTGGTTCGTCTAACGGTTAGGACGAGAGATTCTCAATCTCTAAACACGGGTTCGATTCCCGTACCGACTAAATAATTTCATAAAATTAGCAGACAAGGCAACCCTTTAAAAATCAATCAAACATCTTAGCACCAAGAAATCGAACCGCGAAGTGAGCGCGCCGACAGGCGAAAAGGGCACACGGATGTGCCCGCCAGCGAATGAAGCCGCCCCGGATTAAGTGCACACGGATGTGCACGACCGTAGGGGTTCGATTCCCGTACCGACTAAACCCTACCCGAATACTTAGTCTATAAAACCAAATCCTTAAAAAACAAGAAAGAAACTTTGCACCAAGAAATCGAACCGCGAAGTGAGCGCGCCAACAGGCAGAATATTGACTTTTTAACATATCTACTCCATTATGTTATGCACCGTCCACATCAGGGCGGAAGGAGTAAAAAGTGAAAGCAAAAGTATTCGTTCTGTTTCTTATGATGGTCTTCGAAGCATTCAACTTGAATGCGGCAGGCATAAACTTAAAGGCGAAAAAGACTAAGGAGACAAAGGTAGAAGCTATATACATAGAAAAAATTTCAGTTACGGCCCCCGACGGCAATGGCAAAGAGCACGAGCTGGAAGGCCTGGCTTTTTTGTTCGAGATAACAAAGCTAAAGAAAAACGACAAGGTTTTATGCATGCAGGAATTAAGGGATTTTACGATAGACGGCGTAAGCTATGCGCAGACTACAAAAGAGACGCTGGGCATTTCTGTCGAACCAAAAACCGTGATTGAAGACTCATACAAGCTTGCAGAAGAAAATCCAGACTTAAAGGATATAATTAAAAACAAAAAGAGCGGAATAGTCATGCAGACAATCATCTTTGGTACCGATTTGCCGCAAAATGGAAAGGTGTCCGTAACAGTCCAGGTTGGCTGGGGTGATGTTGACAAGGAAAAAAACACAAGCTCCAATGAAACGACAGAAGACTTCACCTTTGAATTTAACCTTTCCGATTTTTTTGAAAGCGAGAAAAAGGAAGTGCTTCAGTTAATCAATGATTTCAAAAAAGACACTGATTTTTCCCCGGAACATCTGAAAAACTATTCGCAAATCATTGTATTTGCCACAAAAAACAAAGACGTAAAAATCACAATCAGCACAGACTATCTGCCAAAGTTAAATTCTCCCGATGACTATTCCTATGTATTTATACTGGCATACATCTGCGGAAATTTGGAAAAGCAGCTTGTCTCCGGGAATTACACCAACTCCGCAAAAGAGGGAATCGAATTTGAGCTTTTAAAATACAAGCAGCTAAAGGAAATCAAAAAAGACCTAAACATTAGATTTTTTGAGGACATGATGTAAGCGTAAGCCAGAGTTAAATCTTAAAGAGGGTGCTCAAAAGTCCCCTTCCAAGAGATGCGCCTATGTTGCCGCCGATTTTTTTGCCCAAGGAACCAAAGTTTCCACCGAGGGCTTTTCCAACTTCGCGGCCAAGGCTTGAACCCATGGAAGAAGTTGCGCGCCTTCCGCTTTTGGCCAGAGGGCTTTTTGAAGTGCCACCTTTTTTTGCAGCGCCGGAAGTACTTGCAGAAGATTTTGCAGAGGCTTCCTCCTGCTGCTTTTTTGCCTGCGAAAGAGTTTCGTATGCGGAAAGAGGGTCAACGTCATTCTTGTATTTTTCATAGAGGGAATTTGACCTCATGCAGGAATCCCTTGCTATGGCATCGGCAGGCCCAATCTTGCTTTGAGGGGGAAGGATATTGACCTTTTGGCAAACTTCTGGAACGCCATTTTCGTCCAGGAAAGAAACTATTGCCTCCCCTATTCCAAGATTCTGTATTACTTCTTCCGTGTTGAATTCAGGGTTGCTTCTAAAAGACTGTGCGGCTGCCTTTAGAGCTTTCTGATCTGCAGGAGTGTATGCGTGCAAGCCGTGCTGAATCTTGTTGCCGAGCTGTGAAAGAACTCCGTCCGTTATGTCCCTTGGGTTCTGGGTGCAGAAATAAACGCCAATGCCCTTGCTGCGGACAAGCTTTACCACCTGCTCGATTTTTTCCAGAAGTGCCTTTGGTGCATCGTTAAAGAGAAGGTGGGCTTCGTCAAAGAAGAATACCATCTTGGGCTTTTGGGCATCTCCAACTTCCGGCAGGTTTTCAAAAAGCTCGCTCAGCATCCAGAGCAGGAAGGTTGAATACAAGCGAGTGTCGTTTATGAGGCTTGAGCTGTCAAGAATGTTTATAACTCCGCGCCCCTGGCTGTCTGTGGCAAACCAGTCTTCTATTTTTAGCGAAGGTTCTCCAAAGAAGGTCTTTCCGCCTGCAATTTCCAAGGCTACGACTGCCCTTACTATGGCGGCTATTGACTGGGAAGAGATGTTGCCGTAGTCTGCGGCCAAATCCTTGGAATTTTCGTTCATGTAATTTAGGACAGCCTTCAGGTCCTTTGTGTCTACCATAAGAAGGTCGTTGTCGTCTGCAATCTGGAAGCAAATTGTAAGCAGGTCTGACTGGAGCTCGTTCAACTTCATTATGCGAGAAAGTAAAAGTGGCCCCATTTCGCTTACGGTAGTGCGGAGTTTTATTCCTTTTTTTCCAGAGAGGTCCCAGAGTGCTACGGGGTAAGAGCAGAAGGAAAAGCCTGCGTCATCCAGGCCAAATTTCTTTATTCTTGAATCCATGTCCGGGGAAGAGCTGCCTGTCTGCAAAAGGCCAGAAACGTCTCCCTTTACGTCTGCAATAAAAACTGGAACTCCCATGTCACTGAATGATTCGCAGAGGACTTTTAGCGTTACGGTCTTACCGGTACCGGTTGCCCCGGCTATAAGTCCGTGCCTGTTTGCCATTTTAGGCTGAATAAAGACATTTTCTCCGCTTTGTGTATTGGCTATCCAAATTTTTTCATCTTTTATCATAGGAGCTCCCTTTTTGCTTAGCTAGCGGCGAATGGAGCAAACAAACTCCCTGCGTCGATTCCGTTTATTATAGTTCCCTGGGGATAGGACTTTAAAAGGTTTACCTTGCCGTCCCTAAGGTGCTTGCTTGTAATTCCGTGCTTTATGGATGAATCAGCTTCCAGCAAGGCCGAATAATGGTCAGAAAGCCGTACAATCCTTCCGTCTACCGGAGAATACTGGTCTGAATTGTATTTTTCGTTCAGCTCGTCATATTCCACGCGGACAGTTTTTCCGTTAAGTATTATTCTGTTGCAAAATTCGTCATCTGTAAAGTACATTATCTCGTTCTTGTAGAAGTCTTCCATGTGGGGAACAAGGTCTTTGTTTACGATGATTTCTTCTATTTCTTTGATTACAGACGGAAGGCCATGGGTTGCCTGCTTTACAGGAGAAATTATGTCCCTTGTTACCGCTTCCGGCAAATCGTGGAAGAGTCCGCAGAAGAAGTTGTTGAAAAGGCGCTTGGAGCAAAGCTTTACGCCGTTTTCCCGCTGCAAAAGAAGGGTTAGTATTGCTACGAAAAAACAGTGTCCAAGAACGCTTGTCTTTGGTACGCGGGGTGTCTGGTTCCACCTGGTCTGGAAACGGAGCTGCTCTATTTTTGTAAGGAAGTCAAAAGGACGCTGCCTTGTGTACAAAAGCTGGAGTCCCCTCAGGTCAAGGAATGACTGGATGTCTGCATAGACTTCTTTTTTTATCTGCTCAAGGCGCATGGGTTCGTTTACCGGGCTTATCATTTCCAGTTCGCGCAGGGTTGAATACTTGTGGGCGGCACGGAAAACCCGGGCTGTAAGTTCCTGGCCTTTTTCGAAGGGGATGGAGCCGGATGTCCTACCGATATAGAGGGTAAAGCGGGAAAAAAGGTCCCTGTCGGAGATGAAAGTGCGGTACTGGTCAAGAACCCATTCATTGAGCTTTATGTATTCTTCCGGGTACTGGCTACGCAAAAGGCGTTCCACGGGGCTTTTTATGTCGCAGAGGGCAATTTTTCGCAGAAGGTCAAAGAGGGAGGCATAAATCATCCACTCCCAGTCTATCTTTTGACCGCGGTTTTCTTCAAATTTGCCGATGATGTACGCAACCACCATTTTTTCGGCAGACTTGTCCATTTCTACCACACTGAAAGGGCGAACCAAATCGTTCCAGCGTTCAATTGAAAATCCCTCGAAAATCTTAAGTGCAAAATTCTTATCCATCGTAAAACGGAGCCTGTTGGCGGCAAAAGCTATTTGCTAGAACCGTCCTTCTGGTCCGCCTCCATCTTCTGCTTCCAGACAAGGGCCTTCTTGCGGATTTCTTCGCTGTTTTCGCTGTCGTTAAGCACCATTGCAACGCGTCTTGCCGCAATCAGGAAGTTTATTGCCTGCCTCATGTCGTCTATGCGGCGGGACGGGCCTTCGTATTTTGCGCGGTATTCGTCTGCACTTTTGTTCAAAAGTTTTCTTATAAGACGCACGTAAAGAACTGAATTGTCGTAGTCCTTTGAAGAGGGGTCAAAATAGTCCTTGGCAGCCTGCTTCATGTCTATGAAATTCTTTGCAATTGCGGCAAATCTTGCCCTAAGCTCTACGAATGAAATTTCCCACTTGGAATTCTTTCCGAATGCATCAACAAGCAGGTCTATGGCAAGACCTAACTTGCGAACCAGATAGAACCTTTTTTCTATTGGGGTAGCCTGAATCTTGCCCAGGGTTGGCTCCAGGTCGCGGAAGGGGCAGTCAACAGCGTTCGTGACCACTTCTTCCATATAAATGATTGCCTTGTAGATTATCTTTCTGGCATCATTGAGGGCATCGTTGTTCTTTGTGTCAAGAATCTTAAGAGAATATGTGTTTATGGACATGTAAAGGGATGCAATCTTTAGCATGAGTTCGGCAAGTTCCAGCTTTTTATATTCAATGCCGTCCCTTGACTGGCGCATCTTAAAAACAGCTTCCTTTTCCTGCTTAAGCAAGGCATCCACCTGGGCCTTTACTTCCTTTGACTTTGCCGAAAATTCTGCTCTTGCCTCTGTAGTTATGTTTGCCATTATCTGCCTCCGTATTTTTGCAGCATGGAAGACGCGTGTTCCAAAGACTCTTCGGAAGATGAATCCCCGGAAAGCATACGTGCAATTTCCTGAACCCGACTGTCTCCGGCCACAGGGAAGACGGCTGTGCTTGTCATATCTCCGGCTGCTCCTTTTTCTATCTTTAGCTGATTATCGGCATAAACCGCAATGCTCGCTAGATGTGTAATGCACAATATCTGCCTTGCAGAGGCAAGTTTTTTAAGGTGATCGCCCACTGCAACCGCAACTTCGCCTCCAATACCAGTGTCTATCTCGTCAAAGACCAGGGTTCCTGCCGTGTCCGCAGCAGAAAGTATGGTCTTAAGGGCAAGCATTACGCGGCTAAGTTCACCACCGGAAGCGATTCTTGCAAGAGGCAGCATTGGGGAGCCTGGGTTTGCGCTTATAAGGAATTCAATGTCGTCCATTCCGTAGGGGCCGCACTTCTGGGTAACGTCATCACCAGCTTTTTCCTGCAGGTTCACCTTGAATTTTGTACCGCCCATGCCTAGGCTTTGCAAAATTGCCTCTACATCACGGGACATCTTATCAGAAGCGGCCTTCCTCTTTATGCTGATTTCCTTTGCGGCAGTGTAAACTTTCTTGCCAGCCTCCAGAACTTTCTTCTCTAGCTCCTCACGGTTCTGTGCAACTCCTGAAATTTGCTCAAGTTCTGCCTGTGCCTTCTGGGCGTATTCAAGGACCTGGGAAATTGGGGAAGTCTTTCCGGACGCATACTTTTTCTTTAGCTTGTATATAAGTTCCAGCCGGTCCTGAACCTGCTCAAGCCTTTCCGGGTCAAAGACAAGCCCTTGCTCGTAGCGGCGGAATTCTGCAGAAATATCCTCTATCTCGTAGTATGAAGACTGAATGCGGTTTTCCAGAGCAGCAAGGCTCTTGTCCAGGGAAGATGCCCTTGAAGAAGATGATGAAAGCCTCTTAAAAAGACTGAGTATTCCCCCGCCCTCACCTTCCAGAAGCGAATTGATTTCCTCTATCTCGCCATAAAGCTTTTCGTAGGAAGAAAGACGATTCTCCTCGTCCTCCAGCTCTGAATCCTCGCCCACCCTTAGGTTTGCTGAATTTATCTCTTCCACCGCAAAGTTGAGCATTTCTATGCGCTCTGCCCGCTTTGAGTCATCAGTGTTAAGGCTCTGCAAAAGCCTGCGTTTTTCCACCAGATCTGAATAAAGGGCGGTAAATGAAGCAACATCTTCGGTGATTCCGGCATAGATGTCAAGATAGCGCCTGTGTTCAGCAACCTTAAAAAGCGACTGCTGCTCGTGCTGGCCGTGTATGTCCACAAGGAATGCAGAAAAAGCAAGCAAATCCGCCCTTGTTACAGGAACTCCGCCTATCCAGCCGGATGACTTTCCGGTGTTTCTTATTACGCGGCGCAAGAGAATCCTTCCGTCTTCGTCCTCAATACCGTGCTCTTCAAGCCAGGCATGCGATTCCGGACTTTCCAGAAGGAATGTTCCCGAAACCTGAGCTTCCTGCGTTCCAGTGCGAATCTGTTCCACACCGGCCTTTCCGCCAAGAAGAAAAGCCAGGCTTCCGATTAAAATTGACTTTCCAGCACCGGTTTCACCGCTCAAAACGGTAAAGCCTTTTGAAAATTCAACATGAGCAGAATCAATAAGCGCAAAATTCTTTATGTCAAGTTCCTCAAGCACGGGGTCCTCCTGACCAGTTGAGCTTGCTCTGCAAAGCCGCATAGAATTTTTCCTGTGTGGAACAAATTATGGAAGCTTTGTAGTCCGGTATGCCCAAAATTATAACATCGTTTTCCTGCAAATCAAAATTCACCTGACCGTCTATGCTAAGGCCCACATCCACGCGGGAAGCCTTAACAGTAATTGCAATCTCCCCCTTTGCGCTAAAGACCAGGGGCCTTGCAGAAAGGCTAAAAGAGCTTACGGGTGTAAGGACAAGGCCGTCAAGAGATGGGTCAAGTATTGGGCCTCCTGCCGCAGCGGAATAGGCGGTTGAGCCTGTGGGGGTAGAAACAATTATTCCGTTTGCCTTGAAGGGGCCAAGCAGGGCATGGTTGTAGGCTACGTCAAGGTTAACAAGCCTTGATGAACCCGGGCTTGAAATAACAGCATCATTCATTCCGCACACGTCAAAGACAGTCTTTCCGTCCCTTATGACTTCGCTTCTTACAAGGGAACGCCTACCTGTAAAAGCCTTGCCCTCAATGTAGGAAAGAAGGTCCTTTTTCCAGCTGGAAGGTGAAACTACCGCAAGAAAGCCAAATTCCCCAAGGTTTATGGGAAAAACCGGTATGCCAAGCGGAGCGCACCCCCTGCAAGCAGAAAGAACAGTTCCGTCTCCGCCAAGAGTCACTGTAAAATCGTAGCCCTTAAAAACCGGGGCAGATTTTGAAGAGTCAAGTGAAGAGCCGTCATACGAATAAATGTCTGAACTTACCGAATTTTCCTTTAGGAAGGAACAAATCTCGGCCGCAAGTTCAGAGGCATTTCTTTTGAATTCGTTGACAATAACAAGACACTTTTTCATAGGATTTCCATCACGGCAGAGAAGACAAGACCTTTACCATCAGGGAAACGTCCTTCTGTCCAAGACGCGGATAGAGGGGAAACATTGCGCAGCGCAAAAGCAGTGAGTTTGCGCAAAGACAAGATGGCGCTATTTCTTCCTGCCGCAAAGCTACTATTGAATTTTCATAAGCCTGGCGGATTTCTATTCCTTTTTTCTGGGCATAGGCCTTTGCATCCTTAAAACCGGAATTTAGCACCAGAGGGAAGGAGTAAATCGTAGACCCCCTGTCCAATGCGCGGACGAAGGTTTTGTGCCTTCCGCTGGCAATTGCTCTGCTGTAGAGGTTGAATATTTCCATGCGGGTCTTTTCGTTGCGTTCAAATTCCTTAAGCTCCACAAAGGCAAGGGCTGCATTCATGTCTGGCATTATGTCCGTAGAAGGAGCCTCTTCTGCAAGCTTTTTTAGCACAATCCATTCGCGTCTGCAAGGAGCCATAAGGACGGCACCGCCACCGGCTGTTATGATGTCCCTGTCCTCCATGCCGAATATTGTGTAGACACCGTACATTCCGGCTCTTTTTCCTAAGGGCTCTTCTTTTTGACCGTCTTCCTGGCTCTTTTCATCCTGGTCTTTACCCTCTTCCCCTTCATTTTCCTTTTCTGCAGGATAATACGAAAGGGCAGACTGGGAAATATCTTCTATGACAGGAATGCCAAGCTCAAGTATAGCCTTTATGTCTGGAAGAATGCCCATGGATTCAGTAAGCACAATAAGCTTACCGCCGTTTTTTATGCCTTCCTCAAGAATTTCCGGGGTAACAAGGCCTGTTTCCTCTACAACATCAAGAACCAGTGGCTTGTACCCAAGGCGTTCCACCGTAATAATCTGCCATGCGGGGGCAAGGGCGCTAAGCATAACAAGGCTTTCCTTGGGCAAATCCAAGGCCTTAAGGGCATATTCAAGGGCAACGGAAGGGCTTCTTAGGGCAACGGCACCGTCGCATCCTGTGTATTCTTTTACAGCCTGAACAAGGCGTGCAGTCTGGTCACCGGGGCCTATCTTTTCGTCCACCATACAGGTAAGTACGGCTTCCATTTCTTTTCTGCGTATTGTAGGACTGTATGTCTGTATCATTTTTAAAATCCTTTTATTAAAGAGCCTCCCCTAAAAAGCAAAAGCCAAAGGGGAAGCATTACAAATGCGGTTTTTCAGTTTTTTACTTGGCGGCTACCTGTTAGAAAGCACGATGCCCAACATTCACCGCAAGAAGGTCATAGCGTCAGCGTATTTCGGGAACGATTTTCTGAAGTTCGTTGGCATTGAACAGTCTTCTTGTGTCAAGGATGATAAGATAAGACTGATCCTGGCGAACAACACCGTGAATGTATTCCGTGCCAATACCGCTGAGCATCTGTGGCGGAGGCTTAATTTCTCCCTTGTCCACGGAAATAACGCGGTTGATGCGGTCTATGATGATGCCTATTTTGTTTCCTTCAATGTCAAGGATTATAAAGCCACCTTCATCCTCTTCAAATTCATCAAAGTCGGAGTCTTTTGTCATCTCCTTGATGTGGAACCTTTTGTGAAGGTTGATAATAGGGATGATTTCACCACGGAGGTTGATAATTCCCTCAACATAGTAAGGCGCATTCGGAATAGGACGGACGCTCTGAATTTTTACTATTTCCTTAACATCCATAATGTCTACGCCATACAGTTCGTCACCAAGCTGAAAAGTTACGAGCTGAAATTGTGTATTTTCTTCGGCCATGCCTAACTCCTTTTTAGGGTATTACCGGGCAGTTTGCCCTTACATACTATTTTACACCAAGAACGCGCTCTAGTCTACTATAAATAGCGTAATAACTTGAACTTTTCTTATTCCCATCCCCTTTAGCACCCCCGCACAGGCTTCCACAGTGGCTCCGGTGGTCATAACATCGTCCAAAAGCAGGGCTTCCACGGGTAAAGAGCCACTTTTGGCAACTTTTTTTAAGTTTTTTGCATTCTCTTTGTAGGATGAACTTCCAAGCAAGAGGCGGCCTTTTCTGTCCAGCTTCTTCTGCTGTTGGGATGAAACCCTCTTTAAAAGGCGCAGGATTGGCCTTTTGTAGCGGTGATGGATGATGCTGCAAAGCTCTTCTATCTGGTCCCAGCCCTTGTTCCTTAGCTTTCCGGGCCTTGGTGGAACAGGCACAATAGGAATGGCATTTCTATCCCTTCCCGGCCACAAGGCTTCTATGGCTTTTTCCACACATTCAGCAAAAAGAGGGGAAATTGAGCGGTTTTCTCCCATTTTCCATTCAAAAAGCAGGCTTTTCATCCATAAGCGGTAGGGCCAAAGGGGAAAAACCGAGTCTGCATGGCAAAGAAGCCTCTTCTCCCGGCAAGACGAGCACAAATCATTTCCAACAAGCAGTATCTTTCCGCAAAGCCTGCACCTTCCATTCCCAGGGGGAAAAAAGCCAAGAAGGTATTTTTCTGCGCATTCAGGGCAGACTGGCATTGAAAGAGTCCTTTTTCCGCAGCAGACACAGCTTTCCCTTGCAAGTGAAGCAGAAAAAGCGGCATGTAAAAAAGACAGGGCAAAAAGCCTTAAGTTGAACAAGGCGGATTTTATTTTTTCAATAACTTTCATACATATTATATATATGCTTTAAAAATTCATAATCAGACACAAAAGCGTAAAAATTCTGCAAAAAAAACAAGAAATCAGTTTTGGACTATTACGCCAAAGCAAATGTAGATGCCGAAATAAATTCGGCATGACGGCAATTCTTAGACATGGAAATCAATTTTACGATAGTTTCTTATGCAAAGGAACCGGAAACCAAGTTTGGGCGTAACGGGAAGCAAAATATGGCTGAAAATCCATTTGCGCGGAGCGACCGAAGGGAGCGAAAAGTCCTATTACCGCGCACCATGGATTTTCAGACAGATTTTGCTGGTAGTGAAGCCCAAAATTGATTTCCGGGGTTCTTTGCCCCCACTATGATTTTTTTTGCTTTTGGTATAATGTAAATTGTAAATGAAAAAGAAGATATTTTTGCTATTACTTTTATGCACTGCGATGGCACTTGCTTTTGCAGACAAGAGCCGTTTTTATAAGAACGGCAAAGTAATTGACACAATGTATGTTGACTCCGAAGACGGGCTAAAAGTTAGGGACTATCCATCGCTAAAGTCAAAGCGGATATGCGGACTTCCACACAGGCTTCCGGTAAAAGTTGTTGCCGTTGGAAAGGAAGAAACAATCGACGGAATAAGTGCTCCTTGGATTGAAATTTTAGTTCCAAGCTACGAGTGGAAAAGCGGTGAACCTGAATACGGATGGGTATTCGGAGGCTATGTTTCCGGCATTCAGCCCAAGTTTAAAATTCCTTCGAACAAGGCTGAACTTTTAAAGTATCTTACTTCTTTTCCATATTGGAACTGTGGCGACTGCCCAGCTTTTAACTTGCACTTTTCTGCCAACGGAAAGTTTTGGTGCGGGGCTTTTGAAAAGGGAGAGCCAACTGTTGGAACATTCAAGGCAAGCGACAAAGATACGGTTATTATAAATTCCGCCTTTATGGGTATTGAAGTGGAAGTAAAGTATACAGTTGAGGAATTGAACATTTGCCCTTTAACAGAATATTCATTTAAATTTGAAGGCCCGTTTTTTAGCTACCACACAGGTTCAACATTCTACGGAAATTACAACCATGACTATCCATATATTGAAAATTTACATAAAGAAAAATACATCTACAACAATTTAAAAAATTCACTCTACCAGTTTGAAAGTCCATACCAGAAAGAATATTTTGAAGCTGAACTGCTGAACAAATTTATTAGAGCAGGAGTTTCTGCTGCCGGTACGGAATACGAAAAAAAACTACCATGACTACTGGGATCCAATTATGAAAGAGCACCAGAAGAAAGCTGACACAATGGAATAAAAAATGAACACAAGCCAAGGAGGCAATATATAACTATGGAAGAAGAAAATAAAGTGAATGAAGAAAATGAATCACAGAACACTGTGAAAGACTTCACTTACCCAAGTTTTATGGGACGAGCAGGTGCATATATTCTTGACGGTCTAATTTTATCTCCTGTTTTTGTTTTGCTTTTTTTTGTACAAGGAAAATTATATACCAACGAAAGCATGTTTTATCCGGCTTTGATAATTGAACTGCTGTTTTTTATTATCCAAAATTCTTACAATGTGTTTTTTACCAAAAGGTTTAACGGAACTCCCGGCAAACTTTTTTTCAAATTTAGAGTTTGTAGGGAAGACGGAATGCCTGTAACCTGGGAAACTGCAATAAAAAGAGAATCAATCTATATAATAAGAAATATCATCTATCTAATATGCTTTTATGCATTCATCGCAATAAACCGGGAAAAAATAACTAATTTTGGGATTGCAACATATTTACATTCAGAAACTTTACTTTCAAAAATAGAAAATTGGCTCTCTTTTATAATTTACCTTTTTGATTTTGGAAAAGCTTTGTTTTCGCCAAAAAGAATTACATTTCACGACAAGATTGCAGGAACGGTTGTTGTTTACAAACCAGTTTAAGGCCAAATAATCCTACGCCGCCATGGAGCCCCTTTAGTACCGGCCGCAGGACGGTATGAGCGAATAGCGAAGGGCGGAACGGCGGTGACGCAAAGGCATGTGCGGTCGAGTTAGAGTTGCAATGATATGGTAGAGCAAAGAAAGTTTCCGTCCTAAAGAGTATAATCAAAATTTAACGGCCAGACAGGGTCTTTTTCCACCTTGCAAGGTTTTGAAGCGCGGCTATTGGGGTAAGGTTGTCCACGTCCAAGGAAAGAATCTCGTCCAGGATAAGCTCTTCGTCGCTAAAGAGGGCTCCGGTAAGTGACTCCCGCTTTGCAGGCTCCTCTTTTTGCTGAATTGCAGGCTGCCTTACGATTGTCTCTTCCACTTGCTCAGGTGAGGCAGACACGATTGGCTGGTCGGAGGCTTCGTTTTGTATGCGCTCAAGGATTGACTTTGCCCTTTGGATTACAGGCTCTGGTATTCCCGCCAAAGATGCAACGTGGATTCCGTAGCTGTTGCGGCTGTTTCCTTCTATTACTTTTCGGAGGAATACTATTTCCGGCCCTTCTTCGTCTACTGCCATGCAAAGCTTTACAAGCCCTGGGTGTTCCATGCGGGTAAGCTCGTGGTAGTGGGTTGCAAAAAGGGTCTTGCATCTTATTCTGTTTAGAAGGTATTCGCTTACAGACCATGCTATGGAAAGGCCGTCTTCTGTACTGGTTCCCCGCCCTACTTCGTCCATGATTACAAGGGAGCGTTCCGTGGCGGAGCGCAGTATGTGGGCGGTTTCCGTCATTTCTACAAGGAAGGTTGACTCTCCGCGGGCAAGGTTGTCGCTTGCTCCTACGCGGCAAAAGATTCTGTCAACAATTCCAATGCGGGCACTCTGGCAGGGAACAAAACTTCCTGTTTGCGCAAGAAGTGCTATGAGTGCGTTCTGCCTTAGGAAGGTGCTTTTTCCTGCCATATTGGGGCCTGTGATTAGGGCAAAGCTGCATTTGTTTTTTTCTCCCGCAAGGCTAAGGTCGTTGGGGACAAATTCTCCGGAAGGAAGGTGCTGTTCCACTACGGGATGGCGGCCGTTCTTTACTTCAAAGGCAAGGCTTTCGTCTACGGTTGGGCGCACCCAGTCGTGAGTGCAGGCTGCCTGCGAGAATGAAGCGCACACATCTGCATAGGCAATTTCTGCTGCCATCTGCTGAAGGTAGGGAATGTATTCCTTTAGCGAATTGCGTACTTGCAGGAAGAGGTCTCTTTCCAGCTCCAGGACTTTTGTGCCGGATTCATTAAGGCTTGTCTCCAGTTCCTGAAGCTTTACTGTGGTATAGCGGTCTGCGTTTACCATTGAACGGCGGATAATAAAATGTGCGGGAACCATTGAAAGCTTTCCCTTGGTTACTTCTATGCAGAAGCCCGCGTTGTTGGTCTTTTTTATCCTAAGGTTGGGTATTCCTGTATTCTGCCTTTCCTCTTCTATATACTCTTCCAGGATGCGGGTAAAGTCCGTCTGAACATGGCGCCAGTGGTCAAGCTCTTCGCTCCAGCCTTCCCTAATGATTCTGCCTTCCGTAAGTATTGTGGAAGGGTCGTCCAAAATGGAAGAAGCTATTAGCTCCACGATTTTTTGTGCGGGGGCAGTGTCTAGCGATGCAAAGTTAAAGCTGCCCAAAGTTTGCTGGGCCAAAAGCCATAGCTCCAAGCTGTGCCTTAGTGCCTGAAGGTCCTTTGCGTGGGCCTTGTCCATTGCTATTCTTCCTGCAAGGCGTTCTATGTCCAGGATGCCTTCTATTTGCATGCGGAATTTTTTTAGGAGTGAGCGGTCTGTTGCAAAAAGCTCTACGTGGTTCTGCCTTGAAAGGATGCGCTTTAAGTCTGTAAGGGGGAACATGAGCCATTCGCGCAGCATGCGGCTTCCCATTGCGGTGCGGGTAAAGTCTACACATTCAAGCAGGCTGAATTGTGATGAGCCGTCGCGAAGGTTTGCACATACCTCCAGGTTTCTAAATGATGAGTCGTCTATAATAACATAATCGCTGTCGCTGTAGATGTTTATGGAGCGCACGTGGGGGGAAAGAGTGTTTGTTGTCTTTTCCAGATAGTCAAGGAGGAAACCTGCTGGCGGAACTTCTGGGGAAGTTTCCGTTAGGGAAAAGGAGCGGAGGTTTGCGGTCTTGAACTGCTTTACAAGCCTCTTGTAGCTTAGTTCGGCATTAAAGTTCCAGTCGGGGTACCATGAAACAGAAAGGTTTTGGTTAAGGTCTAGGACAGAGAGGACTGTACGGTTCTTTTTTAGGCTGTCGGGAAGAAGTATTTCCCTTGCACGGCATCTCAAAAGTTCCTTGGGGAAATTCTGCTCAAGAGTGTCTGAGGGAAAGCTTGTAGCCCTGAATTCTCCAGTGGTAACGTCTATGCAGGCAAAAGCGGCGGTCTTTCCGCTTACAAAAAGGGATGCGAGAAAGTTGTTTACGCCACCTTCAAGGTATTCGCTTTCCAGAGCTGTTCCCGGGGTGATTACTTCCGTGACCTTGCGTTCGGTAAGCCCCTGCCCCGGCTTTGCCACTTCCCCAACCTGCTCGGCAATAGCTATTTTTTTTCCAAGACGCAAAAGACGGGCTATGTATATTTTGCTTGCGTGATAGGGAACACCGCACATGTGGCGGTCTCCGCGGTGAGTCAGGGTAAGATTTAAAAGGCGCGACACCTCATCGGCATCGCTGTCGAACATCTCGTAAAAATCCCCGACCCTAAAGAAGAGGACTTCATTTCTGTAGCTGTCCTTTAGGGTCTGGTATTGTATAAAAAGAGGAGTATCTTTTTCTTCCGCCATGACGGGTTACTTTTTAAGCTGGGCAATTACTTTGTCTGTTATATCTACAGAATCGCTGTACCAAAGGATTGAGTTGTTCTGCTGGGGGCTCAAAACCATGCAGTAGCCTTCCTGTTCTGCTACGCTACCGATTATTCTGTAAAGCTTCTTGTAGAAAGCGTCGCCAGATTCCATGCTGCCCTTAATGCGCTTAAGTTCTGCGTTCTTACTTGCAGTATAGTCACGAAGGTTCTGTGCCTTTGTGTTTATTTCTTCCTGAAGCTTTTCTGCTTCTGCATTCTTTCCTGCCACAGCATATTCGCTCTTGCGGGTCTTTAAATCCTGAAGCTCATTGGTAAGGCGTGTTATTTCTGCCTGGAAGGAAGCCTTCTTTGCCTCGTAATTGCGCATTGACTGTGAATTGTTAAAAAATGCCTTGTAAACACGGTCTGTGTCAACAACTGCAAATTTTGTAATCTGTTCAGCAAACACGTTACTTGCCAAACCGCAAACCATAAAAGCTAAAAGCAAAAATAATTTCTTCATCTTAATTACACTCCTGTCTGATATAATTAAAGAACTCCCAAAACATACGCCAGTCCTCATCCGGCGGATAGTTCTTAGGACTCCGAATTACCTGTTTACCATGTTGAATGAGAGGACAAAGTGCATGCTGTCCCTGAAGGTGTCCACTATGTCCGCATCATCGTCACGCCATGTGAATTTTCCGTCTTCCATCTTGAACTGGCTTACAAAAAGGAGGCGCAGAGGCAACTGCTGCATACAGCACCTGATGCTTGGTCCAAAGCTAAAGTACCAGTCGTCAAGGTTGGACAAATCGGTGAACATATCGCTTGGCTCAGTCTTTAGGCATGAAGCGTCAAAGAAGAGGTCAAAGGCGATAAGGTTGGGGATTACAGGCATGCGGAGTTCAACAGAGTTGTTCCACAAAGCCCTTCCGCGTCCAAAGCCAGAGTTGTAGATTGTCCATCCGCGTCCGTAGAACATACCGTCTATGTAGAGCTGGTTTGACTGCTTGATTGAGCTATCGAAAGCCGGCAACTGGAACGAAAGTCCTGAATATCCCATAAGGATAACCTTGAAGTCCCAAGTTTCCGTAACAGGCCAGTCGATGAGGGTAAAGTACTTCTCCGCCTTTGTATCCGTGCGAAGGAAGAATTCTGATTCACCCCATTCATCGTCGAAAGGAAGGATTCCCTTTGGAATAAGACCATGCCATGTAAAGCGCTGGCTAAAGAACCAACCCTTTGTTGCGTCCCAGGCAATGTCGCGTCCGTCAAGAGAAAGCTGGGTAAAGATGCTGGTTCTTGGGCGCAAGTTTCCGTTGTAGTCGGAAACAGTCGTGTCTGTTGCAATATAAGCCTTGTCATCATACTTGTTGTTGAGCAAGCTGCCGCTTATACCGCCAGACAAAGAAACAAGGGCAAAGTCGTGGCTCCACCTTCTTCCGATTGTGTCCGAAAGGGTGATTGCATTCTGCTCATACTGCATGTAATAGTACTTGGAATTCAAGCTTCCATCCGGCATGTAGAAATTGCGGGCATCGTATTCCTTTGAATGTGAGAAGCTAAGGGATACAGTGTTGCTTATAGGACGGTCAAAGAGCCAGTTCTGTCCGTAAGAGAAAGAAAGCGACTGCTGGTCCGTTGAAAGTGTAAGGCCTGCGGAAATAGACTTTCCTTCGCCAAAGAGGTTCCTGTCCTGAATCTTTGTAAAGAGGGCCACAGGGAATTCATCCGGATCCGAAACACCGCTGAATGTAAGGCCAAAGTCAAGAGATGTTGTTGACTGCTCTTCCACAGTAAATACAAGGTCCACCAGGTTGTTTTCTGAACCAGGGTTAACCTGAGGAGAAACATGGGAGAAGTACTGGAGGTTGTAAAGGTTTCTCATTGCGGCATTTACCTTTGCATAAGAGAAGATGTCTCCGCTTTCGATTGGAATTTCACGGCGGATAACTTCTTCCTTAGTCTTGGCATTACCCTTTATGATAATTTCCTCAACGTGGCTTCTTGCGTTTTCCTGGATGTGCATTACATAGGAAACCGTGTGCTGCTCCGGATCCTTTTTCTGGTCAACCGCAAACTGGTTTGAGGTGTAGCCGTTTTCGTAGTATTTTGTCTGGACTGCAAGAACGGATTCCTGGAATGCAGTCTCGTTGTATGTTGCGCCTGTCTTTAGGGTTACCAGTGAATTGAGTTCTTCCGTAGAAAATACCTTGTTGCCAACAAACTTTAGCCCCGTAAATTTATAGACAGAACCTTCCTTGATGTTAAAGCGGATGGCAAGTTCCCTGCGGCCCTTCTTTTCGTTGAATGAAGGTGTAGTGGTAACGTTAAGAACCTGGGCGTCAACGTAACCTTTTTCCATATAATAGGCAACGATAGCCTTTTTGTCCTGCTCAACCATGGATTCCTGGTAAGAACCCTTGGTAATAAGGCCTACTTCCTTTAGCGAAATCTTGCTCTTGAGTGCGCGGGAAGACATGACGTTGTTACCAGAGAACTGGATGCTGTTTACAACAGTCTGCTGGCCTTCGGAAATCCTAAATGTAATCTGAAAGCCCTTTTCCTTCTTTTCTGCAGTGGACGTGACCTTTATCTCTGAAAAGCCCTTGCCAATGTAGAGGTCAAGGAGTGCCTTTTCGTCATTCAGGCGCTTCTCCTCGCTGTATATGTCCTTTTCCTTGGATGAAATTGAATTCTTAAGCTCGGATACGCGGACCTTATTGTTGCCCACGAACCTTACTTTTGAAACTATAGGGAATTCAACTACAGACAGCTTGATTATTACGTAGGAATGGCTTGCATCCCCAACTGCCTGGGGGTTCACCTCGTCAAAGTAGTTGAGTGCGAAGATGCGGTTCAAAAGATCGGAGAAAACTTCGTCTGAAAATTCCTCTCCTATAAAATTGCTGGTTACGCCAGTCAAATCGCTCTGCTTTATATTATCAAGGCCTTCAAAGACAATCTTCTTGATAGGCTTTCCGTAATACCAGTCACTCTGGGCAAATGCCGGTGAAAGGTGGCAAAATACAGAAAGGGCAAAAAGTGACAGCAAAACAAAACGACGTTTAGCAGAATGCAGGATATGCATACAATTCCTCTTTTTTTAAAAACTGAATCTCCATGAAAGGGTAACTGACGTTGCAGGAACCCATGACTCTTGGAGCTGACCCATTTCCGGGGCAAACTGCCAGCGGATGTTTGCAAAGGGAGCCATAAGCTCAAGACCAAATTCTGGCTGGAACACAAGCCCCCCGTTTTCCGAGTCATTAAAAAGCACGTCGTTTTCGTCGTATGTCCACCGCAAAAGGCCGTCTACATAAACTGAATTGCCGAAGTACTTTCCAATATAAACAGTCGTATTGTCAAAATAGTTACCAAATGTGGTATTTTTTGACTGCGAAGACATATTCTGCGTTATGGCATTCTGCAAAAGCGATGTGCGTATTGAGAATATATCAAAATTAAGCAAGTCGCGCAATCCTTTTTCGACTTTTCTTAGAATAAGTGTCTGGGTAACAAAATCACCGGCTGTAACCGCAAAAGAGCCCATGGAAGTGCTGTCGCCGGTAAGAATCTGGCCAAGCATTTCCATAATTTCCGACTCTGACCTTGCAGGGCTTGCCGTAAATGTTGGGTTGAACTGGGAAAGCGGCTGGTTCTGGGCGGCAAGGCTAATCGTTACAGAGTTGCCGTTTTCGTCGCGTTCACGGGTTTCTGCGCGTACTGTAAGGACAGGGTCAAATTTTGCCTGGGTTTCGTTCAGCGTGATGCGGCCTTCCTTAAGGTAGAAGTTCCTGCTGAAGTAGAAGACTTCTCCGCCCCGCAAAGCTACGTCTCCCTCTAGCGCCCACTGGTTGGACGAAGTATCCATGGTAAAGTGTATTGGGGTGTCCGGTGCCACAAGACCACGGATAAGCGGATTTATAAGGAAATTTACCTTCTGGCCAATGAGCAGGTTCAAGTCTATGTTCATCTTTAGCTTTCCGCCCAATCCAGAAGAGTCTGATTCAGCTTCCTCTATTTTTTCATTCTCTTTTTCCTTCTCCTTTTCATCGCCCTTCTTGCCGGTAATGATTGCAAGGCCCTGGCTTCCCAAGTCTTCCATAACGGTTATCTCTGAATTTTCAAGCGCAACAGAGCCCCGCAGGTTAAAGGAGTTGTCTCCGTAGAGGATGTGGGTGTCTACAGCCGTGCGTCCCTTTAGGGTTACGAGGGGCAGCTTTATGTTTACAGGAATTCCGTCCTTTTCCGTGGCAACAGCAATGTCCAGGGAATCCAAGCTTAGCCTGTCCAGAATTACAGACACTCCCAGCTGCATAACACCGTCCTTTATCCTAAAGAGGGTGTCGCTAACGTCTATTTTGTTCTGCACCATGGTAACAAGCATCTGTTCTGCCGTAATGTGGTTATCTACGAACATTGGCAGTATAAAGTCAAGGTTGGAGAATACTATGGAACCGTCTATGTTGGGGTCAGAGGAAAGGCCCGTAATTACCGCCTGACCGTTCAAAACCCCGCTGTAGACGGAAAGCATGGAATTGTCCACGAAAACCGCAAGCTTTGGAATGTCGCAGAAGAGGTTTGCAAGCACAAGGTTAAGGTAATTGCCCTTTATGGTTCCGTTCAGGTTAAAATGCAGGGGCTTTTGTTCGTCCACGGACACGCTCAGTGTGCCTGAATTGTGAAGAACTGCGGAAAGGCCCAGGGACTCGTCAGACTTTACGCTAAGGTGCTCTGGGGTCTTTTCCATCTCCAGGTGAATCGGGACGTATTTTTTTAGAAGGTCACCGGACATTTTGTCAATGTCAAGCTTTACGGATATGGAGCTTGGGATAAGGGGCTTATCTTCGCCATCGCCTTCTTGGCCAAGCTTTCCTACGGTTATGGTCGCAGGTGCAAAAAGCTTCTTTCCTGCCGCCTTAAGGGAAAGGTCCACAGCCATCTGCCCCGCAAAAGATGCAAGGTCAAAGGATGCGCTTATGTTCCTGGCACTTATGCTGCCCCAGTCCACGCTCATGCCCGGGATGCTGAAGGCACCTTCCACAAAGGCAAGTGTTCCGGAGGCCTTAAGCTTGTTTCCACCAGCCTTCATGGAAAGCCTTGCAAGTTCCAGAGATAGGTAGGGGTTTTCTATAGTACCGCTTGCAGTAACGGTTCCGGTAACAAGGTCTTCCGCCCCCTGCCCCTTTATTACGCGGAAAAGGGGAAAATTTTCAATCACCACGCGGGAATTGAAGTAGCAGTTTTTCTTTAGCGCATCCCCTGAAAGTTCCCCGCCAAGAGGATTCGTAAGGTCTGCGTCTATGCCAAGCTTCTCCAAAGTTGCAGCGTTAGCCATGTTTATGGAAAGATTTGCAGAGTCAAACACACCCTCGTTTATGTTCCAGAGGAAGTAGCCCTTTCCGTCCAAGGATGATTTTTCATCAGTATAGCTTACGGTGTTCAAGACTGCGCCCTTGCTGTCTATCTGGCCGGACATGGAAATACGCGGCATTACGGGAAGGTTTCCGCTTGTTTCGGAAAGGGAAAGCTCCTCTATGTTAACAAGAAGCCCTGTCTTGCTGCCGTAGGAGAACTGCATGTAGGTGGAAAGAGAAAGCATGAACTTTGAAAGTGCCACTGGGAAAGACTGCACCTGGAAAGAACCGAAGATGTCGTCGCTAAAGTCCACCATGGCCTCAAGACCGTAGTCGCCTGTTACGTTTACCCAGCTGTCAAAGGAATACACACCAGAAAGGTTGTAGGGAATATTGTTCACTTCCATGGAAGAAGCAAAATCTATCTGCCTTTTTGCCTTTGAAATGTTTGCGTCCACGGTTGCGTTCATGTTTATGCCGCCGTAAACAGCCTCCATGCGCGAAATCTTAATGCTTCTGTCGTTGCCTTCAAATTCCAGAATCACGCTCTGGTCATCCCTTGCTGGGTTCCTTACAACAACAGAAGGCGAAGCAAAAGAAAATGAATTGAAGTCCGTAAAAAACGTAATCTCCGAATCCATCATGTAAGAAGAGAACTTTGGAGCAAGGCTTTTTATTGTCTCTGACTGCTTTTCATTCATGAAGAAGGCCGCATATTCAACAATTGTGTCTGCAAAGAGTCCGTCCACATTCAGCTTGGTGTTAAGGAATTTCCTGCCGGAAAAAGAAGCGTTGCCCGAAAGGCCAATCTTTGCCGGGGATGAATAGTCCTGCAAGTGGGAGTTGTCCGCTGCGGAGAAGGAGAAGCTGTAGCCCCCCGCGAAAGGCTGCAAACCAATGAGTACGGAAGAAAGCGTCTTTTCCCCAAAGCTTATACCCGGAGAGCTTACCGACAACCCCTTGCCGGAAGGACGGACATATACGTTTCCGGAAACAGAGTGCCCGTTGGGGAAGGTATAGTGGGAAAGGTTTATGTCTGCGGAAGGAAGCAGGGTTGAAAGTTCCATGGAGCCCTTTACCCTTACGCCAAGGGTCTTTCCGCTTGCACTTACGGAATCCACGTAAACCGTAGAATTGTCACCGTGAACGGCAAAAGCTATGTCTTCCTGGGTAGGCAGGTAGCCCTCTGGCAGAACGAATGAGCCGTTCCCGCTCCAGCCGTATTTCTTTGTGAGCAGGTTGCAGTTAAATTCAAGGTCGGCTGTATACTCGCTCTTAAGGAAGGAGCTTACGTGCTTGTTGTCCATGGGAATCCTTATTATGGATGCCGGACTAAGCTTTTTCATGCTAAAGCTTGACTCAAGGTTTCCGCTGTAGAGGTTGAGGCTTGCAAAAAGGTCGTAATTCCCAAGCCCCTGGGAAGAGCGGATTACTGCCAGTCCATTTGAATAGCGGGCAAGGAATTCCATCTTGCTCACCGTATAGTCTGCCCCCCTGTAGCCGTCGACCGAGACAATCATGGAGCTACCGTCAACAGAAGAAAGCACGTTGCCGTTTATGCTAAAGTTTGCCCCCGCCATAAGGTTTGAAAACTTTGCGTAGGCATAGCCGTCCAGGTCTGTTTCCACGGACATTCCGTTCTTCTGCCTCTTTAGAGAGAGGGAACGGATAGCAGCAGTGTACTCCTTGCCGGAAGACTTGTAGGAAGCCCTAACGTTTCTGGCATGCACGTCAACAGGAAGAAAAGAAACCGCCATCTTGATAACCCCGATGAGGCTTTCGTCCATAAAGCCCTTCTTGTCAGACTTGTCTTCCTTGCCACCCTTGCCAAGGGCTTTCAATTTTTCCAAGACTTGTGTATATTTTTCCTTGTCAAACTCAAAGTCAACGTCGTTTATGAGGACTTTGGTAAAGACACCCTTGAAATTCTTGTGCAAAAGCTGGCTAAGGCTGTATTTTACGGACGCTTTTCTTACGGTAAGGATCAGTTCCCCGCTTTCAATGTCGTAGACTTCTATGCCCTGAATGTGGATTCCGCTGAGAATCGAAGGTGAAAGACTCTTGTACCTTACGCCAAGGCCTGTCTTGTCCCGCAAAAGTTCCAAAGCCTGGGACTCGTAGGAGCGCACAAGCCTTGTGACGGAGACATAGATTGGACGCAGCGCGGTCAGAATGACCACAAAAATGAGGAGAAATATGCCAGTTCCAATACAGTTCCTAACCCAAGTCTTCATCGGTGCCAGAGGGAAATAAAGTTCCCTTAATTAACGGTAAAACTAATTGTAACAAAAAGCGATAAATTAAGGAAGGTTTTTTATGATATTACAGAATTTTATTGTTTTTGAAGGAATAGACGGGGCCGGAACCTCCACCCAGATAGAAATGCTAAAAAACAGGCCGGAAGCAAAGGATTTCCTCTTTACAGCAGAGCCCACATCCGCCCCAACCGGCAAATTCCTCCGCCAAATGCTAAAGGGAGACTTTCCCCTGCAGAACGAAAGCGCAGCCTACCTCTTTGCCGCAGACAGGAACGAGCACGTAAACGGAAAGCTTCTTACCCAGGGAAACACCCTTGTAACCGGCATAAAAGAGGCATGCCAGTCCGGCAGGAAAGTCGTAAGCGATCGCTACCTCTTTTCGAGCCTGGCCTACCAGTCAATAAACTGCCCGCCAGAAGTTCCAAGGCTATTAAACAGCCTCTTTCCCCTACCACAGCTGCTCTTCTACTTTGAAATCTCCCCCAAGGACTCACTTTCCCGCCTGGGCGACCGCAACTTCCGCGAAATATACGAAAAAGAGGACTTCCTCAACAGAACCGTGCAGGAATACCACAATGTTTTAAGCGAATATTCAGAAAAAGCCAAAAACCAAGGCATGAAAATAGTCTTAATAGATGCAAAAAAAACAAAAGAAGAAATAAGCGCAAATATCTGGCAAGAAATAAAAAATCTGCCGATAGTATGATAAGTATAATGTCTAAAAATAATTTTCTTATGCGGATTACAAATTTACTCAAAAAGGCAGGAATCACAAAATTTGCCCACGCAAAACTTGCGCACGCAAAATTTACGCTTGTACTGGCCATAGCCATGCTGGCTTTCTCCATAGCAGCCCCAAGCGCACACGCATACGTGGTAAAGTACAAGGAAGACTACTACAGGCTCTACCACGTACACCACCAGCAGTTCCCGGAAGACTGCCTTGAAAACATCTACTGGCTGGAAAAAGCCGTAAGCGCAGACTTTGCAAACCCCTACTACGCATTCACAAAAGTGGAAACCGAACGCGAGTGGGAAAAATACCGCTACCTCTTCCAGATGCACCTGAACCTAAAGCTAATAGAGCAGCACCTTAGAATGGCCCGCATATACGACAAAAAGGCCGCATACTTCTACGATGCCCCATGGAAAGACGAATACCTTCGAAACCTAAAGCAGGCAAAAGCCTACTACCAGGCCGGCTACTACTATTGGCAGGAAGCAAAACTCTGGGCGGAAAAGGCCAACACATCGCAGTTCAACTTCCTCTACATCACTTCCCTGCAGAACTGGGAAGACGAACGCGAGCGCATCGTAACCGAGCAGCTGAACTACAAGGCCATATTGGACCGCGAGCTTACCCGCCTCCAAAAAGTAATCGACGACCTTGAGGCCATGCCCCAAAAAAGCTACTAAATCCCCATCTTCTTCTCTTTATTCTTGCGGCACTTTCTTTTTGGGACAAACGCTTAGTAAAAGAACATCTTGCCATTTTTACTTGCAAACAAGCAGCGCCATGGACGGCGCGTCCAATGTTTGCGTAGAAACTCGCGGTTTTTCGCAGAAAAACCGGCCTCAAAAATGGCAAGGAGGCCATTTTTTTATGGGCTTTCCGGGGTTCCGCGGGGCCCTACCCGCTCCATTGCTAACGCAACGGCTGCGCCGCCCCTCCAATCCCGGCCGTGCTTTTTTTTGCAAAAGTCTTACCACACAGATGCCTCTTCATCCAAAGAAAAATTTATCTTGTATTCCATTTTTTTACATCCTACCACATTATACCACATTTTAGATTTCTTGCGTCAAGTTTTCATACATCTTGAACAGTTCTGCGACGCACTCGCTTTCGGTCATCTTTAGGCTAAAACCGTAGGATTGCATAACGGCTTTGTTGTTTTTCAATGAAGCACATCTTGTCCAAAGCTGTTACAAGAGGAATTATTGCAACTGAATCTTTTGAAAGTCCGCTTGAGACATTCACCACGTGTCATTCTTTATTTGCTCCCAAATTGTTTCTCGTGCTGACTGTGTTATTGCACTTGAAATAGAGCCAGCCAGCTGATTATATGTTTCATCAGGCATTTTTTTCTGATTTTGTTGAATGTGATGTGAGCGATACTGCAAAAAATTCAAAAATACCGAAACTTCGTCCAGAAGCTCTACAGGAGTCGCTTTGACCTGTTCAATTACAGTCTCATAACTCATTTTTCACATCCATGTTTAATATACCACAAATTTACGCTTTTTGCACTAATTTCTCGTAGAGTTTGAACAGTTCCGCCACACATTCGCTTTCCGTCATCTTGGTACTAAAACCGTAAGCCTGCATGACGGCTTTATCGTTTTCTTGATGAGCCTTGCGCAGTTCCGGCGGCATGAGCGTTTCGTCGTACAAATCTGCAAGAGATGAATCAGGGTATTTTGCACGCGCATCAAGAATTGCCTGCGCGGTCTTTTCGATTTTGGCTTTCTGCTCGTCTGTTGGAGTAGGCCATGGAAAGTTGTTGTAGACAATAGTATTTGAATAGCTATAGTCACTCTTTAAACGACCACAAACAGCACGCATCCAAGCCATGTGTACATTTGAAGTAAGAACACCGAAATGGAACAAAGATGCACGCTGCATAACAAACAATTTGTCACCAGGAATAATTTCTTGCGAAAGATAATCCATAGGAATGTAGCGTCTATTTTCAGAAGAAACTTTCGGAATTGCTACATAATCGCTTTCACATTCAAATGGTGCACCAAAAAGAGCAGGCATTTCTGCTGCTCGTAGCGTACTTGTGCGGTTACTTGCAAGACGGAATTCGCGAACTTTTTCTACTCTTCGCATAATTTCATGACATTTTCGTAGCTCAGAAGGATTTGCACCTTGAAGCCACAGGCAGTAACGCGGTTTTCTGTCAATAAAATCTTTTCCCATCATATAATGGCGAATAAACTTTTCAGCCATAGGTTCTTTATTTAACAACTCTTTTTTTTCTTCTTCTGTAAGCGTAAGATTTCCATCATCAATCGGCTGCCCGCCCAAGCAGATTTGAGGAACATCGCAAAGAGGAAGCATACGTTTTTCAATAAAAATATCTGAAGCATCAAGCAAATATCCGTTTATATTTTTTACTTCAATCTTTTGCTGTTCATTTAAGAAGATGATTTTTGGATTATTATTGTCTGCAACACTAAAACCAACGATAACACAATGAACAGCTGCCATATTTTTCTTTGTGCCTTCATTTATCCATTTGAATGTTCTGTACGCAAAATCAATGTGTATACCCATTTCAAACAAAGGTTTCCAAAGATTTACAACCGAACCGCCCTGTGTTATAGAATTTGTTGAAACAAAAGCACAGCGGGTCTTACTCTCTTTTAAATACTCCGTTGCTTTTTTATACCAGCAGCATACATAATCCAAATCTCCAACACCCTGCCAGTTTTTACCGAATGTAAAGATAACATCTTCTTTTTGTGCATCGCTCATCCAGCGGGCACCTACAAACGGAGGGTTTCCTATAATATAGTCATATACAATCGGCTCTTGCATTTCTGCTTTTTTAAGTGACTTCTCTTCAACTTCTTTTGTTATTACATTCAATTCCTTGAATTTTTTGTTGTATAGAGAGTCAGAATCAATTTCAGAATCAGAATCATGTACTTCAAGTATGCCAACATTGTCATCGATTTTGTAAACATTCAGTTTGTCTACATAGACAAAGTTTGCACATGTTTCTTCTTTTAATGTTTCCCAGTCTATGCGCAGGGCATTTCCCTGTACGATATTTGCATAGCTTTTTAATGGCAAAAAATGAAGATTGCGTCCGACAATTTTACTTGTTTCCTCAAGCATCTGACATTCCGCAATCCATAGCGCGGTCTTGGCAACAGAAACAGCAAAGTCGTTTATTTCTATGCCATAAAACTGGTGAATCGATACCTTTACAAAATCATCATCAAACGCCATCTGGTTTTGGTCGCCAATTTCAAGGCGGATGCATTCGTTGCCCAGCTTGCGCAAGCATATAAAAGTTTCCGTCAAAAAGTTTCCGCTTCCGCAGGCAGGGTCAAGGAATTTTAGCGTTCCAAGCTTTTTGTGATATTCCTTAACCTTTTCAAGACGGTTCTTTGCGCTTTTAATCTGCTTTATTTCTTCAAGTTCAGCCTTTAAGTCGTCTAAAAAGAGTGGGTCTATCACCTTGTGAATGTTTTCAATGCTTGTGTAATGCATTCCACCGCTTCGGCGTGTGTCCGGGTTCAAGGTTGATTCAAAGATTGCGCCAAAGATTGTCGGGCTTATCTCGCTCCAGTCGAATTCGCTTGAAGCGTGTTTTACCAAAAGGTCTTTTATTTCTTCTGTGATTGGTGGAATTGTTTTGTCTTCTTCTGTGAAAAGTCCACCGTTCACATACGGAAAAGCCGCAAGCGATTCTTCAAGATATTCGTCGCGCTCTTCTTCTTTTTGGTCTAACACGGCAAACAAATCTAGCAGAGCACGGCGCAGGTCTTTTGCTTCAAACAGCTTTAAGTAATCGCCAAACATGGACTTATGCCCAAAGATTCCTGCATCTTCTGCATAAAGGCAGAACACAATGCGCACGCAGAGCATGTTAAGGCTTTTGAGCGTTGCGGGGCTTGGGTTTGCGGCGTCTTTATATTGCTTCAGAATTGCGTCGTAGATTTCGCCAATTATGTCACCGGCTTTTTTTGAGATTTCAAGCTCTTTTTTAAGATGCACACTTCCAGTTTCTGTAACGAACGAAAGGCGGTAATATTCCTTTTCAAGATTTTCAAGCAATATTTCTTCCGGCTCACCGTTCGGGTTTTCCATATCGTACACAAGAAAGCTTTTAAAGTTGCAAGTTACAACCCAGCGCGGGTGCTTAGAAACAGGAAGTTCCGTAATGTACCTTTTTGCCTGCTGAAAAGGATTTAAAAATGAACCGTCCGACTGTTTTATTGGAGCCTTCAAATCTTTATCAATACTCTTCTGCTCAATCAAGACTTTAGAAGAATCAATGTAGCCGTCTATAAAAGATGTGTGGTCCAGTTTTACCTGTTCCTCAAAGCTTATGAAATTTGAAAAATCCTGAACACCGTAAACATTACAGAGCAAGTCAATCCAGAATTTCTGGCTTTCGCCTTTTTCATATCCTTTACCTTTCCATTCTTCAGAGAACTTTCTAGCCGCTTTTTTTTGTTCTTGTGATAGCATACATTTATAATACTTCTACTTTAGTATTTTTTCAATTGGAACTTTTTACCCCTATTCTTCCATCTTGAACCACTGAGTCATTCCAGAGCCCATCTTTTCGTTGGGGCGCTCAATGAATCCGAATTTTTTGTAGAAGGATTCTTTTCCTGGAGCTGCCTGCAAATCAAGCTTTACCTTGTAGCCGCTCTTCATGTCTTTCTTGATTCGCTGTATGCAGGATTCAACAAGATACCGTCCTATTCCCTGCCCTTGGTATTCAGGGTCAACCATTACGTCCGATATGACTGCAACGTATCCACCATCCCAAAGGAGCCGCATCAAGCCTACAGCCTTTTTTCCGTCCCTTGCGCACAAAACCATATAGGCATTTTCCAGCCCGGCCTTTGCTTCTTCGAGCGGAAATTCAAACCAGCCCACTTTTTTACGCAATTCCATATAATCTTCCGGAGTAATGCTGTTCGTGTATTCAATCACCTTTTTTCCTTACAAGATGTCTATATGCTCAAAGGTGAGCCCGTCTTTACCGGCATTGATTAAGAGGTAGGATGGGTCTTCCAGTCCTGTTGCGGAAACGGAGACAACCTTTCCCTTTACAAAGTTTTGGTGGCTATGGCCTATTGCGGAAAGTTCGTATTTTGTTACGGCTTCACTTTCCACGGTTTTGTCAAAGATACCGTTTTTTAGGCTTGAAAGCTGAAGGAAAGGATAAGGCGCATTTACGTCCGAAAAGAGGAAATGTGAAAAATGCATTTTGTGGCCGTTAATTTCCTTTTCCAAGAAGAGGGGCATCTGCCTAATAAAGCTCATTTGCTCGGCGCTAAGCTTTGACCTCATTCCGTCATAATATTCGCGAAGGTATTCAACATCAGGGTCAATGTCCACTCCGTCTGCAAGGTAAAGCTCGCAGTTTCCCTTTAGGCAGATTATGCCGCTTGCCTTTAATAGTTCAAGGCATTCTATTTCCTCGTTTCCGCGCTGAAAAATGTCCCCCAGGAATATAATCTGGTCGGCTCCATTTTCCTTTATCTGACAAAGGGCAGCCTTTAGGGCCTTTAAGTTTCCGTGAACGTCTGAGAACACTGCAATTTTCATAAGTAGTCCTTTTTTGTTAATATGGATATTATAGCAAATGCTTAACCAAAACTCAATCGAGCAGTATGAAAGAACATGGAAATCATCTTCTAAATTTGTTCATCTGCAAGGCAATCTGAAGTCAGTTTTGGGCGCAACGGGAAAGAAATAATATCTATACCAATGACAAAAGCATGGAATTGAACGGTGGGACGCAGGAAAAAAGCAAGG
>DFJV01000123.1:29124-48280 GCA_002373205.1 Treponema sp. UBA3662
AGGAAAAAAGCAAGGAGGGACCCTTTAGGGAGGATTCCTTGATTTTTTCCGTCGCTGGGACCCGCCGGGCAAGTCCATGCTTTTGTCATTTAGTCTTCCTTAAAAATCATGAATTTTCAGACGGATTTGACTGGAAGCGGAACACAAAGCTGATTTCCGTGTGCAATTATTTACTCGTATTGAAAAAAAATTCATTTATCCATAGAATAGTGGCACTATGGACAGTAACGAATTTATTTTAAAGTATGCCGAGGATTCTGGCTTTGACAAGACCTGCATTTATTTTTACAGCGGAAGTCCCAACCTCAAGAAAGTTTTCTATTCAAATGACTCAAGTGACGGCGGAAACTCACAGCCGCGTCTTTTTGTAACGGACACCAGCATAGCAAGGCTTGACTCCATCAAAGATTTTATTGCTCTTTTTGAATGCGATGCAAATACAGCAAGCGGTTCCGCAAACGGTTCTGCGAACACTGATAACGGTTCTTCAAACGGCAGCGGATGCCTAAAAGAAGGCTCGGTCTTAAAATACGGAAGCGACTACCTTCTTGTTCTTGGCGCAGGAGAAAAATTCAAGACAATAGACAGCGTGCTTACCATAGTTAGAGCTGCCCTGGAAAGGAATTTCACAAGGAACTGTACCTTTGTTGCCATTGGTGGCGGCGTTCTTTCGGACATGACGGCTTTTGCGGCGTCAATCTTTAAGCGGGGAATCAAAGTTGAATTTGTTCCTACCACGGTTCTTTCCATGGTGGACGCCTCTGTCGGCGGAAAGACCGGCTGCGACATAGAAGGCTATAAGAACATGATAGGCTCTTTCTGGCCTGCATCAAAGCTTTACGTCTGGAGCAACTTTGCGCTTTCGCTCCCGGAGAACGAATACATTTCGGGGCTGGCGGAAGCTATAAAGACAGCCTTCCTCTTTGACAAGGAAATGCTTAAGCTCTTTGAAGAAGAAAAGGATGCCATAATGAAAAGGGACAGCGCAATCCTTGAAAAAATAATAGGCGCATGCGTAAGGGCAAAGGCAAAGATTGTGCAGGAAGACCCGCGCGAAAACGGCAGAAGAGCATTCCTTAACCTTGGGCACACATTTGGCCACGGACTTGAAGCGGCAGCAGGACTTGGCTGCATAACCCACGGAGAGGCAGTTGCATGGGGAATAGGAAGAGCCGCAGACCTTAGCCTGCTGATGGGACTCTGTTCCAAAGAATTTGCTCAAAAGACAAAGGACATAATCGCTTCCTACGGCTACGACTCTGGAGAATACCCCAAGGTTCTTTCCAAGACATTCCCAAATGAAGAAAAGTCTTTGGGCATAAAGAGGATTCTCCAGGCCATGAAGAAGGACAAAAAGAACACCAACCTTTCGCAAATACGCCTTACCCTGCAAAAAGGTGAATGCGACACAATAATCACTACGGCAAAGGACAGCGACATTGAAAAAGTCCTTGGCAAGACAGGAATCTAACCATGACGGAAAAAGAACACTACTTTGACTGGGCAGCAACGGCACCCGCAGACCAAGAGATTCAAAAGGAAGCACTTTCTACCGCACTTGAGCACTGGGGGAACCCGTCCAGCATACACCATGCAGGATGCGACGCAAGGGAAGCCCTTGAAAAGGCAAGGAAAAGCTGTGCAGAAAGCCTTGGCGTAAGTGAAAAAACAATCTTCTTTACATCCGGCGGAACAGAAAGCGACCACATTCCCCTTCTTTCCATGCTCACCCGGCCGCAAAAAGGCCATGTGGTGCTAAGTTCAATAGAACACCCGGCACTTAGGGAAATGGCAAAGTCAATGCAAGCCTGCGGATGGAGTGTAAGCAGTGTTCAGGCAGACAAGAACGGTTTTGTAAGCCCAGAAGCAATTGCAGAGGCTATAAGGCCAGACACAGCCTTTGTCTCCGTAATGGCCGTTAACAACGAGACCGGGGCAATACAAGACGTAAAGTCAATAGCAGATGCTGTAGAAAAAAAATGCCAAGGAAAAAGACAGCCCTTCTTTCATGTGGACTGCGTACAGGCGGCGGGAAAAATACCGCTGGATTTTATTGGAAGTAAGAGCAGCAACATACACGGAGCGGCCTTTAGCGCACACAAGATAGGAGGCCCAAGGGGAGTCGGCATACTCTACTTAAACAAGGACATAACAAGCTTCTTGCGCGGTGGCGGACAGGAAAAAGGAATCCGAAGCGGAACAGAAAACCTCTTTGGGGCAACGGCAATGGCACTCTGCCTAAAGAAATACCTTATAAGCGAAAAAAATCCTTCATCCATTGAACGCTTTAAAAAGCAAAAGGAATGGACAAAAGAATTCATCGGGCAAATAATGCAGATAAAGGGAGCTTCCATAATCCCCCACTACCGCTTTGAAAACGCAGATGAATTTACAGAAAAATTTTCCCCCTGGATTGTGCAGGCATCCTTCCCTGGAATACCGGGACAAGTAATGGAACGCGCCCTAAGCCAAAAGGGATTCTGCATTTCCACAGGAAGCGCATGTTCTTCCCAAAGCAAGGCAAGGCCAGTCTTGGACTCTTTGCATATAAGCGCAGCCGAAAAAGAAGCCGCCGTAAGGTTCAGCTTTGGATTTGCCACCACAAAAGAAGGAATGGAGGATTTGGTAAAGGCCGTAAAAGAAGTTTGCAAGGACTTTGAGTAAGGGCCAGCCTTAAACCGCAACATGAAATCGTTTTATTCGAAGACTTTCTTTTTATTCATAAGGATTGTCTCATGCGTTTTTATTGCCATCCTCCTCTACCTAACCTGCCGCGCGGCATACCTTGTTTTTGCAAAGCATGATTACATTCATCTTTTTGAACTGATTCTTGGGCCGCCAAGCCTTGTAATACTTGCCCTTGTAATCTTTAAGCCGGAAAGGCTAACGCTTTTTGTTCCATCGCTGATCTTTTTTTCAGTTGCAAATTCAATAGGAAATTCAAACCCTGCCTTCCCCATTGTTTTTTTGGAACTTGCAGCCATCCTGCTATGGATCAGGAGCTTTTTTAAGAGCCACAAAAAAATTAAGATTGCAGCCCTTCTTTTGCTTTACCTGATTCCCCTGCTCTTTAACCTTAGGTTTGGAATTGATTTTTTTGTAAGCCAGCTTTTTGACATAATACAAATTATCCTTATTACCTTCTGCATGATTTTTATTCTGTATGAATACCAGAAGGCGCAAGGTTCCACGGATAAGGTTTTGAACTTGGCAGACTACCCGGAGACAAGCGAGCGTGATGCAAAGTGGCTGCGTCTTGTTCAGAAAGGGGTCAAATACGAGGCTATAGCCATAGACTATTCACTTACGCTTGGAACCGTTCAAAACAGGCTGAACAAAATTTACCACATACTTGAAACCGGAGACAGGATAGGATTTCTTTCGCTTTACTCAAACGCAAAGATTGTTTTCCAAAAGTAAATTGCTACATAAAGCGGTGGCTCCAGCTTAGGGCAAAGCGCTTAAAATACCATTCTCGCCCAGTGTTATTAAGCAACAGGGATTGTCCCTCACTTTCAAATTCTTTGTCAAAGCTGCGGCGGCTTGAAAAATCAAAGAGGCAAAAAAGGCTATCGCTTTTACCCAAGCTGAACTGAAGGACAGGGCTAATGGAAATTTCAGGAAAAGTGCCGTTATAGCTTTTATCGTATTCTCCGTAAACATCACCATTATAATAACCGTTCATCTTGTACATTACACCGGCAAGGCGCAAGGCAAGGGGCATCTGGTAGGCAAGGATTGTCTGGAGCTCATAGGAAAGACCGCATGCCTTGTTCTTACTGCATTGCCATTCAAAGATGCCGTCATCATCAAGGCCTGCAATTCCTGAGTATGCACTGGAAAAAGTTGCAAGCATTACAAGATGGCTCCAGTCACCACTTATGACAGCCCCTGTGTCAAACTGAAGGGTTGCAGATGCCCAGACATCATAATAGGGATGGCTGAATGTTGAAAGATGCTCGTATTCCATTGTGTCCTTGTTCAAGTGGCAAAGGCCTTCTATTCCCAAATAGTTCCAGCCCCAGCCCAGGGATGCGCCTGTCTTTAGAACCAAGAATGGCAAGGGGGTAAAGCCTATGCTAACCATTGGCCTTACAGAAACAGGGCTTAGCTCAAGACCGCCAGTAAAAATAAGGTTGGCATCTTTTAAAAGCCAGTGGCCGCCAAGAGGAGTTTGCAATTTATAGGAAGCATTTAGTACAGAGCGGAATTCGATGCTCTTGTAGGGAGCGCTTATTGGTGCAAAGTGGCTTTCTCCTGTTATGCAGTCGGACTTTGGATAATATGCAAAGTCAGTCTGCAGCTGTAGAGAAAAGGGAGAGTGGTCTTCCGCAAAAAGTACCCCAGATGCAGCTACCATAAAAAGCGCAAGGGTAAAAAGCATTTTTCTTTTCATCTTAAATCCTCCTCATGAATTTTCACTTAATCTTTCACTTAGTGTTTTTGAAGCCAAGTCATAAAAGGCCTGGATGTAGTTCCAAACAGGTATTCCGTCTTTTTTGCCGAATCTGGCACAGACAAGGTTTGCAGCCGGGGAGACGTAAATTACCTGCCCCTTGTTTCCGAATGCAAAAAAATCATTTTCCGCACCGCTTCTTTTTAGGACGTACCAAAAGTATCCGTAGTAGCCACCCTGAGCGCTTACACCTTTTGCAATCCGCCTGCCCCATTCATCGTTAACAGAATTTTCCCAGTCAGAACTTTCGCGCAAAGACTCGTCTATCCACTTTTTACTTAAGACCCTTGTGCCAAAAACTTTTCCGCCGTCACGGTACATGCAGCCAAAGCGAACAAAGTCCATGGCACGGGCATTCACTCCGCTTTCCATTTTTTCAAAAGCAGATTTTTCGCTGTCCAGGCTCCAGCTTGCCTTTTCTTCCGCACCAATTTTTGACCAGATTGCCTTGGAAAAATAAGAGCTTACAGACCCACCGCAAGCACGCTCAATTACAAGTCCCAAAAGCAGTGGGTTGTAATTGTTGTAAAGAAAGTGAAGCCCAGGTTCTTCTTCTATTAGGGTATTATTGACGGCAAGATTCCGTAAATCCGGATTGAAATATGTTTGGGTGTTATCCTTGCGGGGAAAGCCTTCCTTGTATACGATTCCGGACGACATGCAAAGAAGGTGCCTTATGGTAATGCGGGAAAAGCGTCCGTCCCTTTGCAAAAGCTCTGGAATGTATTTGGTAATGCTTTCTTCCACGCTTGAAATTTTATTTTGGTCTAGCAGAGCCCCTATTATGGCTGAATCTATGCTTTTTGCTACGGAAAAAGATGTTACGGTTGAATTTTTGTCATAGCCCTTGCCGTATTCTTCTACAAGGACGTCCTCGCCTTTTACAACAATGAGCGCCTGTGTTCCAGTCTTGTTTACAAAAGAGGGCAAGTCTTTAGTCTGGAATGCCTTGGAAAGAAAAGCTTCCACCTTGGACGACGGTTGGCTCCTGAATTGCCTTACAAAAGTTCCTGCTTCTATGTTACGGCTTGGAAAATAGAGGTAATCATTTACGCTTGCATCCCAACGCAAAAGGGCACGCCTATTGGTTGCAGTGCAACCCGCCAAAAGAGAAGGTAGAATTAAAAAAACAAGTGCAAGTTTTTTCATAGCCACAATTATAGCGCATTATAAAAAGCTGGCAATACGAATGTGAGGAAGCTAACATGTTTTTATGAGGAAGCTAATATGAATCTTGAACATGGAAATCAGTTTTGGGCTTCACTACCACCGTTACGCCCAAACCAGATTTCCAGTTGGTTTGCATAGGAAGATATTGTTGGTTTGCATAAACAAATGTTGTACCTTGATTTTTCTGTAGACCATATTATAATATATAATAGAATAGAAAAGAACTTTTTCTTGGAGGTTTATTATGAGAGTTACCCCCCCCGTCAGATGTATAGTAAAGATTTTTAGTGTTTTTGCGGCGGCTTTTTCGCTTGCATTTATTTCCTGTGCGGCAAATGATGATTCTGCTTCGCTTACCATTCAAATGCCAGGTTCTTCTTCTTCCAGGGCAATTTCTAGCGAAGGGCATCTTGAGGCATTGGACAACTTTAACTTTTCCGTTTACATAAGGGACAGCGACAACGAAGAGGTAGAAAAATACACAAATGTTGCACCCGGCACAAAGCTTACCATTAGCGCGCTTAGGGCTGGAAACTACAAGGTGGCAATACGCGGAATTACCGGTGGCAGCGTAATGTTATATGGTGCAGCAGATGCGGTTGTGCAAGGCGGGGTGGAAAATACCGTTGGCATAAAACTGAAGGAGGTCAATCATGATGGAAGAATAAACTTTTTCATTGAGACCTTGGACAGTTCAAGCAAGGCACGCACGGAAATAACATGCAAAAATGGAGACAGCTATTCAACAGGCATCGAAACACTTAGCGAGGAATTAGGAGATTCTGGTTCTGTTTATTATTATCAACTGGACAATCTTTTCTTTGAGCCGGGTTTTACTTATACTGCCACCATTTATATATATGGTGCAGACGGAGAAATAGGTGATCTTTATGGCACTTATACAAGCTCCGCAACGGCAACCAAAGACGGCATTGTGTTCACCGTTAATTAAAACTTAGCATATCCCGACTCGCCACAAAGCCTAGCCCCGATTGGAAGGGCGGTTGGTTAAAAATTGCATCCATGCAATTTTTAACCAGTAGTTTTCCTGCGGAAAACTACCAAATCGCTTTTGCTACGAAACAACGCGCCCTCCATGGCGCTGCATGTTTGCAGCCGGAACCCTGGAAAGCGGGTTAAAAAATGACCTCCTTGTCATTTTTTAACCCACAAGTTTTCTGGCGAAAACTTGCCAGACTTTTTTGCTAACAGTTGACGCGCCCCGCTGGAAGCTACGCTGCGTGAACCCATGGCGCTAATGACAAGGACACTAAAACCAGCCATGCGCTCCAGATTCCACAGATCCCGAAACAAGTTCGGGATGACGGCTACACCATCTGGATGACGGCTGACGGCTACACCATCTGGATGACGGTTGCCCTCCCCTGCATTTTATATTTTGCCATTACTTGCAACTTTGCCCACTTTATTCTATATTAATCCTTATGGAAAACGAGAAACTGATTCAGCCAAAGGTTTTAAAGGGCTTTAGAGATTTTATGCCGCAGGACGAGATTCTGCGCGCCGGATTGATAGAAAAACTTACCGCAACGTTCCGCTCCTACGGTTTTGTTCCAATAGACACACCCGTCCTTGAATATACGGAGATTCTCCTTAGAAAGAGTAACGGCGAGACGGAAAAACAGGTTTTCCGCTTTGAAGATAACGGCCACAGAGACGTTGCCATGAGGTTTGACCTTACGGTTCCTTTTGCACGCTTTACCGCAGAGCACAAAGAAGAGCTTTACTTTCCATTTAAACGCTACCACATTGCAAAGGTTTGGCGCGGAGAAAAGCCACAGGCTGGCCGCTACCGCGAATTTGTCCAGTGCGACTTTGACACGGTTGGAAGCGACAGTGCCACAAGCGACTTTGAGACCCTTGCGCTCATGAGGGCAGCCCTTAACGCAATCGGCGTGGAAAAGATAAAGATTCACCTTAACCACCGCGGAGTGTTCAACCGCTTTTTGCTTTCGCTTGGATGCAAGGACAAGTCAGAGGATATCCTTCGCATTGTGGACAAGCTTGCAAAAATTGGCGCAGAGGAAGTTACCAAGGAACTTGCAGAAGTTACGGGTGATGCGGCAAAGGCTTCCAAGATTCTTGAATACATAAAGCCTCTTTCTTCTTTTGAAGAGACGCTTGGCCACATTGAAGCCCTTGCAGGCGGTGAGGACGAAGACACAAAGCGCCTTAAGGACATTTTTGCCATGATGAAGGCTTCCGGCATAGAAAAGACTTATGTTCTTGACCCAAGCATAACGCGCGGACTTGACTATTACACGGGCGTTGTTTACGAAACCTTCCTGGACGACCTTCCTTCCATTGGTTCCGTTTGTTCAGGCGGACGCTACAACAACCTTGCAGGCCTTTACACAAAGGAAAAGATTCCGGGCGTTGGCTCTTCAATAGGCCTTGACCGCCTAATTGCAGGCCTTACCGAGCTTGGCCTTACCAGTGCAAAGGGCAGCTACCTTGACGCGGAGATTTACAATAGCGGCGAAGGGCTTGAAGTTTACATGGAAAAGACGGCTTCACTCTTGCGTGAGCTTGGGGTTGCGGTTGAAGTTTTCCCGGATGCGGTAAAGATGGGAAAGCAGTACGCGCTTACGGAAAAGAAGGGCGTTCCCTTTGGCATTCTTATTGGAAAGGATGACGAGAAAAACGGAACACTTACGCTAAAGAACCTTAAGACACGCGAGCAGCAGGCAGGACTAAGCGTTATGCAGGCAGCTTCTATAATTCTTAAGAAAAATTAGTTTCGTTTTTGAAAATTTTGCGGCACTTTTGTTTGTATTCGCGGTAATCCATGAAAGAACATCTTGCCATTTTTTATGTAAAACAAGAAGCGCCATGGAGGGCGCGTCAAATGTTTGCATAGAAGCCCGCGGTTTTTCGCAGGAAAACCGGGCTCAAAAATGGCAAGGAGGCCATTTTTGAGGCGCTTTGCAGGGTTCCGGCATTCGCCTCCATTGCCGGTGTGGCCGCCCCTTCGACTTCGCTCAGGGGACAACCACTCCGGCAACGCGTTCCGCGCCCTTCCAATCGGGGGTAGGCTCTGTTTGTTTTCGCGCTTATTTCTTTTTGCTCAGACTTTATTTTGATTCGCTTAAAGCCTTGGCGGCAGCGTTTGCTTTTAGGCGGTTGTCGTAAAGCTTTATGGAAACGTTGTCCAGCCAGCCATAATCAAACTGGTACCAGGCACTTACGCTGTTTATGTCCTGAACGTTTGGCTCTATGTACTTGCCCTTAACCTGCAGTATGTCTCCCTGACGGGCATTCTGAACTACGTCGCTCTGGTAGTTGTGCTCCTTGTAGTAGGCGGCATAGGGTACGGTAACTACTGCCCAGGTAATTCCAAGTTCAAGGGCACTTTCGTCCGTGGGGTTAAAGACTATTTCTTTTTTGGCAGAACATGAGGAAAAAATTAGGATTGTGCATATTATGGCAACCAGGGCGCAGGAAAAACGGCACCCAATCTTAGCAGAAGAATTCATTTTGCACCCTTTTCATACACAAATTTTCTTACTTCCGGGTACAAAAGCAGGTCGGAATCAACAAAATTCAGTTTTTTTACGTCGTCTATGTGCACCCACCTGTATTCGCTGTGCTCAGAAAGTTTGTACTTAAAGATAATGCCCTTGTGGGAAACCTTTATAAGATAGGCATGAAGGGCCACCGTTTGGCCATTGTGGACAAAGTGGGCATTGGCTATGTTGGAAAAAACCTTTACCTTTACGCCAAATTCTTCCTTAAATTCCCTTACTACAGCATCTGCATCGGATTCACCGCTTTCTACCTTGCCGCCGGGAAATTCCCATCTTCCACCCATCTGGCCAACAGGGTTTCTCTTTGCAACAAGGACACGGTCTCCGTCCAGCGCTATTCCGGTTATTGAAGTTCCAGCCATCTAAAGCTCCTAAAGAAGAATGACTTTTGGGAAAACAAAGTGCAGAACGCCTGCCGCTACGCAGATAACGCCAATGTACTTGCGGGAGTCTATGAATATGGTCTGAATGTTGTCGGGAATATAGATGCTGTCGCTTGAGCTTTCAAAGTATTCTATTAGCATGGAAGCGCCACCAAGGATTCCTGCAAATGCCGGGAGGAAGTCGCCGATTATGGGCAAGTCACCAGAGAATACGGAAAGAATCTTCATAAAACCGATGAAAATTGCAAGAACGCCTATTACCAAGCGGAATACCGGGTTGTTTACGCCCTTTAGGATTGCCGTGTTTGCAGCCTGGTCCTGGGCAGAAGGTGCCGGGGAAGAAGCAGGGGCCTCTATGTCCGCAAACGGGTCTTCGTCGTCTATGTCTTCGGAAAAGTCTGTGCTTTTGGCAGAAGACGGAATAAGGTCATTCTTTTCGCAAAGGTTCATGCCGTAAACCAAAATAAGCCCCGCAATGATGTTAATCAGTACGGAAAGAAAATAAAACTGTACCATAAAAATATTCCCCCTATCTTGCACTATCGGCAAAAAAGACGCCATTCTTTAGAATACTGTCTTTAGACTACAGTCTTTAATGCAGGTTTTTGTGCCGTTTTTGCGCCCGTTGTTTCGCATGCTGTTGCGCCCGCTAACTAATGCCTGGACACCTTGCCCTTAAGCTTTATTTCGTTCTTGCCAGATGGAAGTGCATTTTCGCCTTGGGAAGAATCCGCAAGAGAAAGCGTACATTCTATAGAAGCTATGTCGTAGTCCGTAAAGCTTGCCCTTAAGAACTGCTTTTTTTGCTCTTCCTTATCTTGGGACAAAGAAAAGAGGTATTCTTCTTTGGAGGAAGAAACAAGCTCTCCGTTTGCATCCAGAGCGTTCACTACCGCAAAGAAATGCCTTGGCCTGTTAGCGTCTTCTTTTTCCCTGGCAGATTTTGTCATTTTTAGGGCAACGGACACATACACGGTCTCTTCTATGGAAAAAGCGTCCATCTTGCAGCCAACTCCGTCCAGAAGCCCCTCGTTTTGCCTGCCGGAAAGTATGGAAAGCACAAAGATAAGCCCTACGCAGACTACCAGTGCCATAAAAATCATGCGGTTGCCCTTGGTTCCAACCAAAACGCCAAAGAAGCCCTTGGACTTGAATCCGCCGCCCTCTGCAAGTTCGCGGGTCTTTTGGTCTTCCAGCCTGCGGAATTCACCCTTCTTGTGGTGAAAGACGATTGGTTCCTCGCCTTCCGCATAGCCGTCTATCATGTCGTCTCCGAATGCCATAGCCCCTCCCCTAGTTCTTGATTACGGCCTGAATCAGGGAATCCGTACGCCACCAGCTCATCTGAGCCTTGTCTCCAAGTATGTTCAGTGAGCTTAGGATTCCTGTATTGCTAAGGTTAAATGCCGTGTAAAGGATTTTCTTCCTGTCCATTGCAAGGTGCCTGTTCAGTATGCGGGAGCCGGATGCCTGAACCATCTGTATGTCGTAGCCGCCCTCGTTTGCAACCATAAAGAACATCCAGCCGTTGTCTGTAATGCCTATAAAGTCGTATGGAATGTTGTGGACTTCCGTACCAAAGCCTTCCACTGTACTTTCGCGGTAGGGCGGAATGATTATGGGCTCGCTGTAGGTTCCGCTTTCCACGTCAAGCGCAAAAAGCAGGGATTCGTCGTAGTCTATGCCCGACTGTGAGGCTATCTTGCCTTCCATGTGGGAGGATGAATAGTCTGCCTTTATGTAGAGGATGCGACCTTCGTATGACGGCACTACGTTTTCCAGGGTAATGAAGCGCTCAACAGCCTTGCTGTCGTGGGGGTCCGGGATGTTGTCGCGGGAAATTGGAACCTTGAACAGAAGGTAACCGTCCGCATTGAACCAGTAAACCTCGCAGCCCGTCTTTTTAAAGCTTACCACCACAAGCTCGTTGCTGTCCGTAACGTAAATGTTCCTTATGAGGGGGAATGGCGTTCCTCCAGGCCCCTGCTGGCCAAGGTAGTCAACAAATGAGCCGTCCTCGTTAAAGCGGAGCACAATCTGGGAAAGAACGGTGTCGTCCTTTTCGTCCAGCTCCTGGCGTTCAACTGGGAATTTGTCCACAACGTAAAGCCTTTTCTGGGAATCCACCGCAATGGAGGATATTTCGTTGAAGGGGTAAGCGGTGGCCTTTCTTGTGGTGCTAACAACATCCACGGAATTGGAGAAAGAGGGCTTGGGGTTAACGTCTTCGTTGTAGTAAAGGCTAAGAAGGTCGCCGTAGCTGTTCATCTCCATTATTTTCTTTGACTCTCCGTTGGCTATGAAAAAGAAGCCGTCACGCATTGCAACGGAGGTGTTTATCTGGTTTGCCTGGTTAAGGTTAAAAACGTTCAGTTCGTCTTCAAAGGTTCCGTAGTCCAGGGAAAATATTTTGTCTTCTTTAAGCGTGGACACGGCGCCATCTTCCCTACAAGCGGCAAGGCTAAGGCTTAGCAAGAGGCAAGAGGCACATTTTTTTACAAAAAAATTGTTTTTTTTCATATAAAATAGAATATTAAATTAGTTTGTCAGTGTCAACATTGCAAAAGCAACCTACGCCGCCATGGAAGCCCTTTAGTCCCGCCGCATGGCGGGATGAGCGTTAGCGAAGGCTGGAACGGCGGTGGCGCAGAGGCACATTCAGTCGAGTTAGCCAGGGAATAAAACCGTAGAGCAAGCGGAACTTTCGTCCAAAAATACAGTCCAAAAGAGTTGCATAACAATCAACGCACCCCGCAGCAAGCTACGGGGTATGAGTTCCTCATAAAACGAATCCCCCTGTATCAAAACATCCTTACGCGAACCAACGAGGTGTGCGTTGTTCTTAAAAGGTATTGCAGTCAGGGTTGAATACCCTTATTCCGCCCCAAGGGGCGGGGTATTCAACCCTTCCGCGCGAATAAAAAACGCACGATTCAGCACGATTTAATAAGAAAAAAAATTGCCGTACTAGACTAGAGACTAAAAATTCGTTATATTTTATGAATCGCATTTGGCGTCAGATTATATTAAAATGAGTGTTGACTATGTTTGACCAGATTCTTACTTTCTTTTTTGGTTCGCAGAATGAGCGCGACCTTAAGGCCCTAAAACCACAGCTTGAGGCTGTACTTGCAAAAGACGAATGGGCATCTTCTTTAAAAGACGAAGACTTTCCACTGCAGACAAAGGCTTTGAAGGAACGCCTTGCAAAGGGAGAGACTCTTGACGACATCCTTCCAGAGGCATTTGCACTAGCCCGTGAAGCTGCATACCGCGTACTTGGCGAAAAGGCCTACCCTGTCCAGCTGATGGGTTCACTCGTGCTTCATTCAGGCCGCATTACGGAAATGAAGACCGGTGAAGGTAAGACACTCATGTGCGTTGCCGCCGCATACCTTAACTCCCTTAGCGGAAAGGGCGTTCACATCGTAACCGTAAACGACTACCTTGCAGAGCGCGACAGCCACTGGATGGGACGCGTATACAAATTCCTTGGGCAGAGCGTAGGCTGCATCCTTAACAATATGGACAACGAGGCCCGCCGTGCAGCATACGAATGTGACATTACCTACGGTACAAACAATGAGCTTGGCTTTGACTACCTTCGCGACAACATGCAGATAGACATAAAGCGCAAGGTTCAGAGGGGCTTTAACTTCTGTATCGTTGACGAAATAGACTCTATCCTTATTGATGAGGCCCGTACACCGCTCATCATATCCGGTCAGGGTGAAGACGACACCTTCAAATACTTTGAGGTGGACAAGTACGTTGACCAGTTTACCGAGATGGAAAAGGACCCAAAGACCGGCGACTACCCCGATGAAGTTGAAATGCTGCCGGAAGACAGGGCCGCTCTAAAGGGTGACTACAAGATAGACGAGAAGTCCAAGCGCGTTTCTTTTACCGACAAGGGTATGAACAAGATAAATGACATCCTGCTCTCCCACCGCCTTATCGAAAGCGGCACCACGGTTTTTGACGAGCAAAACTTTGAGTACGTGCACTACTTTACCCAGGCTGTAAGGGCCCACGTCCTCTACCACGCAGACGTTGACTATGTTGTAAAGGACAACCAGGTTCAGATTGTAGATGAATTTACAGGCCGCATTCTTGAGGGAAGGCGCTACGGTGACGGTTTGCACCAGGCAATTGAGGCTAAGGAGCATCTTAAGATTGCCCAGAGGAACCGCACACTTGCAACGATTACCTTCCAGAACTACTTCCGCATGTACGAGAAGCTTTCTGGTATGACCGGTACTGCTGCAACAGAAGCTGTTGAATTTGCAAAGATTTACAACCTTGACGTTGTTGCAATTCCTACCAACAAGCCTGTAGCACGCAAGGACGAGGATGACGAGGTATACCTTAACGAAAGCGACAAATGGAACGCCATCGTAAAGGAAATTGACGAGACCCACAAGAAGGGGCAGCCTGTTCTTGTTGGTACGGTTTCTGTTGAAAAGTCTGAGCATTTGAGTGCCCTTCTTACACGCAAGGGAATAAGGCACGAGGTTTTGAACGCAAAGAACCATGCACGCGAAGCCGTCATTATTGCTGAAGCCGGTGCCAAGGGTGCTGTAACTGTTGCAACCAACATGGCAGGCCGCGGTACGGATATTAAGCTTGGCGGAAACCCGGAGATGAGGGCAAGGAAACGCGCAGGTACGGAGGCTACCCAGGAGCAGTACGAGGCAGCGCTTAAGATAGAAAAGGAGCAGTGGCTTAAAGACTATGAAGAGGTAAAGAACCTTGGAGGCCTTTACGTTATCGGTTCTGAACGCCACGAGTCACGCCGCATAGACAACCAGCTCCGCGGACGCTCCGGACGTCAGGGTGACCCTGGACGCAGCAAATTCTACATCTCCATGGACGACGACCTGATGAGGCTCTTCGGCGGGGAGAAGATGAAGCGCATCATGAAGGCCATCGGTATGCAGGACGGTGAGCCAATCAACCACCGCATGCTTAACCGTTCTATAGAAAAGGCACAGAAGAAGGTAGAAGCCCGCAACTTTGAAATCCGTAAGAACCTCCTTGACTTTGACGACGTTTTGAACCAGCAGCGCGAATTTATCTACGAGCAGAGGGACGAAATCCTTGAGGACGACAACCTTAGCGCACGCGTAATGGAGAACGCAAAGTCGCTTGTGCAGAACATCTTTGCCGAATACGAGCACAAGGCACGCCACACAAAGGGTGCAAACCTTCAGAGTGCCCTTGTTGACCAGATAAAGAACAGGTTTGGTCTTGTTGTTCCATACGACCGCCTTACAGAGGAAGCCGTAATATCCATCCTGCAGAACGACATCACCCAGAAGGAGATGCTTGTAGGAAAGCCAAGCTTTAACATGTTCATCCGCTACCAGTATATCCAGCTTATAGACAAGAAGTGGCTTGACCAGCTTGAATTCCTTGACGGCCTTAGGGAAGCGGTTTACCTGCGCTCATACGGCCAGAAGCAGCCTCTTACCGAATACAAGATTGACGGCTTTAACCAGTTTGACACCATGCTTGAAGAAATCCGCGACTCTGTTGCAGGAAGAATCTTTAAGGTAAAGGTTCAGATTCAGGGAGAGCCACAGCCTCGCAAGAGCCTTGCCCAGACAAACATGACGGCAACCCACCAGGAAGCACCGTCTGCAATATCATCCCCATCCGGAATGAGCGCGGAACAGAGGGCACAGCAGTCATTCAACGCAAGGCAGTCTATGCAGGGCGCCCAGCGTTCAGCAATGCAGAGCGGCAGGCAGGGCCAGAACGTAACAGTAGTGCGCACAATGCCCAAAGTAGGCCGCAACGACCCCTGCCCCTGCGGAAGCGGAAAGAAATTTAAGAATTGTCACGGAAGAAATGCGTAAGCATTTCTGTAGTGACAATTCGTAAAATATTGCGACCAAAGGGAGCAATTCCCTTGCATGGAAGAAATGCGTAGCATTTCTGAAATGGCAATTCGTAAAATATTGCGACCAAAGGGAGCAATTCCCTTGCGCGGAAGAAACGCATAGCATAACAAAAGGAGGAACCGTATGGCACAGCTTCTTAACCTTGCGTCTGCACTAGAAATGCTCGGAGGCGAAAAGAATTTGCTAAAAGAGCTCCTTACAGACTTTGCCTGTGGCAAGCAGTTTAAAAAAGAAGAGCTTGTGCGTCTTGAGCAAATGGAAGACAAGACCGAAGCCGCAAAATATGTACATTACTTTAAGGGAGCTGCACGCCAGATTGGAGCGGAACAGTTTGCAGCCACAGCCCAGAAGCTGGAAGACACACTCCGCGGAAGGGAAAATGGCAACCTTGAAGCATTGAACGAAGCCTTTGAGCAGGACCTAAAAGCCGCAAACGCAGCAATAAACCTAGCCCTAAAGGCAATGTAAAAAAATTTGTCTAAAACCGGCCATGGCATGTAGAAAGCGCAAAAACCACAAGCTGTCAGTGCCGGTCAAAGACAAGAGAAAAATTCCTTTCAACGGAAGCACAGAGCTGGTCCAGGGGGCAATTCCTAAGTTCGGAGGCCTTCTGGTAGACAAGCTTTATGTCGCCTAAGGGAGTAAAACTTTCCCCCTTAAGAGTCTGATAGGGTGCATCAGTTTCAAAAAGCAGCCTTTCAAGCGGAAGTTCCGCCACACAAGCCATGCTTTTTTTATTGCCGTTCAAAATCGCCTTTCCAAATGAAAAATAAGCGTTTATGCCGTGGCTCAACACGGAAAGAGCCTCCCTGGGGCCGAATGCAAATGAATGGAAGAGTGCAGCGGGTATTTTCTTTAGCAAAGAAGCATCCCTAAAAATCAAGTCAAGGGCCTTGCGGTCATGGATTACCACAGGAAGTCCATAGCAAGAAGAAAGCTCAAGAGAAAGATGCCAAGCCTCATCCTGTCGCAAGCGGTCAGAACGGAATTCACTCGTAAAAAAGTCAAAGCCAGTCTCCCCTATTGCATCTATGCGTTTTTCCCGCAAAAGCTTTTCCAAAAAGGGCGCAAGTGACAAATCCGGATTCTGCGGATGAAGCCCAAAAGCAAGCTTAAGGGACAAAGCCTCACCAAATTCCAGGCAAAGCTCTTCCTGCCTAAGAAATTCCTGCTCGGAATGGGCGCAAGTGCAGCCCCTAACCCCCAGAGGAGAAAAAGCCCCCGCAAAAGAAGAGATGCTTTCAAAAGTGCCGCTTTGCACAAGATGGAAATGAGCGTCGCAATAGGTCATGCTCCGATTATAGCACAAAACGTTGCAAAAATCATCGGAAAGCGCTTTTTATGGCAAGACTTTCATCAGCAAAAAAATTGTTAGCAATTACAGTCCTTTTACAACTTCTGCACCGATTAGTTGCTTAAGCTTGGCTCCTATTACAGAATCAGGATATATTGCTTTCCAATGATTCTCAAAAATGGGGTTATTCCTATCAAAACTTCCGGTAGAATTTAGTTTATACACAACAAGGCGCTCCTTGTCACATATTCCCATTATTTTTGCTTGTAACATCTTTGCATATGAAAAGCATTGTGAAAAAGCTTTTTGAAATTCTATCATTGATGAAAAATCGTATTTTGCCTCGATTACAAATGGAGATGATTCAAAATGACTTTCCCCTTTCGGATAGAAAACAAAATCTGGTATAGCCTTTTCTTTTCTTCCCGCCTTTAAACTTAATTGACGAGTCCAATCTCCTTCTGCATATCCTATTTTTTCCAATAACGGAATAAGTATTTTTTCTTCTACATCTTTTTCAACTTTGATTGTACCAAAATTTACCGACTTACTGGAAAACAATTTAGGGATTTTTCTTAAACTCATTCCTTTTCTTTTAAAAATCTCAAGGAGCTTTTCATATTGTTCTGCTGTAATTTCAACTCCATTTAGACCTTGCAAATTGCCCCTAACTATAGGGACTTGTCCCCAATAGGAATCGTCTTTCAAATCTTTGAATGTAACCTTTGGAACCTCAATACCATTACAAACTGTTGTCATCTTTTGGTAATATGTAAAAGGATTAAAAATTCCGTTTGAGCTAGCACGCCAAATTGAATGAATGTAACTTCGCGGACTCGTGCAATACATAACGATTATATCACCCCGCTTAGTCCGTTCGTTGCATGCCCAACATTGATTTGCATCAACATCCTTCTTTTTCAAAAGGTTATCAAGATAGATAAATTGATTATTACCTTTTGCACCTGTAAACCAAACATTTGTTGGTTCCGGCAACTCTTCATTTTTCTTTTCATCTGAAAGTATAGTTGCAAAATCGTAAACACAGGCACACAATTCAGCCTGAGTCAAATTATTATCCTTCGCAAACCCTACTAAAGCATCGCATACATCAAAATAATAAAGAAAGAATTCTCTATAATCCCTTTGCTTAGGGATATCAGGAAGTTCGAGTCCCAACAAATTGCAATTTCTCTGAAAAATATCAAATCTCATAGGATTCATGATAGGAAAACAATCTAAATATAAATGAGTCAGAATCCAAGATATTTCTTGAATTATAAAAACTTTTCTCCTGTAATTCTCCTTAGGTAAGTATACTTTGTCATTATAGAAAATGAATTTCCCCTTTTCCGAATCCCATTTTCCCTCTACTAGCATAAAATCATCTATAAAACTTTCTACGTTAAGCGACTCTTTTAAAAGATTTTGCCTGTTTAAATCATCCCAGATCAGTATAATATCACCAACAACAGATTCAAAATCAGAATTAGCTCCCCACTTCTTGCCAATTGTATAGAGGTTCTTTATTCGGTCATACAAGGGAACTTCATTACTTAAGTCAAATAAAGATATTATTTTCTTTCCGTCTTCCGAAGCCTTGTATAAATTCCAAATTTGCTTGTTCATTTTACTCCTTGCTCAAAAATAACACAAAGTTAATGTCTACATAACGCAATTCTGCAGTATCCAGAATAAATTCTCTGGCGTTGCAAAAATATCAGCAGCAAACGTTGACCAGCAATCTATATTCATAAGTTTACAACGGTTTAGGAGAAAAAACAATAATCTTATGCTAACCGCTAGCAAAGCAAGCACGGCAGGGATTGGAGGGGCGGGCGTAGCCCGTTGCCGTGGTGGGTGAGCTTGTCGAACCCCAGGCAATGGAGCCGAAAGGCGGAACCCCGGAAAGCCCTAAAAAATGGCCTCCTTGCCATTTTTACGGTCAACTTTTACGTGGCCCTTCGACGGGCTCAGGGGCCGATAGTACCCTCCATGGCGCTATCTGTTTGCAGGAAAAAATGGCAAGATGTTCTTTTGGGACGCGGGTCTACAGCAGGAAAAAGTGCCGCATAAGAAAAAATCAAAAAAGTCAAATAAGTCCAGTCCAATGGCCTATCCTTTAAAAACACTAAAATCTTTTTTTGTGATTCCGACAATAAAGTATAAGCATTCTGCAATTCATTGAATTCAGATGTAAAAAATGGGGATAAAGTTACCTTGACAAACAAATTAAGGAGCTAAAAAATTATGGGTACTTACACATTAAGAAGCATTAACAATTCAAATGATTATATGACAATCGTGCGCGAACTTGACGACGGCTATGTTGTCCGCATCGTACGCGACAAAGACGGCTACAGCGACGTTACAACAGACTACATCTCTAAGACTCTGTT
>DFJV01000006.1 GCA_002373205.1 Treponema sp. UBA3662
TTTTTCGGGTAAGGTCCGGGTCGGTTACAAGGCGGATTTTTCCAAAGACGATTACACTGTTGATGTTCAGCGCCCACTCGCCGTCCTTGCGGTAGCCTGAATCGTAAACGCAGAAACTTGCCTTGTCGTAATTTTTGATGGCGTCGATTTTGTGGCCTTCCTTTGCGCCGTGAAAATAAATCTTCTTGTCTTCTTCGCTGTAAAGATGTGAAAGGGGAAGCCCGTAAGGGTAGCCGTCGTCGCCGAGAAGTGAAAGAACTCCGCGTTTTTCGTTTTTCAAAATCGCTTTGCATTCATCATCTGTAATCTGCTGCTTGAATCTTCTCATTGGTCTGAACATTTGCGTACTCCTATTTATTATTAATAAAATACAACCTGACAAGGTAAAATGCAACATCAATTTCTTGTAAATGCTTTATCCTGTTCAGGAATTTTGTCGTCAGAAAAAAAACGTTCAATTGCCATTTTAATCCTTCTGTTTTATCGATTCTTTTTTAAGATTGCTGCCACAAAATGAGAAATTGCAGCAAATAGGATAATAATGGAAATGTAGTCAATGGCAAATAGGATGTAGCCACGCTCCAAGTCAAAGAAGAAAAATTGCTGCTGCAGGATGAGGTACTTCCAGACTCCGCGGATGATGAAGGCATAGATGCCGTAAAGGCATGCGAGGGCAAGAATGCTGAACAAAAGGATTTTTCGTAATCTGTTATTCCGAACTTGTTTTGGCATCTCTTTGCCAGGAGATCCTGAAACAAGTTCAGGATGACATGCATTTACTTCAGGATGACATGTATTTTGTTCAGGATGACATGTATTTTGTTCAGGATGACAGGCATTTAGTTCAGGATGACATACAGTTCTTTCTTTATGGCACATTTTGTTTGCAATCATACTTACGTGCAGGCCGATGTGCATGGACATAAAAAGAAAGTACCAGTGGCTTGCCAAAAGGTGTGCGATTCGTGCAAAGCCAAGGCCTTTTTCAATTCCCAAAAAAGTAAAGATGTGGTTTGAAAGAATGATTCCGCTAATCATCAGAAAGATTGCGCAAATCAAAATGCCGCAGTTTATGACTGTCTGCATTACGCGGTAGGGATTGTAGCTGCCACGGAAGATTGCGCCGTACCAGCGGCGGTTGAGTGCAATGTGAACTGCCCAAAGCAAAAGAAGTGCCACGCCCAAAATCTCATGCACAATGTCGGCAGGAAAAAAATAGTTTCCTCCCATGAGGATGATGGAAAGAAGCGTCATTGCTATGTCGATTGGCATTCTTATTTTGCGTGCTAAATTCATTTTTTCTTCTCCTCTCTTTTTGGATTTTTTGGAAACCAGCCTTTTTCCACACGCTTTTTCTGATGAAAGAGTTCAACGATGCACCAGAGGCATGTTGTTCCCAAGAGTGCCAGAATATAAGACAAGATGCCTTGGGTAAAAAGAGCTGCAAAGATAAGGCCAAGCCCAGCCAAGGCAAAGACCCACCAGATCCTTGCAGAAAAATAATATTCCGCCTTTATTACTATCGGATGAAAAAGACCGATGATTACAAGGGATGCAAGGCCTATTATGACGGATTCAAAATTCACTTTTTACCTCTTTACCTTATTTAACCATTTTTCTACATCTTTGGAAAGTGAAGAGCCTCCTGAATAATGAACGGAAAGTCCTTCTGTTAGAATTGCTTTTGGTGCAAGCTTTGAAATTGCAGTAAGGCTCTGGCCAAATCTTCCACCTCCGTGGGAACAGAAGGGCATGATTGTTTTTCCAGTAAAATCGTAGCTTTCAAGGAGGGTTGCAATTGGCATAGGTATGCTTGCCCACCAGTTTGGATATCCCAAAATGATTGTGTCGTATTCCGCCCATTTTTCGCGGGCAATTTTTGTCTTTAGGACAGGACGCGCCTGCTTGTGCTGATCATTTTGAGCCTGATCCAAAACCGTGTTGTAATCAGTGGAGTAAGGTTTTACAAGTTCCAGTTAGATTATGTCAAAGCCGGTTTGCCTTGCAATTTCTTTTGCCACACCGCGCGTGTTTCCGCTCCAGGAATAAAATACTATGAGGGATTTTCCCTTGCCCGAAGCGGAGTTTTTTCCTGCTACAATTTCCCTTGTGCTTACAATTCCTCTTACGCTGTCGTCCGCATTGCAGACAAGACGCAAGCCCACGTTGTATGCCCTGTTTGCCTGTGGAAGGGCTGCTCGGTATGCGCTGCGGAGATTTTTTCCAAAGTCGTTCCAGCCACCTCCACGGTAAACGCGGCGGCTTCCTTCGCTTACCCCAGACGGATTTGTAATGCTTCCACCAGAAAAGCCTGCCGAAGCAGAATAGTCGCCGTAGTAGTCAAAGCACCATTCTCCTACGTTTCCGTAAATGTCATAAAGTCCATTTGGATTTGGCGCAAAACTTCCTACGTCAACTGTCTTTGCCCGGTAGGTGCCAGGGCGGGTTTCTAGAACTGCATCATGAAAATAATTCTGCTCAATCTGATAGGGGTAGTGGCCGTAAAAGTTTACGTCGTTTGCTCCCGGAACCTTGCGGGAATAAAAGGGTGTCCTTGTTCCAGCTCTTGCCGCGTATTCCCATTCAGCTTCGGTGGGAAGACGGAAGCCGTTTGCGCTTCTGTTCCAACTTACGCTGCGCCCTCCGTCCGTAACAGTGTAAGCTGGTGTCCTGCCATTCTTTTTGCTCAATGCGTTGCAGAATTCAACTGCTTCAAGCCAGGTGACGCTTTCTACAGGGAGTTTGTCGCCAGTAAAATTGCTGGGATTTTTACCTGTGATTTCCCGCCATTCCTTTTGGGTAACCTCGTACTTTGCCATGTAGAAGGAGGCAAGAGTAACGCTGTGTTGGCTTTCGTCATTGCTGCGCCAGTCTTCTGCAGCAGGGCTTCCCATTATGAATGAGCCGCCTTTGATAAGAACGAAGTTTTCACCGGGGGCAGGATAGCTTTCTGCATTTACCATAGTGAGCATTCCTAGAAGTGTGAATATAAGGGCTGTAAATTTTTTCATTGTGCTTTAATATCCTCGATAATCTGCTCGCATGTCATGCCGCAGTCGCGCAAAAGTTCTTCCGGCTTGTAGCGGTCGTAGAATTTCTTTTCAAGACCGTAATTCTTAACCCGCATTTTGCCAGGACCGTAGAAAGAAGCAATCTTCTGGCCAAATCCGCCTTCAAGAATTCCGTCTTCAAGTGTTATTACAAGCTCGTGGTCTTTTTCAAGTTCCCGCAAAAGCTCTTTGTCCAAACCCGAAGCAAAACGTGGATTTATAAGGCTTGGAGTAAATCCGCATTTCTCTTTTATTGCGTCTGCCAGAGCCTTTCCCTTCTGGAAAAAATCTCCCAAAGCAATTACCGCAACCTTTTCGCCTTTTTCTTCTGTCTTAAAGCGATTTAAGTTGCTGTAGTCTTTGTCTGCGGGACGGTGTGTAACCTGGTTTCCCGGAATCAGAATCAAAACAGGATTTTCTTTCTGCTCAAGACTCCAGTCCAGCATTGAAGTGTATTCTTCCGCGCTTGAAGGGCAGAGCACCACAAGATTTGGAATATTAGTGAAAGCTGCAAGTCCAAAAATTCCAAGGTGAGTAACATCGGTAAGGCCGTCGAAAGAAGTGTAGTTCATGAGCATTGTGACCGGAGTTTTATTGATGCAGACATCCTGGGAAATCTGATCGTAAGCCCTCTGTAAGAAAGTCATGTTTGTTACAACAAGTGGCTTTGCACCACGGCGGGCAATTCCAGACGCGATTGCAACGGCTGCTTCTTCCGCAATGCCTGTGTCGATGTACTGGCTGCCAAGCATTTCTCTTTCCGCAGGTCCAAGTCCTACAGACATAGGCATGGCAGGAGACACGACAACAAAATCCTTGTCTTTTTTTGCCTTTTCCATTATGTACTGGCAAGTCATACCGAAATATGATTCACCGCTTCCGAAGTTGACTGTCGGCTTTCCACTTGCGCGGTCAAACGGCATGGTCCAGTGCCAGGCTTCTTTGTCCTTTTCCGCAAGCTCATAGCCTTTACCTTTCTGAGTGTGGATATGAACTACAACAGGATGCTTGGAGTCGCGGACCTTTTCAAACACCTTGATTAAAGAGGCAATGTCGTTTCCATTTTCCTCATAAATATAATCAAGGCCAAATGCTGTGAACCAGTTGTTTTCCGCCTTGCCATTGGAATCGCGGAGAGCCTTCAGATTTTTGTAGATTCCTCCGTGAGTTTCTGCGATTGCCATTTCGTTGTCGTTCACTACGATAATGAAATTTGAGTTCAGCTCGCTGCCTGCAACGCTAAGGGCTTCCATGGCCTCGCCACCGGAAAGGGAACCATCGCCGATAACCGCAATGATGTTTTCTTTTTCACCCAAGATGTCGCGGCCTTTTGCAAGTCCCAATGCCAAGGCAATTGAAGTTGAAGTGTGACCGATGTTGAAAAAGTCGTGCTCGCTTTCGTCCGGATTGGTGTAGCCTGAATCTTCCGCAAAACGGCTGTCGTCAAAGTAGCCGGCCTTTCGTCCCGTGAGCATTTTGTGGGCATAAGACTGATGGGAAACGTCAAAGACAAATTTGTCTTTTGGAGAATTAAAAACATAGTGCAGTGCGATTGTCGCTTCCACAAAGCCAAAGTTAGGGCCAAAATGTCCGCCAATTTTTGTAAGCCGGTTAAAAAGTCCCTCGCGAATTTCCTGAGCCACCGCCGGAAGCTGGGAAAGCGAAAGTTTTTTCAAATCTGCCGGCGAATTAATTTTATCTAAAACCATAAATTGTTTACTCCTATTTCAAAAGTCCATCGATATATTTCTTTATGTCTGCGCCACTTCCGCGGGTAAAGTCTTTGCCGCCCTTGAAGTCTGCGCCTTTTGCAAACTTGGCAAGGTCATTTCCGCTGCGTCCAAGGCCACTGCCGCCGCTTGTGCAAATGGTAACGAGTTTTTTGCCGCTCCAGTTTTGGCTTTCTACAAAGGTGTAGACGATTTTTGGCGCATAGGCCCACCAGATTGGATAGCAGACCACAACGGTGTCGTAGGCAGAGATGTCTATCTTGTTTGCGATTGCTGGACGGCTTTTTGGGTCGTTGCATTCAACAGAAGAAAGGGATTTTTTGTCGTGCCAGTTCAAGTCTGCGCTTGTGTATTTGTGAACCGGTTCAATTTCAATAAGATCCGCTCCCATTTCCTTTGCCGCGTTTCTTGCCATGCGCTCTGTTGTTCCCGTTGCGCTAAAGTAAACAAATGCGGTTCCTGAGCCTGCCGAAGGATTTGCAAATGCTCCTGTCATGATGATGCCTCCAAGTAAAAGTGTTAGGATAAGTTTTTTCATATTTTTTCTCCATGAAATTTTATTTTGCGTTAGGGATTGTAGCACCTGCCGCAGGCAGTCCCGAAGGGATGAGCCGAATAGGCGAAGTGCGAAAAGCCCGACCTGCCTTTAGGCAGGGAACGCCCTTAATTTAATTTTCCGTAAACTTCTTTTTAAGTTTTAGTAACACTTTGTTACTTAACTAAAGTGTATGCCATCTTTTGTGACTTGTCAATACTAAAACACATCTTTAGTGACAAAAAGTTACTTATTGCAAAAGCATTTCAACAGTGCTAAAGTGAATATATGGAAGACTAAAAAGGCAAGGCAGTTTTTATCCGCGCAAGAAGCGAAGACCACAAGGAAAACATTAGGGCTATTATGGGCGGCGAAACGGAAAAGCTTTTTACCTCGTATTTCCGTGACTACCTTGAACAGGCTTTTTATGATGACTTAAATCCTCGTTCCGAAGTTCCAAAAGATTTTGCCCTGCAATTTTTTACAGGGAGCTTTTGCGAAACAATAAAGTGGTGGATTAATTCCAGAATGAAAATGCCCCCGGAAGAAGTGGTGGAAAATTACCAGAAGCTGATAAAGCTGCTTTAAGCGGGTAAAAGTTGCAAGAGCTGGTTGGTCACGGACTGCCGGATTCAGTGTAAGATGTCTCTGCATCAGATTGGTAAAAAAAAAAACGAATATTCAGAAATATTTTCACTTGCAAAGGGTCATTTTATGGGGTATAGTATAATTGTTGTCGACACGTGTTGACGTGTTGTGCTGGAGGAAAAATGAAAGTTTTAGTTATTGGCGGTGCGGGCTACATAGGAAGCCATGTTGTAAAGGAACTTATGGCAAAGGGCCATACGGTTGCCGTTTTTGACAACCTTTCAAGCGGTTTGATTCAGAATCTTTACCCGGGGAACGAATTTTTTGCGGGTTCTATCCTTCACAAGGAAGAACTGGACGCGGCTTTTGCAAAGGGCTTTGACGCTTTTGTTGACCTTGCGGCTTTTAAGGCGGCGGGCGAGAGCATGGTTCAGCCGGAAAAGTATTCCATCAACAATATTTCCGGTACGATGAATATTTTGAACAGCGCGGTAGAGCACAAATGCCTTAACATGGTCTTTTCTTCCAGCGCGGCGGTTTTTGGCGAGCCACAGTATCTTCCTATTGACGAGAAGCATCCAAAGAATCCGGAAAACTACTACGGTTTTACAAAGCTTAAGATAGAGGAATTCATGGGCTGGTACGAAAAGCTTAGGGGCTTGCACTTTGCGGCTTTGCGCTATTTTAATGCGGCAGGCTATGATCCTACCGGTGAGCTTTACGGCCTTGAAAAGAATCCTGCAAACCTTCTGCCTGTTATGATGGAGGTTGCATGCGGAAAGAGGGAAAAGATAAGCATTTTTGGAAACGACTATCCTACCCGCGACGGAACCTGCATCCGCGACTACATTCATGTTACGGACTTGGCCAGCGCACACGTTCTTGCCCTTGAATATATTGCAAAGGAAAAGAAGAGCCTTACGCTGAACCTTGGAACAGGCAACGGCATTACTGTAACGGAGATGCTGGAGGCTACAAGGCGCATTACCGGCAAGGAGATTAAGGCTGAATACGTTGGTCGGCGTGCGGGTGATCCTGCCCAGCTTACCGCTACTTCTGCGCTTGCAAAAGAGGTGCTTGGTTGGGAGCCGCATTATTCTGATGTGGACACGCTTATTGGTTCTACTTGGAATGCCTACAAGAAGTATTTTAAGCTGTAGCATTATTGTTTTATAAAAGAGCCTGCTGTTATAAAAGAGTCTGTTGCAATTTGAGATTCTGAGTCAAGCTTAGAATGACGCAATGTTATGGCATTTTTTTTGTTGGCGAGATCGTTTTTATAATACATTTCTTGCTTGCCATAATTTAAAAGCGCATGGACGCGCGTATTAGCAGCGTGCAGAATTGCTCTGCGATTCTGCAATCCTTGAAAAAATTCAAGGAGGGATTTTTTTAAGGCAAGTATTCGCTTTGAATGTTTTTTAGGCTTTGCAGAATGTGGCGCTTTTTTATGTCGTCTCCGCCGGTTAAAAGTTCAAGCTGGCGCCTTGCTTCTTTGCGGGTGGAATTGTCCTGGTAAGTGCAGGTGCATGTTTGGGTAAGGTAGCCGTTTGCGGCGCAGTGTTCGCTAATAAGATGAACCGGGGCGTAGTAGAGCGGACGGATTACCGCAAGCGGATATTTTTTGTACCTGAGCAGGGGCGGCATTGTGCAGAGGGCTGCCTTTCCCAGCATGTTCATTAAAAGCGTTTCAAGAATGTCGTCCAGGTGGTGGCCAAGAACAAGTTTTGTGTAGCCGTTTTTTATTGCGTAGTCCAAAAGTTCCGTGCGTCTTTGGGTTGCGCACCAGAAGCAGTTCATTTTTTTACCGGGCTTTAGGCGGCCAAGAACATTCACGTAAATGCTTACGAGCGGCACATTCCATTTTTCAAAGAGGCAGGAAATGGCTTTTGGCAGGGGAGGCGTTATTTCGCTTTGAATGTGAAGGGCCGTAAAGGTAAAGTCTTCTTCTTTTCTCTGGCGGCGCTTTGCAAGGTATTCAGTTAGCGCGGTGGAATCTTTTCCTCCTGATGCTCCAACCAGAAGCTTGTCCCCTTTTTCTATCATGCCGTAGTCGTAAACGGCCTTGTCTATAATGCCAAAAAGCCTTGGGTTTGCCATAAGGGCAGTATACAAAAAGATTGGGCTGTGGGCAAGCAAGGGGATTTTTCTTTTTTCTTTTTTTGCGGCACTTTTGTATGCCAAGGGCTTTCCGCCATTCCACTTTCGTTCCAGCCTCTTCCCTCACTCCCTTGCGGTCGTTCAGTCCAGTGGCCGCCTGCGGCGTGGCTCCAATCCCTGCCGTGCTTGGTAGCTATACTGCGGTTTTGATTTGCTCCGCGAGTTCCTTTACTTTTTCTTCGGACAACTTTGCAACTTCTGCAATTTTGGAAATAGAAAGGGTTCCGTCTTCCAATAGGGCAATTGCAAATTTTTCGCGTTCTCTGTTTATTTCTTCTGTGGCAAAATCTTCCATAATCTTACACATACGCCTAAGTCCTTTCTCGTCGTTCTTAAAATATCTTGTTTTCTTAGCAAGAAGACCTAATTTCATGTCATCGGGATTGTTGCATGAAAAGTCATGCATTAATTTTCCAATGTTGCTTTCATCCCTAAATTCTCCGTTTACATATATTATATGAGATTCATCACAAAAAGTCATTCCGTTTTCTTCAATTTTGCGGTTTATATGGTACAAGGGCAACCCGCCTTTTAAAACATCGTGTTCTGTTATAAAAATTACATAGGTTTCTGGCAGATTTTCAAAATTCTGGCGAGGCAGAAGTGAATTTGCATCCAATATAGAACTGTAATATCTTGCCCTTTTTTCTCCAGCTCCGCAATCAGCACGCTGAACTTCAATATTGTAAAGTTTTCCTGTATTGTCCTTAGCCTTTATATCAAGTCGTACGGAACGACCAAGAAGGTTTTTGATAGACACCTGGCCTTTAGATTCAATAACTTCAAGATCATCGCGCTCCAGCAGTATTTTCAGAAGAAATTCTGTTGCTTCAATATCATCCTCAAATACCTTTGACATAAAGTCATCGTCAAAAAGATTGGGCTGTGGGCAAGCAAGGGGAGTTTTCTTTTTTCTTTTTTTGCGGCACTTTTGTATGCTAAGGGCTTTCCGCCATTCCGTTTTCACTCCAGCCGCTTCCCTCACTCCCTTGCGGTCGTTCAGTCCAGTGGCCGCCTGCGGCGTGGCTCCAATCCCTGCCGTGCTTGGTGTGGAAACTTTTTAAATTGTACACTATACAAAAGATTTGCCGTCTGAGTGCGCGTTCTTGCCCACCAGCCTAGCCCCGATTGGAAGGGCGGCGGAGCCGTTCGCGCAGCGAATGGAGCGGTAGCGGAACCCTGGAAAGCGGGTAAAAATTGCTTCCGTGCAATTTTTACCCGTCAGTTTTCCGAGGGAAAACTGACCAGACGTTTTGCAACGATATGACGCGCCCCTCTGGAAGCTTCGCTGCGTGAACCCATGGCGCTCCTTGTTTTAGAATGGTAAAAATTGCATGGTTTTGACCGGCCTGGAGGGCCGGGCACAGTTGAACCAAGGAATGTGCTCCAAGAAGGGAAAATACAAAAAATCCTAGCTTTTTGCTTCTATGATTGACTATTTTGTAACTCTGCCTTAAAATAAAGGTATTGCTTAAAATAAAAGTAAGAAATGTTTAGGAGTTGCTATGGCAGAAGAGAATAAGGATGAAAATCAGGGCACAAACGTTGCTGAAGTTGTTGACTCTTCTGCAAAAAGCGGCAACCCTGTTACCGGCCGCAAGGTTTACTTTTTGAATCCTACTTATACTTTGCGTGACCATATTATTAGCGCTTTGTGGGATTCTGAATACGAAGTCTATATTATAGAAGATTATCAGTACGTAAAGAATGTACTCCGCAAGAATCCCAATTCAATTCTTTATATAAACATAGATGTTCAGCTTTCTTTTTTGTCTTGGTTTGCATTTATTGAGTCAATCCACAACGACAAAAAGATTGATTCCACTATAATCGGTGTTATTTCGGACAAGCTTTCCGAGTCTGAGAAGGAAATGTTCCTTACACAGACCAAGTGCGATGCAGGCTTTTTTTCTACAAAGGAGTCCATTCCCACTATTGTTGCAAGTTTTAAGAGCATTCTTGACATGTACGGCGTAAAGGGCAGGCGTCAGTACGTCCGCGCACTGTGCATGGGCACCAATGCATCCGTTTTGTGGCAGACGGAAGGCAAGATGTTTGAGCTTCCGATGGTGGATGTTAGCAAGGTTAGCTGCTCTGTTAAGCTTGAAGAAAGGTTCCTTTCATACATAAAGCCTGGGCATCTTATTCCCGGCATGACGCTTAAGCTGAACGGCCGCGTCTTTTCCATGGACATGAAGGTTTATGCCGTTCACCAGAAGGGGAGTGCCATTATGGGTGTTCTTCTCTTTCCGGAGAAGCTTCCGGACCTTACGCAGACTTCCATAAAGGACTTTATCTTTAAGATTCTGCAGAAGGGCATGAGTGTTTCTGTTAACGGAGAGGCACCGGACAAGACTGACTACACTTACAAGGGGCTTACCATTATGAAGGAGCTTCAGGCCCAGGAAGATGCAAAGCGCCGTGAGCAAAGGCTTAAGGAACAGTTACAGCTTCTCGCCCCGGATTAAGGGCTGGGCAGTCCGGGTTGCAGTTTTACAGTCCGGATTTGCTATAGCTTGGCAACTTAATAACTTGATATTTGGCGAAGTGTTTGGCAAAATTGCAAAGTCTTGAGTCTGAATATACAAAGGAAGAAAATCACCGCAAAATAACCTTGCGCACCGTAATGCAGTCCGTCTACCTTACGCTGAATTTTTTTGTGCGCAACGATTTGGTTTCCTATGCTTCAACCTGTGCCTTTGGCTTTCTCTTTTCTTTTATTCCCGTAGTGATGATGATTCTGGTAATCCTTATCCGCGTGCTGCATGCAAACATTTATGCGGTTTCTTCGCTGATAGGGTCAAACCAGGCAATGGAGGCTTTTGTTCAGGCGGTAAACGCTTTTTTAAAGACAAATCCTTCGCTTGGCGGCTATTTTAACGTGGAAAGTGCGGCCCTTTCGCTGAATTCCATAACAAAAATCACCAACTTTGAAATTGTAATCGGTTTTGCAATCATCTGGATGGCAAGGCGCTTTTTTGTTTCCGTAATGAACGGTATGCACAAGGTTTTTAAGCAGGAGGCTAAGTACAGGCCGGTAATTTCGCAGCTTATGTCTCTTGGCGGAGAGGCTCTCCTTGTGGTGCTTATTTCCGTAATAGTGTTTGCGGTTGTTACCTTCCATGCGGTTGTAAAGCTTCCGCTTTTGGATGAACTTGTTCTGCGTTATCCTTCGGTTTTTAAGAACATTGGGCGGATTGTCAACATAATACCTTTTTTGGCAATGTTTTTGGCGGTTAGCGTTTGCTACAGGATTGGAAGTGCTTCCCGTCCGCGCTTTATGGCGGTGTTTGCTTCTGCGGCTTCCTGCACGGCATGTTTTTATGTTTTTCAGAAGCTGATGCATATTTTTATAAATGTTAACAAGTACAATATTATTTACGGGGTTTTGAGCGGAATTATAGTAATGCTCATGGAAGTGTTTTTCTTCTTTATAATATTCCTTTTCTTTGCACAGTTTTTGTTTGTATACCAGTTTTTTACCACGCTTATCTTGGGGGAGCTTTACCTTTTGCCTGCCCGCGATGACGTTAGTATTCTTGCCATGGTTAGGCGAACTCTTTTTATAAGACCAGATACCCTTTTGAATGACGGTGAGTATGTTGTTTCGCTTAACCGGGGCGAATATCTTTACAAGAGGGGCGAACGCTGCAGGGCGGCTTATTATCTTGCCCAGGGAACGGTTGTTGTAATGAGGCCCAACGGCATTTCTTACGTGGAGTGCGGCAGTTTTTTGGGGGAAGAGGCGTTTTTTCTTGACGGTGTGCGGCATGAGGATGTAAAGGCTTCTTCGTATGCAAAGCTTATTGCCATTCCTGAAGAGCTTTTTCTTAAGCTTTTGGAGAGGAACCCACGTGTTAGCAAAAAGGCGCTTTCGGAGATAAACGGCTACTTTGCAAAATTCAGCAATTTGTATGGGGAGTATTCGGGGTAAAAATGTTATGCTCACACGCCACTGGGCTGCTTGGAGTGAAATTATGTTGGAAAAAATTATAAATATTATTAGGAAAAATTCTTTCAATATTTACATTGGAAAAGTATATGAGGGATCCAGTGGAATTACAGCTAATTTTTATTTTACTAATTCAATAAAAAAAGTTCCAAATAAAAATTTCATTGGCTTGCCAAATTATACATTCAGATTATTAATATATACAGTACGTCTTTTAAAAGAAAATAAAGAAAGAGAAGTAAGAATTTTTGACGGAGAGTATGTGTTATTGTTGTATAGAAAGGACGGCGATATTTATGTTTACTATCAATGGAAGTATTGTATAAATAAAGTCAGCGATAACTGGATAGAATGGAAAAACAGACCTACAAAGAAGAAACTGTTTTATAAAGGAAAGTATATAGATTTCTTAAAAATAATATATGATATTGCATTGAGATTGCAAAAAAAATTCGAAAAATATGGCATATGCTCAGATGCCGAAATGGAATTGTATCAACAAATTCCTGTTCTTGAAAAATATATAAAAAAGCTAGAGAAGATTTCATAAGAGTAAATAAGGAATATTTCAGAAAACACGTCAAGCTTGCTTTATGAAATAAAATTGAACTTTAGGGCGAAGCAGGGTAGCGGTTTAGTTCGTGGCTTTACACCGCTTGGAAAATATATAATAATAGAAACATACGCTTTAATAAATTTTACAGAAGATTTTATAAAAAAAATATTTATGAAAGCCAATTCTGTATAAGAGGTTCAATTTTGAGTTTTGAAACAGACCTGTCATTGCCGGGTTCGACGTGAGCAATCTTTCAAAGCGGATTATCGGCTCAAGCCCGTTGCGGAGTAAAAAATGTTATGTGGATGCACTACTGGTGCACTTGAAGAGGAGAAGAAATGAAAAAAATCATAATACTTTTATCTAGTCTTTTGTTATACACAGGTCTGTTTGCTCAAGAAAAGGTTTTGTCAATGAATTTCTGGCGGGTAGAAGATCTGTATGAATTTGATGAATCAAAAACAAAAGCTCTTCCAGAAGGGGTTCAGGAATTTACTTATTTTGACTCTTTTTCTACAGGATTAAAAACAGTTTTTGTTTCTGATTCTATTAGTTATGACAGTTCTGACATTGATGAAATTATTTTGTCATCTGATTTCTTTGGGAATGATTGCTTAAGAATTCTTTTTAAAGAAACTGGTAAAGAAAAGATGGCATCTTTTACTGAGGCAAACATTGGAAATAATATTTTGATGGAATTTAATGGTATTGTTATTGCCAATGCAATGGTTAGGGAAAAAATTTCTAGTGGTAGTTTACAGCTTTCAATTCCTGAAAGTAAAAATATTCTGTATCAAATTATCCAATTATTTGAATGTAAAAATGAGATTAATATCCAAATACCAGAAAACCAGATTTACATAAAAACTAAAACTGCGATATCAAATTATGATGATGTGGATGAAAAAAATATTACTCAACTTGCAACCAATTTTTTCTGTTCAGTTTTTGAAAAATCTGATGATTCTTATAAAGAATATGTTTTACCAGAATCTCAAAATCGTATAGCTGAGCTGGTGGAAATTTTCCGTTCTAAATATCAGGATTGTACAATTCAGATAGCAGAAACTGAAAGCTTATCATCTTTTGTTATCAGAAAGTATAAAGGAATGAATATACCAATTCCTTTATATTTCAGAGTTAATAACGGCGGTTATGATGTTTGTGAGGACATTATTTTTGTAATTGATAAATCTGGAAAACTTAAAATTAAGCAAATGACTTTGAAGTAGAGACTTAGGATATAAATACAGATTATTGTATTTTCCTTATTGGTATTTAATATTTTTCGTCCCAAAATTATTATTTACGGAGCAGAAAATAATAAGATAAAAGTTCAAGCTGTAATGGATTTTTATGATAAATATAATGATTATATACAAAAATATCCTTGGAGTAAAAAAGTAGATTTTAATATTAATTAATTTTGAAAAGAAGTTGCAAAAGCAAGCACGGCAGGGATTGGAGGGGCTTTAGTTGCCGCAGGCAATGGAGCGAAAGCGGAACCCCGGAAAGCCCCTAACAGATGTTCTTTATAGGAAGTAAGTCTACAACCAAGAAAGTGCCGCAGAAATATTATGAGCTAATAATTGTCGTGGGAAAAGTCGTCCAGTTCCTTTAGCTGCGACCGGTACTGGCTTTTTACAAAGAGCTTAAAGTCGTGCACGGTGAGCGGCGGCTTGTTTTTGTAGTTGGGGTTCAGGTAGATGTAGGCCGAATAGATGTCTTCAAAATTCTTGGACTTCATGCTGTTGTCGTCTATGAACACGATTCCTGCCAGGCTCCTGCTTACTTCCCCCACGGTAACGTTGCTCCTTCCGTATGCCGAGCAGTAGTTGGATGCCCTTTCGCGGCTGTCTTTTAGCTCTATGAAGATGCGGCGGCTTAGTGCGCGGTAGAAATAGTTGTTAAAGTTGCCAAAGTCCACGGTTTCCTTGTTGAACCAGGGGTTCCTAAGCATGGTAATCATTGAGTATTCGTTGTCTACCAGCTTGCTTCCGTAGTCTAGGAATTTGTAGCGGTAGGCCTCCGCCATGGAGTAGGGGCTGAATTCCTTTTTTAGCGTAAGGATGTTTGAGTAGTTGATTTTAAAGTTAAAGGCAAGTCCTGACTGCGACTTGTAGATTACAAAGTATTTTCCGCTTCTTACCGCGGCCTTTAGTTCATCCTGAATTTTTACCTTTTCCCAACCGAGCGATTCCTTTACCTTCTTGTAGTCCAGGCTTGAAAGGTTGTCCACTCCCAAAAGCACCGTTTTTTTGCATTTGGTCTGGGCATAGTTTTCCACGTTTTCAAAAATCTTGTCCAGAATTTCCTGGTGGATGCAGTTGAAGGATTTTACGTCCGTAAAGATGGTTTTTCGGGGAAAGTCCAGCCTTATGTCTATGTCTATAAGGTTCTTGTGTCCCATTTTTGCGGGTATGCTTTTTGGGTGTTCTTTGATTGGCAGGCGGGAAATGTATGTTGGCTCCACGTGCTCCTTGAACTGGCTGTAGAAGTCAAGTGCCACAAGCTCGGAGTAGGGGCCCAGCCACTTTGCCTTGTCGCCTTCGCCTATGTTTTTTACCTTTTCGCATATTTCCTCCGCCGCTTCCCAGCCGAACCTTCTGGAAAGCCTTTGCAGGCGGTTGATGAAGTTTGACGCAAAAAGGTTGAGCGGGTGGCGGTTAAGCGAGGCAATGCAGGAATTTCCGCCGTTGCGCAGAGGAATGCGCTTTTGAATCTTAAAGATTTTGTAAACAATTTGCTCCAGGTTTTCCGCATCGTTCATGTTCTTAGTATAGCATGGCTGTGGGGAAAAGTGAACGGTAATAATCTCCTGCATCCCCAGCCAGGCCTCTGCTTAGCTCCCAAATATGCCCCAAAATATGCCCCAGGATATGCCCCATGGTAATCCCTAAGAAAAAATCCCTTGACAAATTGACAGAATTTGTCATAATAGAATTACGAGGTTTTTATGTCCAAGAAATATGCATTTTTGTTTCCCGGACAGGGCGCACAGGCCCCCGGAATGGTAAAGGATGTAGCGGAGGCATTTCCTTCAGCTAAAAAAGTTATAGACGACTTTTCTTCTATTATAAACGTAGACATGGCAAAGCTGATGTGGGAAAGCGATGCGGAAACACTTAGCCGCAGCGACAACAGCCAGATTGCCATAACCGCAGCTTCCCTTGCAATAATGGCCGCCCTCAAGGACAAGGGCATTGAACCTTCAGCCGCAATGGGATTCTCACTTGGCGAATTCCCTGCCCTTTACGCAGCAGGTGTGCTTTCTTTTGAAGACCTTGCAAAAGTCGTACGTGAACGCGGTGTCATAATGCAGGCCGTTTGCGAAGAAATTGCAGCCGCCAACCAAGGCCATGCCCCTGGAATGAGCGCAATCCTTGGCCTTGCACCGGAAAAAGTAAAAGAAATTGCTTCTTCAATCCCCGATGCTTATGCCGCAAACATGAACAGCGTAAAGCAGACCGTAATCAGCGGAACAGCCGCCGCTCTTGAACAAGCGGAAAAAGCCGCAACGGAAGCTGGTGCAAGACGTGCCATCCGCCTAAAGGTAGCAGGCCCCTTCCACAGCCCGCTCATGCAGAAAGCAGCAGACAAATTTGGCGAATTCCTTAAGGGCGTTACCTTTGCAGAGCCAAAGATTCCACTCTTTAGCAACGTAAGCGGAAAGCAGGCAAGTAGCGCACAGGAAGTAAAGGAAAGCGCAGTCCTTCACCTTACTCACAGCGTTCTTTGGACGGACGAAGAGGCAGTTCTTGCTTCCATGATAAAGGCAGACGGTGAGGCAAACTGGGCGGTTCTTGAGCCAGGCCCAGGCAAAGTTTTGTCCGGTCTTTGGGGACAGACGGAACTTGGTGCAAGCCTAGCAGCCCACCCTGTTAACAGCGTAGAGTCACTTTCTTCGCTTTCTTAATTTTTTTTGGACGGAACGGCATTTTTAACAAATGCTTGTTTGCTGCAATCGGGATTTTAGGCCTTGTGTTACGGGCTTTCCGGGGTTCCGGCTTTCGCCTTCATTGCCCTTGGCAACGGCTTCGCCGCCCCTACAATCCCGCGTAGGATTTCTTTTGAATCTAACTGTAGGAGAAAATATGGATTTACTAAAAGGAAAAAAAGCCCTTGTAACAGGATCTTCAAGAGGCATCGGATTTGAAATAGCAAAGACTTTCCTTGCAAACGGTGCGGAAGTCTGGGGCATGTGTACCCACGAATCAAAGAACAAGGCCCTGCTTGAACAGACTGCAAGCGAAAACGGAACAGCCTTCCACGAATTCTATGCGGATGCAGGAAACGCAGATGTCCTTACAGCCGCAGTAAAAGAAGTGCTTGCTGCTTCCGGCGGATTCGACGTTCTTGTAAACAACGCAGGAATCACCCGCGACGGACTAAGCTTCCGCATGAAGAAAGAAGACTGGGATTCAGTTCTTGCAGTAAACCTTACTTCTGCATTCTTGGTCTGCCAGATTGTCTCCAACGACATGATTCACAAGAAGAGCGGCTCAATAATTAACATGTCTTCAATCGTTGGTCTTCATGGCAACGGCGGACAGGTAAACTATTCCGCAAGCAAGGGCGGCCTTATTGCCTTTAGCAAGTCTTTGGCAAAAGAAGTTGGCGGACGCGGCGTTCGCGTAAACTGCATTGCACCTGGCTTCATCGAAACAGACATGACCAGCGTTCTTAAAGAAGAATACCGCAAGGCAATGGAAGCAACAATTCCCCTCAAGCGTGCAGGAAAGGCAGAAGAAGTTGCAAATGCAGCCCTCTTCCTTGCAAGCGACCTTAGCGTATACGTTACGGGGCAGGTAATAGGAGTTGACGGCGGCATGGGCTGCTAAATAGAATAATAAGCCGAATGCTAAGCTTAAAAAAAGTGTCATTGCCGTACTTGATACGGCAATCTTTCAAAGTAGATTATCTGGTCTAGACCGATAATGACACATTTCGTGCAAAAAAAATCGATTTACAAACTAATAGATATTTTGTTGTGTTCGATATGACATATTTGGAGGATTTTTATGAGAAGAGTAGTTGTTACAGGACTTGGATGCATTTCACCTGTAGGAAATTCCGTTGAAGAAACATGGAATTCAATAAAGGCCGGAAAAAGCGGCATCGCTACAATCACGCACTACGACAACACAAACTTTAAGGTAAAGTATGCCGCAGAAGTAAAGAACTTTAAGGCAGAAGACTACATGGACGGAAAGGCTGCCCGCAAAATGGCACTCTATACAAAATATGCCGTGGCTGCCGCAAAACAGGCATTGGACGACGCAAGCCTTACAGACAAGAAGGACATTCTGGAAGACACAGCCGTTTACCTTGGCGTTGGAATCGGCGGACTTGAAGTTACGGAAAGCAGCATGAAGTCCTACTTTGACTCAGACCAGAAGCGCATGCCTCCAATGACAATCCCAGAGCTTATCCCCAACGAAGGTGCCGGCAACATCAGCATCATCTTTGGCCTCCACGGAGCCGCACACACAGTTGCAACAGCATGTGCATCTGGAACAGACGCAATCGGAAACGCTTTGGACAACATCCGCTGCGGAAGAAGCGACGTTGTACTTGCAGGCGGTGCAGAAAGCACACAGTGTGGCTATGCAAACCTTGGCTTTACAATGCTCCAGGCTTTAAGCAGCAAGTGGGTGGACTGCCCGGAAAAGGCAAGCCGTCCATTCGACAAGCAGCGCGACGGATTCATCATGGGCGAAGGTGCAACAATCCTCGTGCTCGAAGAATATGAACACGCAAAGGCCCGCGGTGCAAAAATCTATGCTGAACTCGTAGGCTACGGCGCATCTTGCGACGGTTACCACCTTACAGCCCCCAACCCAGACGGAATCACAGGCGCAAAGTGCATGACCCTTGCAATGAAAGACGCAGGAGTAAAACCTGAAGAAGTAACCTACTACAACGCACACGGAACTTCAACCCACTTAAACGACTCTGGAGAAACAAAAATGCTCCACATCGCATTCGGTGAGGCCGCAAAAAAGCTCCACATCTCTTCAACAAAAAGCATGACAGGCCACTGCCTTGGAAATGCCGGTGCACTCGAAGCACTTGTCTGCGTAAAGGCAATCCAGGACAGCTACATCCCGGCAACAATCAACCTTGACGAAGTGGACGTAGAAGGCGGCTGCGACCTTGACTACACGCCAAACAAGGGCATAGACATGAACGTAGACGTTGCCATGAGCGCAAACTTCGGCTTCGGTGGCCACAACGGCTGCCTGGTCTTCAAAAAGTTCAAGGCCTAATTAAAATTAGAGGACAAGGAGGGGGAAGTCCGCTTGAAGCTGCGCTGCGAGTTCCCCCTCGCTGCAAAGGCAAGTCGCTCCACAAATGCCAAAAGCGGCAAGTTCACTAAACGAACGACCGTCACCCTGAACGCACTTGCACACAAGTAATTTCAGGGTCTGTGCCAATACACAAAATACAGTTTTTTACAAAGAGCCGCTTCCGTCATTTGCTCCGCTTTGTTGCCTTTTCCGCTACCCCCTCTGCGGGGGGACACCCCCGAAAATGGGCTGATATGGCTAACATGTCATATAGCTATGATTTAGCAAGATAAATATGGTACTCTAAGTCTGACGGGACTTGGAGGCAGGCGAAGGTTGTGCCCGAAAATAAGGAATCCTAAGGATTACCTCGGTTGTCAGATTTAATCTCAACCCGCTGCCGTAAAACCAAAATGCGGCTGGAAGCAGAGCAACCAGACCGCGAATAGGAGAACGGTGTACCATCACCAAAAATCGTCTCCAGTCCTTACTTTACACTTTTGGAGGAAAAAATGGAAGTAGCAAAGGAAGGAAGATTTGTAGGAATCGACATGGGAAAGACAGGGTACGTGCTCCGCATGATTGACTGCTGCGGAAAGATTACCGGCTGGGAGGGAAAGACAAATCCAGAGGGACGGAAGGAACTTTACAGGAGGCTCAGGCCGGAGGACAGGATTGCAATTGAGGCCTGCAACCTGGCGTTTATAATGAACAAGGAGTTCAAGAAACTGACGGGAACGGAATTCTACATCCTGAACCCGGGAAAGCTGTACCAGATTTACATGACCGACAAGAAGACGGACAAGGAGGATGCACTCAAGCTTGCCAAGGAAATCCGCGACAAGGCGGCGGAGGACCTGCCGAGGGTGTTCGCGCCCACGGAAGAAATGAAGGAAATGCGCAAGGTGGTCAGCGAGTACCGTGAGATCGTAAG
>DFJV01000051.1:0-9606 GCA_002373205.1 Treponema sp. UBA3662
TGAGCAGGAAAAAGGCAATCGTTGCGGTTGCAAGAAAAATGGCTGAGCTTATGTACACCCTGCTGAAAAACAACAGCAAGTACGAGCCAAGGAAATTCGTGGCTCCGTTAAGCAGGACAGAACGCCTTGCAAAGCTTGCCGTTGCCGGATAAGAAATCAAGGACTGGAGTAACTTTTTTTGTTACCCTCTTGACAAAATCATAGGATTCCGGGCTCCGACCCGGAATCTGTGGAGATGAATGCGGGGCTTATCGATACAGACCCTGAAACAAGTTCAGGGTGACGGTTTACAGCACATGGTGACGGTTTACTGTTCAGGGTGACGGTTTACAGCACATGGTGACGGTTTACTGTTCAGGGAGACCGTTTTTTACGTACTTGAAAAGAAACCTACGCCGCCGTGGAGCCCCTTTAGTCCCGCGCAAGCGGGATGAGGGTTACCGAAGGGCGTAAGGGCGGTTAGCAAAGAGAGTTTTCGTCCAGAAGAGAAAAAAAATACTTTATATTCTCTTAAACCAAAGATTCCTTTAGCGTGGTAAAGACTTTTATGCTCTTAACCCTACCGTCGCGGGCAAAGACGCTTTGGCTTTCCTGAGGAGTAAGGCTTGTGCTGGTGCGCTCCACTTTGCCAACGTCCGTTTCCACTTCAATTTTGTCCTGGCCGGAAAGGATGTATTTTACCTTTGTACCGCAGACGGTGAATTCAAGGCTTAAATCTTCCTTAAATTCACTTTTACGAAGGAGTATGGGCTTAAAGGCAAGGCATGAATGTTCCACGCGGACTCCAAGCTCTCCGCTTCGGGTAATGACTTCTTCTTTTACCTGTCCCGTCATACCTGGCTGTTTTGCCCCCTGCATTGAAGGCGTATGCGAATATGGATCCTGGGGGAAGGCTCCGTAAAGCTGTGGAGTCTTGTTAAAGCCAAGTCCTGAGCGCACGTCGTAGTAAATAGAAGCAAGTTCTTTTGCCATCTGGCTGTCTGCCGAAGCAAATGCGGCATCAACGTTTTCCTGTACGGCAAGGAGCAGCTTTGAAACCATGTGCCAATAAATGCTGCCAAGGCCTTCGTAGGCGTAGAAGGTTCCAGAGCGGCCTGTAAAGCTTGAATGGTTGAAGGTCTTTTCGTAGAGCAAAAGAAGTTCCTTTTCTTCTTCTGCGCTGGGCTTCATTCCATCTGGCAGATTCTGGATAAATTCCTGCATTACGCGGGCATTGAGGAATGAAGAGTTAAAGTGGAAGCATCCGTTTTGGTCGCTGCCAATTACGATGCCCTTGGAGCGGTCAACAAATTCCTTAAGATTCTGTACATCGCTTGCGGGGACGTTGTTCTTCTCTTCAAATTTGGGAAGCTCCTTGTTGGGGTAAAGCATGTAGGAATTCTGCCTTTGCTCGTAGATGCGGCTTGAACGAAGCGCCTTAAGCAGGTCCACACATTCTTTTCCGCCAAGCAGGTGGGAAGAAAGAACTGCAACCTGCCCTTCAAGCATTTCCTGCAGGTACTTGATTCCAAAGGAATTTTCCCCCGGCACAAGCACGTTGTAGGAATGGTAAAGGCCGTCGCTTCTTTTGTTTAGCCTTACGGTGTAGACAACCGCCGCTTTTATGAGCGTAAGTCCGCGGAGAATTTCATCTTTAGTGAGGCTTGCGTCTTTTCCAAAGCCGTTAGTATAGAGGGAATTGCGCTCCTTTTCAAATATAAGACCTGACTTGCATACAAAGTCGTAGAGTTGGCCGGCAGAAAGAGGGCCTGTGTAGTTTTCGTATTCCGCAAAGTGTTCGGTTAGCGCTTTGAATGCAAGTGCAGTTTCTTCCGTTACCGTAAAGGTTTTGTCCTGGGACTGGGCAAAGAGTGTCTGGAGGAATGTAAGGTAGCGGTTAAGGTAGCAGCTTGTTACTACGGAAAGTCCCCAGCCTGCAAGAGCATTGTTTGCGTCGTTCCATTCAGGACGCTGTGTGTTGAGCCAGATTCCTCCGCCCGGAACTAGGTTTGCGGCCTTGCTTATTACAATCTGCAGCAGTTTCTGCGTAAGGGTAACAAGGGCTATGCTTCCGTCTTTTGATGCAACTAGCTTTGCATCCCCTCCCCTTTCTTTTGCGGCCTTAATGAGGGCATTGCTTGCCTCACGGTCAAAGGCTATGGTGTCGCGGGGATTTTTTAGTATGCTTGCAAAGTCCTTGATTCTGTAGGGAACCGCAGCAGAGCTAAAGAGCTTTGTGGCAAGGGCTTTATTCAGGAAGTCTTTGTCCAGTTCATTCTGCCTTTCCAAAAGCTTTTGCAGGTAGATTACCTGGTGGTCGCCCCAGTAGCCAATGAAGGCCCAGGGATTGTTTGGATCGGGAACTTCCCAGTCAAGGCCACCGCGGAATATTCTGTAGGGGTTGAATCCGTCAAAGGTCATGTTGTTAAGGAAGGCGCATATCATTGACGGGGTGTATTCCGGATAAGAGTATGAAAGTGCCTCCCAGTTCTGGAAGATGTCGCGCCAGTTGCCCTCGTAGTTAAGGATTTTATTTCCAAATTCGTCGCGGAGCTTTATGTTGAATTTGTTCCAGGGGCGGCTTGGGTCTCCGTGCCTTCTGGAGAAGGTAAGCGGCATGTATTCAAGTGCAAGCTTTAAAAGCAGGGGGTCTGCAAACTTTTGGGCAGCGTCTACAAGTTCGCTTCGCTTTATTAGCTTTTGGCCTGCAAAACCGGCAAGCATTTTTTCTGCGGAAGGAATGAGGCTTGTATTGCGCTGGGAGACAAAGCGCATAAAGTCTTCCAGGCTGATTTTTCCTCCGTCTGCAAAGATTCCGCCCCTCATTATGTTGAACATTACGTTTGCGCTGTGGTGGACGCAGCTCATTTTGTCTGCGGTGTCCTGCATACCGTCGGCCTGTGCTATAAAGCTGTCCATTTCGCGCTTGCAGCTGGCAATGTCTTCTTCCAAAAGCCTTGCAGCTTGGTCCCTGTTTGTAAGCAGCTTCTTTAGGTCTGCAACGCGTGAGGAATCAAGGAAGGTGTCAAAGACCTGGCTCCAACATTCCTTTGCTCCGGGGGAAAGTGTTTCCTTTTTGCAGACAAAGCAGGAGGCCCTTTTTCCCTTAACAACGTCCTCACCGGCAAGGTCCTGCGGCTGGGGAAGTGAATTCTTTGCAAGCAGGGCAAATTTCATTGGGGAATCAGGTGAAATCATTGTTATTCCGCTCGTAAACCAGCAGGTGTTTGCCACAAGACATTCACTTGGTTCTGCCTTGTCGGAAACAACGGAAGAAAGCGAAAACAGTGCAAGGGCACTTTCCCTGTCCATGTCTGACTGCTTGTAGGCATCCAAAAGCACGCTTGAATTGTTCTGCAGCTCAGTTCCTGCTCCGGCAGGCATTATGTTCTGACAGCCGTCAAGTATGGAAAACTCCACGGCCTTAGCACCCGTGTTTTCTATTTGAACACGGCGCACGATTCCAAATTTGTCTGAACTTGTCCAGGCATAGCGGAAGGTTAGTCCAAGGTCTGCATTCTTTTCTTCGAATATTACTTCCGTACCGTTGGTGTTTTTGTAGATGGTGCGGGAAATGGACGGATTTTTTGCGGCGCGGACTGCGGGTGTGGAAGAAAGAGAGGCAAAGGGTTCCCACAGGACAATATTGTTTCCGCAGTTTACAGCCAGCAAGGTATAGGGGCCTGTTACCGTCTTTGCATCGGAAACCTTGTCTGCCGTGTAATAGGGAAAGACTGCATGGTTTGCATCCATTCTTCCAGCCGTAACTCCGCCCTGGGACCAGCAAAAGTTCCACACGTCGGAAGAACTGGTTATTGTCATGAAGAAGTCTTCCATCAAATCATAGTCTTCTATTTTGTAAAAGAGCTCACCGTTAATCTTTACAAAATTCTCATTGCCCGCCATAGCCATGCCTCCTACATAATTCTCCTAGGTCAAAATTCGAGTTTTTTTGCACAAAATGTGTCATTCTCGGGCTTGACCCGGGAATCTTTTTAAGCAGATTATCGGGTCGTGGTTCGACTACGCTCACCAACCGCCCGATAATGACATGTATTTGCAAAACTCGAAATTGAACCTCCTACATAATTCTGCGCTAGAAAATATAAAATTTCTACAGCTTTTTTTCCTTTTTTTTACAGTAAAGCACAATGCGCTCAATGTCAAATGCAAAGTCGCAAAAACCGAACAATTAACACCGTACTGAAATTTCTCACTGAAATCAGTTTTGGGCTCCACTACCAGAAAAATCTGTCTGAAGAATCCAGTGGGTTGTTTACAACAACCACGTGCGGTGGTAATAGGACTTTCGCTCCCTTCGGGGCTTGAAGCTACGCTGCCGGGTTCGCTCCGCGCAAATGGATTTTCAGCCATATTTTTCTTCTCGTTGCGCCCAAAACTGATTTCCGGTGACATGCATAAGAAAATACCGTAAAAACTGCTTCCTTGAAATTTAAAATCCCGTATTGCAAATACAATATTTACCATATATAATAGAAAAAAAGTAAAAAAAACGCGCCGTTTGGGGAAAGGCTTTTTATAAAAAGCAAGAGATTCATCATGAACAAGAAAACATTTTCTGCCGTAACAAGAAGAAGCTCAAGAGGAATTGCACCTGCTAACGCACACGAATCTGCTAACTCACACGAATCTGCTAACGCACACGAACCTGCTAACTCACACGCTCACGCACACGCGCATGCGCTTGCTCAAGCACACAAGCTTGCACTTGCATTAACCGCAATACTTTCCGTAACCATAGCGGCAGGCCTTATATCCTCCTGCAAAAAAGACGGGGTAGAACCGCAAGCGGTAAAAGGCAGCGCAGAAATTCCGGGCTGGACGCTCAACGCAGACAAACCGGTAACCTTCAAGTGGTACATAAACTACAGCTGGTTCAAAAGAAGCTGGGGAACTTCATCCGTATCAAAATACATCACAAAAAAAACAGGCGTAAGCATAGACTTTCTTGTTCCAAGCGGTGACGAATACGAAGAATTGAATTCAATGATACATTCAGACTCCATGCCGGACATAATAACCGTTGACTGTAGGGAAAACCAGATTACAGACATGATAAATTCCCGCATGGTCTACCCGCTGGAATACCTTGCAAAAGAATACGACCCATATTTCTTTAAGGTGGCATCAAGAGCAAAGCTAAACTGGTACACGCAGGAAGACGGCCATGTTTACGGCTACCCAAACGCATCCTTTACCTTGGAAGACTTTAACAAATACAAGGGAAGCCTTACCTCCCACGAAACATTCCTTGTGCGCAAAGACATCTACGAAGCAATTGGCTCACCGGACATGTCCACCCCGGAAGGCTTTATAAATGCGCTAAAAATGGCAAAAGAAAAATTCCCTTTCGTAAACGGAGAAGCCCTTATTCCTTTTGGCACGGATGAATTTACCGCAACAGGATGCTCAAAACTTCAGGAAACACTCTGCCACTTCCTTGCCATTCCGCCGGAAAAAGACGGAATCTTTATGGACTACACGACGGGCCTTACGGAAAATGCGGAATACATAAAGTGGCTAAAGACCTTCCGCAAAGCCCACGAACTTTCTCTTATGCCAAGGGAAGTTTTTGTGGACAAGAGGGCCCAGATAGAAGAAAAGGCTGGCAAGGGACTCTACTTTGCCCTGCTCTACTACAACTGGGACATGCAGAACGCCCAGAACAAGCTCTACAAGAATAACAAGGAAGGAACATACATTGCAGTAAAAGGACCAAGCAATTCAAATGGGGAAAGCCACACTCTTTCTTGCGGTGGAATTTCGGGATGGACGGTTACCCTTATCTCCAAGAAATGCAAGGACCCCGCACGCGCAATCCAGTTCCTTACATACCTCATCTCCGAAGAAGGCCAGATGGACACATACTTTGGGGAAAAAGACATAACTTATTCCATGGTAAACGGAAAGCCCCAGCTTTTGCCCCACGTGCAGACGCTCTCACTTACAGACAAAGATGCCCTGGAAGACAGGTTCGGTGTGCTTTACACTTACTGGATGCTCATGGATTCAGCATGGGAAGCCCAGTGGAACCAACAGCTTTCCCCTGCAATTTCACAGCCGGAACTTTGGACCCGCCCCTATGTGGTAAAGTATTTTGGCTACGACACAATATCCCTGCCGCCAAATTCAGACGAAAACCTAACCTACCAGGAAGTGCTGCGCCGCTGGGGAACAACGCTGCAGAACCTTATACTTTCAGAAAGCGACGAAGACTTTGACGTTATCCTTGATGAATACAAGCAGATCAAGCAGACAGAAAAATACAAAAAGCTTGTGCAGCTCCAGACGCAGATAATGAAAAGCAACAAAAAAAAGCTGGGTATGTAGGATAAAATTTAGGGTATGAAAAACACTCTTTCAAACAAATTCCGCGAATTCTTAAGGCGGATAAAATTCAGTTTTTCCACAAAGGTCGTCCTCGTATACACCTGCCTTGTTTTTATACCGGTTGCCCTTCTCTTTACATACATCATAAGCAAGACAATCACAAGGCAAAGGCAGGAACTCATAGACATTTGCAGCCTCTACATGCAGCAGAACGTGGATTCAATCGAGCAAAAAATAGACACCGTAAACAGAATGGAAAACATGGTCTTTTCGGACAACGAGCTTAACCTTATGCTTGCCATGCCGGAAAACTACACGGACTCACAGATTGTAGACACTACAAGACGAAAGGCTTCCGACTTTGAGCGCATGCTTACCCTGGAACCCTTCAACGCAATCCGCATCTTTACACCGCGAACAATAATCCCTGAACGCTGGCCTGTAATCCTCCGCTTTCCGCGCACAAACCTACCAGCACTAAAGCCCTGGGAATTCAACTATTCCGCAAAGTACATAAACGACAGGCGCAACGAAGAGCTTTCCGTCTGCGCAACAAGGGAAATGCTTTTGGGAAAGCGCTCCATTGGCTACCTGCAAATTTCCTATTCAATGAAAACCTTCTTCCCCTTCCTCTACAAACGAAAGAGCTCCTACGAAAACGACTATGTATTTACATTGGGAAGGAGCGGATCGGGCAGCCACTTCTTTAGCATAACGAATGATTCCATAAAGCTTATCCAGCAGGAACTTGGCGAAAAATACATCAACCATCTGGAAAAAGAATATTTTAGGGCGGCAAACAAAGAAGTCATCCACTGCACGGTTTACAAGGGCAAAATCCTCATCTGGCAAAAGTCCAGGGAACTTGGAACCATTTTTGTACACACATGCTCCACTTCCGTAATCTCAAAAGCCGTTGCTGGAATTACAGTGGTGCTTGTGCTTACGCTTACATTCTCAGCGGTGCTTCTTTTCTACCTAATAAAATTCACCACGGAAAAAATGATGCGCGGTGTTTTCTCCGTCATCAGGGGAATGCGCAAGGTTCAGCTTGGGGAACTTGGTGTTCAGATAAGCGTAGAAGGAGACGATGAAGTTGGCCAGGCGCAAAAGACATTCAACAAGATGACTCGCCAGCTTCAGAATCAGATTGCCCAGATAAAAAAGGAACAGCAGCTTATTGCAGAAACAGAGCTAAAGGCTATGCAGAACCAGATAAACGCCCACTTCCTCTTTAACGTGCTTGAGACAATACGCATGCAGGCGGTTCTTGCGGACGAAGACACCATTGCCCAGACCATTGCCGTCCTTGGAAAAATGATGCACTACTGCCTTAGGTGGAGGGTTCATTTTGTTGAACTCAGCAAGGAAATAGAATACATTGAATCCTACATCTACCTTTTAAATTTGAGGAACGACTACACAATCACTTTGGAAACCCAAGTAGACGAAAAATTCCTTCATCTTAACATTCCAAAGATGGTTTTACAGCCGCTCGTGGAAAATGCCTTTTACCATGCAATAGAAGGGGAGGCAAAGGATTCAGTAATAAAAGTCTTTACCAAAGAAGACGGGGACATACTCTATCTTTGCGTGCAGGACTTTGGCTGCGGCATGGAGCAGGCGCAGAAAGAGGCAATCCTTGAATACCTAAAAAAAGAAAGCGCAGAAGAAGAGACAACCGGTCACATTGGCATAAAAAACATTCAGCAGCGGCTTTTTATGTTCTACGGTGACGGATACAAAATTCAAATTGAATCGGAAAAGGGAAAGGGCACGCTCATAAAAATTCCAGTTCCAAAAGGAGACCTAAGTGTTTAAGATTTTACTTGCTGATGACGAAAAGACAATCCGCGCAGGAATAAAAAAAATCATCCTCACAAACATAAAGGAAGAAGTTTCCATTCTGGAAGCAAGGAACGGAGAAGAGGCATACACCCTTTGCATGAGCGAATTCCCCGACCTTTTGATTACAGACATACGCATGCCCGGAACAGACGGCGTTATGCTTATGGAAAAAATTTCTTCGGCAACAAAAAAGCCCTACATGATTGTGCTTAGCGGCTACGATGATTTTTCCTACGCAAAGGCCGCAATCACAAGCGGAGCCTTGGCATACGTCTTAAAACCTGTAGACAGGGAAGAATTTATTTCTGCGGTCAACAAGGGAATCCAGCTGGTAAAGGAAAGCCGCAAAAAAATGAACGAATCCCTTATGCAGGAAATTGCAAACAACAGCGACACAAACCCGCTCTCTTTCCCACGCGAACAGTTTCCAAACGGACTTTACTGCCTGGCAATATACGGAAAGAATTCCCGCGAAACACTGAACAGAATAACCGGAAGTTCCCCCTGCTTTTTCCTTAGCGAAAATTCACTATGCCGCTTTTTTATTATCCCCTGTGAGGCACTGGAAAAAATTACCGGTTCGGACGAACTTGCCAACATGTACACAGGAATAAGCCCACTCTATTCAGCCCCGGAAGCCCAGTCAAACTTAAAGAAGATAAAGGCACAGGCACAAGAGGCTCTTCTTTCCTGCTACTTTCCGCAAAAACACACCGGCATTTTTGAATTCAAGGCAGGAGCATCAGCGGACATTTTTGCAGACATAGAGGCCAACTGGGAAAAATGCATCTCCTTTGTTGAGCTCCACGATTTTGAAAGCGTACTAAAGTCTATAAAAACCCTCTTTGAATTTAGCGGAATTGAAGAAGATGAAAAGCCTGCAAAGCTGCTCTACCTCTACGAAAAGATTCTGGAAAGCCTTTTCCGCCGCTACCTTTCCATTAGCCAAAACGATGCCTACCTTCACACCAAGGAAGTGATGATAGAGCGCCTCTTCCGCTCAGCATCAGTTGAAGAATGGAAGTCTTTCGTAACAGACTACGTAATCTACCTTGCGGCAATATTCAACAAGCAGAACGGTGGCACTCCCTTTGTAACAAAGGCCCTGGAATACATGGAAAAAAATTTTACAAACCCGGACATTACCATGGCAACGGTTTCCAACTACGTCTCCGCAAACTACACATGGTTCTCCGAAAAATTCAAGGAACAGACAGGCTCCAGCTTTAACGACTACCTAAAAAAGCTAAGGATAAACAAGGCAAAGGAGCTCCTTGAACTTGGAATCTACAAGGTTTACGAGGTTTCCCAGAAGTGCGGCTACCGCGACTCAAAGCACTTCATAAAGTCCTTCCACGCAACCACTGGACTAAAGCCAAGCGAGTGGGCCCAGCTAAAGTCCAACTAAAGAAAGGGGCGGGCAGATTG
>DFJV01000051.1:9686-13714 GCA_002373205.1 Treponema sp. UBA3662
AAATCTGCCTACTCCGAAGCGAGGGGTTTCCCGCCCCTTAAACCCCACCCTTCCCCGGCACGGCTTAGGGGCTTGCCCCTAAGAACCCCAATTCTTATACAAGATAATTATGCGGGAAAGAAGCCATTCTATTTGTTTGCGTTATATAATCTTTGAAACTCTCAAAATATCCACGTTCACTATATAATGAATGGTGGGTGAGCCTGCAATTCCTGAGCTCTACCCCGTCCCCATGAAGAGAAATCCGTCACCATGAACTGCTACGCCATATTCGCACGCACTTGCTACGAATATGGATTCAGGGTCTGTAAAAGCCCCAGCCATAGTCCTGCACTACCGCCCCCCCTGGACGCTACACCGTCACCCCAGACTCTGCCCCGTCACCCATGGACTCTGAACCGTCACCCTGAACTGCTACGCCATATTCGCACGCACTTGCTACGAATATGGATTCAGGGTCTGTCCCAACCAAAACAACGGCAAGCCCCGTCACCCTGAAGTGAAAGCCGTCACCCTGAACTTGATTCAGGGTCTGTACAAGCCCAACCGGAACAACGGCAAGCCCCCAAAAACTTAAAACCGCCCCTACTTAGTATTCGGCACGATTATGCAGTTAAGCTTTATGCCCTTTTTCTTTGCGCCTTCCGTTACCGTCTTCTGGGTAATCTTCTTTGTACCGCGTGGTGTCCTGTGGGGTTCCGCATCTCCAATGAGGATGATTACCTTTTCCGCATCATCGCGCCACTTGTAAAAGTAGATGCTGGCAAAAAGCGCCTCGTAAACAGCCTCAGGAACGTCTCCGCCTTCAAGCCCCTTGATTACCGGAGTGTTAAGGTATTTTACAAACTTGTCTATGTCCGAAGTAAAGTCAAACATCTTTACCGGAAGCCCGTTCAGCGAATAATCATCCTTGTAATCACGGTAGCACAAAAGCCCCATGCGTATGTCCTTGAATTCCCTAAGCTGCTGCCTTAGCTCCGGAACCCACTTCGCCCTCAGAGTCTTCATGTCGTTCTTCATGCTGCCGGTCGTATCCACCGCAAACACAATGTCCACCTTGTCCTTGGGCTCAATCTTGTCCATAAGCTTAACAAGGTCTTTGGTAAGGGTCTGGGGTCCCTTTGAATAGGTTATAAGACCGCCGCCCCCGCTTGAGATTTCCTTGAATTTCTTTGCCGCCTTGGGGTCAATTCCGCCAACAAGTTCAACAGGAGCCTCTTCCTTTTTTGCAAGTTCCTCCTGCTTACGTCTGGCCTCTTCTTCTGCCTTGCGTGCTTCTTCCTTCTTACGCTCAGCCTCTTCCTCTGCAAGCTTTTCCTGCCTCTTGCGCTCAGCTTCCTTTTCCGCAAGTTCAGCCTGCTTACGTCTGGCCTCCATCTCTTCTTCCAAGGCCTGCTTCTTTCTTGCTTCCATCTCTTCTTCTATGGCCTGCTTCCTCTTACGGGCAGCCTCTTCGTTTGCAAGCTTGGACTGCCTTCTGCGCTCTGCTTCCTGAGCCTCTATCTCTGCCTGCCGTCTCTTAGCCTCTTCCTCCGCATCAAGCCACTTCTTCTTTTGGGCCTCCATCTCCGAAGAATTTGGCGGTACGCTGTTAAAGTCAAAGACAAATGGATTGTCCTTGTAGCGGCCAGTATAGTCAGCGTATTTTTTCTCAAAAGTGCGTATGTTAACAAAAGTGCCTTTTCCAAGCGTAACAGAACCGTGCCTTTCCCAAGGGTAACCGTAAACAATCACCGGCGGAATGTAAATCAAAAAACATTCGCCAAGCTTGGGGTGGTTTATAACGCTGGAAGACACAAGAGAATAGCGCGCCCCCCTGCTCTCCAAAAAGTTTCCGTTAAGAAGACGGCGCTCATGACCGTTAACCGGGTTGAACTGCTCTGCACGGTAGGCATAGTTGTCCATCTTGCGCTCTGGGTCTGTGGAAGTTTCAACAAGAAGAACGCTCTTTACCCCATCCTTTTTCCTTACGTAAAGGTTCACGCCCTTGGAACTTGTACCCGGAAGCTTTCCGTCGTTGTATTCAACATAAATGTCGCTCTGCAAAACCGTCATTGGGTCATTTGCATCCGCATCATCATCCGCCTGCTGGCAAAAAGCGGCCTCAGCATAAAAAAACAAAAAGAGAAAAAAAACTGTTTTTATAATAGAAAATTTATTGCGCATATAAAATTATCGGTAAAATGAATTTTTTTTTTATTCTTTTGGACGTAAGCCCTCTCCGCTCCACCATTCATGCCAGCTCTAACCCGACAGCCATGCCCTTGCGCCACCGCCCTTCCGCCCTTCGGTAACCCTCATACCGCTTCGCGGTACTATGGGTTGCAAGCAACCCGGGGCTCCACGGCGGCGTAGGCTTATTTACTCCATCCCTTTGCCAAGAGAACAATCAGAAAGTACAACAATTGCATTAAGCGAACTGCGCCAGGGATAGCCCAAAAGCACACTCTTCCCGCCAACATAAAGTGCCGTTGAATGTCCGCCGTCAAATTCCATTGCGTCCTTGCAGCCCAAAGCCTTAAACAAAAGCGCACAATGCCCATAGGAAAGCCCACAGCTCTTATTTTCTTCCACTACAAGAACATACATGGTCTTTGCATCTTCTGTAAGCCCCACCCCCACGCGTGCCCTAAGCGACTGAACCTTAAACTGGCAGGGAACACCGTCCTTTAGCACCACAAAAAATCCCCCCACTGCATTCTTCCAGCCCAAAAGAGCCTCCTCCGTCTGACTTTCCACAATGGAAGCCCTAAAGCCCTCACCGCAAGCCCCATTTTGCAAAGAAGAATCAAACAAAAGCGCGCAATATTTTTCCACAGGCATGCCTATCTCCTCACCGTCCATGCGGAAAACACCCTTTAGCCTGTTAAAGACAAAGAATTTGCTCTCAAACTGGGTGGCGTTAAAGGCAACAATGGCAGAAGTCTTTTTTACGGCAGAAGGAACGCTCCCCTTAACGCAGGCAAGGCTAAGACTAGGCTCAGACAAATCAATGCGCACCACATGGTAGACCAGGGGAATGTCCGTATCCTCAAAGCGGAAGGTATCAATCCCCCTGCACAAAGGCGACCATTCAAAGCGGCTTGGAATATAGGAAGATTCTAAAGAAAGCTTTTCCTGGGCAGCAGATAAAGCCTCTGTAGACTGTTGCGGAAGGCTTGCACAGGAAAAAAAGATTGAGCAGAAAAGCAGGATTAGGCTGGCGGGCAAAAAAAAGAACCTCCGCACATTTACGGAGGCCCTTAAACAAAAGCCATTAGAATGATTTTGAATCATGACCCTTGTGGTTCTTCTTCATCAACTTGCGCTGCAAAGTCTTGTTCTTGCGGTTGAGGATTGTAGAAGGCTTTTCGTAGTATTCACGCTTCTTCCATTCACGGATAATACCTTCTTTTTCAACCATTCTCTTAAAGCGCTTAATTGCCTTTTCAAGGTTCTCGTTGTCATCAACGCTGATTGTTGCCATTGTTTTTTCACCATCCTCGCCCGAGAAGTATCTTCAGGAATTTGAACTTTACAAAATTCCCAAAAAAATGTCAAGTAGCCAGCAATAATATCATTAACATAAAGAACTGTCATTCCGTACTTGCTAGAACTGTCATTCCGAACTGCTACGCCACATTCGCACGCACTTGCTACGAATGTGGATTCGGAATCTTTGAATCTAGATGCTGAAATAAATTCAGCATGACAAAAATCAAGTTTTGAAACCGTCTCATTTTTTCTTCCCTTGGACGGCAGCGTCTTTTGGTACAGACATAACAATTGCAAACAAGCATTCATCGTGGAACGGCTTTCCAGGGTGCCGCCTTTCGGCTCCATTGCCTGGGGTTCGACAAGCTCACCCACCAACGGCAACGCGTTCCGCGCCCTTCCAATCCGGCCTCATGCCTCCGCTACAAAACCTACTCCAGCCTGTGCGGATGGCTACTCCTGCTGCTTCCCTCCTTAACCGTAAGCCGCGAATCCGAATCCAGATAAATTCTGTAAGTAGTGTTGCCATCGGAAAGGAAAAGGGTGTCTTCGTA
>DFJV01000051.1:13839-21493 GCA_002373205.1 Treponema sp. UBA3662
TTCCACCGTAACAGGAAGCTCCGGGTTGCTATCGTGGTCTATGTAAGTAAACTTTACCCTTCTTTCTGTATCGTTCTCTATGGTAATGCTCACATCATCATAAGAAAATTCTATTACACTCCATAAAACACTGCAAGACGTAAAAAGCAGGCAAAGCGCCACAAGCAAAAAAACTTTTTTCATATACTTTACAGTCTAAAACATTTGCCAACAAAATACAAGGTTGCGTAAGTGATTGTTTTTATCATTCCCTAACGAACGAATTTTATAACCAACATTAGAATTATTATCAAATAAAAAATAAAAGTCGGGTCTTTCACAATTTTTGCAATCTTATTTTTTCTTAGCAACCTTTTGTTCTCTTCTGATATTTCCTTTGAACTTAACAATTTTTTAATTTCTTCAAAACCATTTAAATACTCATTTATTACAATCAAGTTGCCTTTTATATCATAAACAAAGATTCTGCCTCTCTTTGAAAAATCAACTTTTGCCAGTTCATTTATTTTTATCACCCTCTGAAATTTACCAGTCCGCGAAATAAGTTCACTTTCTGAAATTTCCAATTCGTATTTTTCATAGTTTTTCTTAAGTATCCTCCAAGAAATCAACATAACCGCTATTACAAACACACTTGTTACAGACAGCGAAAAGTACATTATCCATTTTTCCCCAGCCAAATCTTCCCTAGAATCAAATACAAAATTAAGCATAAAAAAATATACAGGCAATGCAATTAAAACAGGAATCCCTACTTTTAAATAATGATTCTTTAAGAATTTCTTTTCAGCCTCAATATTGTTCCTATAAACCATTACTTTCTCCTTTTGTTATGAGATTCTTATTTTGCCTCTGAACAAGATAAAAAATAACTGTATTTATCAAATTCAAAATCAATATCAACTATCTTCTTATAAAATTCAACATCTTCATTTTTTATTTCATATTCATAAATCAATAAAGGGTCATCACCTATTTCATCTTTATACTTTTTACTCAGCGTATTGAAATCAGGCGTAATCACAATTTCCTTTATTAATAAATCTGTCTTGTTATCAAAAACTCTTATGGAACGTTCTAACATAAACTTTACCTGTCATAATAATCAAGCGTTAACAAAATATTGTTTTTTTACCTTTTGCTATGCGATTTATTTATTGATTTTTAGAAAATCTTCTGGCGCTATAATTTTTACAGGAGAATTCTTAAATCCATTTTTTTCATCCCGCGTAATAATATAATCCAACTCTTCTGTTTCAGCACATTTCATTTGCAGGCCGTCTTCCAAATCATTCCAATCAGGATTGTTGCATACAGAAGTATAAAAGTCCTTATTCTCTGGAACAACTTTGAAAAACTTGCATAGATTCAAAATAAGGGCTTTTCTTTCTTCCACAGACTTATCTTTTCTCAAAACAAAGAATAAATCTGAAAGTGAATGAGCCGAGATATATCCAATATTTTCATTCTTGACACAAGAATTTATAATCCTTGAAGCATTATCAGAATGAGGCTCTCTGTTCTGTACAAGGTCTATAATTATATTTGTATCAATTAGAACACGCATATTTTTCATCCACTGCTGCAAGTAATTCTTCTTTTGCGTTGATCTCACGGTTAACGCTGCCTTTTATACTGTCAAAGAAAGCAAGTCCGTTTTCAATTTCTGAATTATAATTTTTTTTCTTTGATAAAATCAAATTACTGATTTTATCAAAAAGAATTTCTAAATCAGGTAAATCAAGAGTATCTAATTGCTTATAATATGAATAAGCCAAATCTGACATAAAAACCTCCTGATTCATTATAAACTTTATCTGTCATAATAATCAAGCGAATGAAAATTAGTTGGAAAAATATGTAATTCTGTTCCTTGCTTTCCTTCCAGCTGGTTCCAGTCTATTATTTTATAAAGTATTGCAGAATACTCTACCGTGCCACCATCTTTATAAAAAGTAGGTATAGGAATCAAACAGATAATAAAAAGGATAATTAGCAAAATCTTGTATTTCTTTTTCATTTTCACCTCCTGCGCGACTGTGGGGCATCCACACAACAGCAATTATACCGCCCCAAGAAATGTTTGTAAACGCAAAGAAAGGCTGCTTCAAAAAAGGCAAGAAATTAATTGCGTCAATTGTATAAATGAAAGAAATCGTGTAAAATTACGGGTATGGATAATAATTTTGATTTTATCATTGTGGGTGCAGGACCTGCCGGAATGGCAGCTGCCCAGTATGCCGCTCGCAGCGGTCTAAAGACTCTTCTTTTGGATGCGGGTTTTCCCGGCGGACAGGTGGCCATGATTTTTAACCTGGAAAACTATCCGGGATTTTTTCCTGCAGCCAACGGATTTGAATTCATTGCAAAGATGAAGGACCAGGCGGTGGCTTTTGGCGCAAACATTTTGCAGGCACAAGTTTCTTCTATAGATAAGATTCAGAATGAGTATTCAATAAAAACTTCTGCCGGAACTTTTACCGCACCAGCAGTCCTCCTTGCTACGGGTGCAGACCACAGAAAGCTTGGCATACCCGGCGAAAAGGAATTTTTTGGCCGCGGTGTTTCCTACTGCGCTACCTGCGACGGCCCATTTTTCCGCAACAAAAAAATCGTGGTTGTTGGCGGCGGAGACAGCGCATGTGACGAGGCAACATATCTTTCCACAATCGGCCAAGTAACAATCGTGCACAGGAAGGCAAGCTTTAGGGCACAAAAGGCTGTTGCCCAAAGGGTACTTTCAAACCCTGCAATCACGGTAAAATTCAACTCAAGCGTTACGGCTGTTTTTGGAGACACAAAGGTTTCTTCTGTAGAACTTACAGACACCGTTACCGGAGAAAAGTCAGTCCTTGAAACAGACGCGGTTTTTGTTTCCGTGGGTATGCTTCCAAGAACGGAGCTTCTTTCCAACCTAAAGACAGATGACGCCGGCTACATAATCACCAACGAAGACATGGAAACTTCTGTTCCAGGGCTTTACGCAGCGGGAGACGTACGCTCAAAAAGCTTTAGGCAGGTAGTTACCGCATGTGCAGACGGTGCAATCGCCGCAAATTCCGCGCAAAAGTTCATAAGGAAAATGCGGGGTGAAGAATACAAATGAAGTTTCCCCACTCCTCCGTGATTCTTGCATCGCTCATATTTTTTTCATCCTCTGTAAAAAGCCAGTCGGTTGACCTGCTTCAGAAAAATCCTGTGGCAAAACCGGCATCCGCTACCATAGCGGCTCAGTCCCTTCTTCACTCTGATCAGGAAAGGGAACTTCTTGCCTCAAAGCTTCCAGAAAAAATTGACTTTTGGACAAAGGCAGACAACGACGTTCTTGCCCAGGCACTTGTAAACCGCATGGACAACGCAGAGCTCCTTTCGCAAATACTGATGTTCGGCTGGGCTGGAGCAGAACCAAATGCCCTTTTGCACCAGTGGGTTACGCAGAGGGGTCTTGGCAGCGTAAAGGTCTTTGGCTGGAACACGGACAACATTCATCAGGTTGCGCGTGTAATAAAGATGCTACAGACAGAGGCAGCGGCACGTCCCTACAAGATTCCGCTTTTTGTTGCAACGGATCAGGAAGGCGGTTGGATTCGCCACGTAAAGGGAACAACTTCCGAAACTCCGGGCAACATGGCAATAGGTGCTTCCGGCTACCCCATGGACGCATATTATTCTTCCTATTATATCAACAAAGAAATAAGCGCGCTTGGAATCAACATGAACTTTGCCCCCTCGGTAGACCTTTACACAAACCTTGACTCTACCATAATCGGTTCACGCTCCTTTGGTTCAGATGCAGACAAGGCAGGAATCTTTGGAGAGGCATTTTCGCAAGGTTCAATAGATGCGGGTGTAATTCCAACAGCCAAGCACTTCCCCGGCCACGGAGACACAAGCCTGGACAGCCACGGAAAGCTTCCAGAAATTCAAATTGACTACAACACCCTTGTTTCCCGCGAGCTAAAGCCCTTTGAATACCTTATAAGGTCAAGGATTCCGGCGGTGATGAGCGGACACCTTATGTTCCCACAGATAGACAAGAACCCGGCAAGCCTTTCCAAAAAGATGCTTACAGACATCTTACGCGGAGAAATGGGCTACGACGGACTTGTAATCACCGACGACATGATGATGTACGGAGCATGGGCATTTGCTGGAACCTTGAGCCGCGCAGTAACAATGGCAATAGAAGCAGGCAACGACATAATCCTTTCTTCTTCTACCGCAGGACTTGGAGACAGCCTTTGGACGCAGAACATAAGCAAGATGAATACAGACAAAGCTTTCCGCGCAAGGGTAAAGGACGCTGCCTACAGGGTGCTTCTTGCAAAGCTAAACTATTTTAAAAGCGACAACTACGCACCGCTCTACCCCGACGAGTCAAAAATAGACTCCCTCATTCCAGACCGCGACGGACAAAAGTTCTTTCTTTCACAGGCATGCCGCTCAATCAGCATATACAAAAAGGGAAGCGTCTTTCCATTCAAGAACGAAGATGGCGGCAAAGTGCTAATTGCAGGCCCCTTCGTGGACTTTCTTCGGGAAGGAAAAAAACGCTACCAAGGGGCGGACACCTACTACTTTGCATACGGCCTTGCAGAGGACCAAAGCAACCTTAACGAATGGAACGCTGCCAACATTACAAGCGTTGCATCCGCATACGACACAATCATCATAAACGTATTCGACGCACACTCGGCATCAATCGCAAAGCGCCTGCGCAATTCAAGAAAGCGGGTAATAATCCTTTCCACCATGTCACCGGTTTCCATACTGAACGACTTTGACTTTGCAGACACAATCCTCTGCGGCTACAGCTGGTCATCATACTCCTACCAGGCAATATTCGGTGCCCTTAGGGGAGACTTTGTACCGCAGGGAATAATTCCACTGGAGATAGGCGAATGAGCAGAATAGAGGAAAACTTTGCGGAAAAAGATTCAGAAAAAATACGGCAGGAAGTTGAAGAGCGCTTTTTTAGGTTGAACAAGGCCTTTATCTGGACTCCCATGAACACGGAAAAAATCAAGAACCTGATTCTGGAAATAAACAGGAAGATGAACAGCCTTTACGACAAAGTGCAGATTCTAAAGCAGGATTTTGATTCCGGTGCCGAAAAGGGAATTGAACTTTACAAGGACTATATAATAGAAGGATCCCTTTTGTACGAGCCGCACCAAGACCTTAGCGACGTAACGCCGGAACAGATGCAATATCTTTCTGAATACGGAATAAAGGGACAGAGGAACATCTACGCTTCCCACCAGAAAATTGAAGACCGTGCCAACCAGCTCTTTTTGGGAAAGGACGTAAACTGGAACACGGACATTTTTGACCGCCCCGAATTTAAGCACATACCAGTCTGCTACTATGTGAATTCCGTCTTTTTCCAGAGCAAGACTTATTCCTTGCAAGACATGCTTTCCATGGAAAATGATGAATTCAAATACCACATTGAAGTCTACTTTGACCCCGAATCCTGAAGCAGTTCTGGTGAATCCGCAGCGCAGCTTCCAGCGGCCTGTCGAACCACGGTTGGTGAGCTACGTCGAACCACGCCCCACTCCTCAAGGTATGCAAAGACGGATTTTTCTCCAACCCAGTGGGCTGCCCCTGCATACACAAAAGTAGTTCCGCCCATTTCAATATAAGACTGAATTCTTTTTGCCCACTTTTCGTTGCGCTCGTCTTCACTTGTTAGCTCTTCCAGTTTTTTGGGGTCTCCGGAAAGGTATGCTTCGTAAAGGTTCTTTGCAGCAGAGTTCATTTCTTCCTTGAATTTTTGCGCGTCTATTCCATCAAGAATTTCCTTTAGCTGGACAAGCTGCTCATCGTAGGTTCCACAGCTTATGGAATCCAGCTGCTCCTGCAAAGTTTCAAGGCCAAGGATTTCCCTCTTTTCTTCCTTTGCAAACTTGGCAAAATATTCGTCCAGCGAAAAATCTGCCGAAAGTTCCGACTGGGCTTGGGGGGAAGAACAAAGGGCAAGTATCATGCACCAGGGTTCAAGAAGGGTAAGAAAATCAATTGTTTCCTGGTCCAGTATAAGGCGGAGTTTTTCCTTCTCCTCTGCGCTAAGATTTTTTGTAACGACCCGCCCCTCTGCCTTGGAAAAACTGTGGGTGGTTCTTTCCCTTAGCTCATCAGAAAATTTTTCCAAGTCGGAAGCGCTAAGCTCTGCAACTATCCTGTCCGAAGCACGGAATGCCTTTAGCACCCTTTTTTCCAGAGGGTAAAGCCTTTCGTCCCCAACGTGGATTGTGCCCTGAATGTATACGGTAAATTTCTTTCCCTGGGAATTGTAGCCCCGGATTCTCCAGAGCATTCTTTCCTCTTCTTTTTCTAGCAGGGGAGTATCGTATCCAAAAAGACGTGAGGCTGCCTCCGAAAGCGAAACGCATGACGTTGCCGCAAAAAGAACTGCCAGTAAGCCAAGCAGGACTGCGAGCCTAAGCCTAACACTCACTCGATTGTGCCCTGTTTGCGCAGGTATTCAAAGACGGAATTCTTTCCAACCCAGTGGGCTGCTCCAGCATAGATGAATGTGCTTCCGCCATTTTCCAAAAATTCCTTTATGTCTTTTGCCCAGCCTTCGTTGCGTTTGTCGTAGACCAGCTTTTTGTATTCCTCACCAAAGTCCCCGTATTCAGAAACTTCTTTTTCGTTTGACTTTTGGGAAATTGAGGCAAGCATTTCCAAGTCGTCAGAAATGTAGGCTTTGTAAAGGCTGTCCAGCTCTGCCTTTGTTTCCTGAATGTAATTTTCTTCGGAACATTCTTTTATAGAAGCTTTTAGAATCTTAATCTGCTGCTCGTAAGTTCCAAAGGTTAGGATGTCAAACTGAGACTTAAGGTCGTCAAGGCCTATAACCTTGCGGGAAGCTTCATTTGCAAGATTTCGGAAGTAGGAGTCAATTGAATATTCTGCGGTAAGTTCCGTTGTTTCCTGAATGGTTTTGCCAAGCAGTGCAAGGGAAAGAACCCAGGGTTCAGCTCCGTCTATCATGCTGAATGCAAGAGGGCCACCCAAAAGGTTCTTTAGTGACTCCACCTCTTTTTCGCTAAGGTTTTCTGAGACCTTTTTTCCGCCAGCTTTTATAAAACTTTCCTGAACAAGGCGCATCGAATAAAGCTGGATTTTACCCATGTCTTCTGATGAAATTTCTCCGGCCAGAAGGTCTGCGCTGTTAAAGGCCTCAAGAACTTCCTTGTCCAGCGGAAAAAGCTTTTCTGAACCCAGGTGGATTGTTCCCTGAATGTATACAAAGGAAGGATTTCCATTTTTGTCCACACCGCTAATCTTCCAGAAAAAGCGGGGCTTTTCTTTTGTAAGGCTTGCCTTTTGTACAGAAGCTTTTTCCGAAGCGGAAGCCTTTGCACTTGAAGCACTTTCTTTTGCAAAAGAATTTGTGCATAAAACAAATGCCGCGGCAAAAAGGATGAATAAGGATTTGCAAAACTTTTTTCTTATAAACATACTCTTCTCCAAATAAATTCCAAACAGTTTACAATTTTATTATCAAAAGCAACCTACGCCGCCATGGAGGGGCGCACGAAGTGCGTTGCCGTAGGCAATGGAGCCGAAAGGCGAAACCCCGGAACGGCGGTGACGCAAAGTGACTGACGGTCGAGTTAGCCAAAAAACAAACTGGTAGAGC
>DFJV01000052.1 GCA_002373205.1 Treponema sp. UBA3662
AAAAAAATCTCCGCAAAAGCGTCACATTCTGACTTTTTAAAGCAATATATATAAGTATGGAACTATTAAAAGAAGGAGAGGACTTTCCTTTCCAAACCGCAGACGCAGCCCAAAGCGACCTTGACCTTGACGAAGTTACCCTAGCCGCAAAAAATGCCTTTGGAATAAAATACCTCTTTGCCTGGCAGAGAATTGTGATTGCCAACATCTTGGATTCGGCACTGGGGCTACCGGAAGACACACCACTTTTACAAACAGATGATTCGTTTGGGGAAGATGACGGTGCTTCGCTAACCGCAGCCGATGACTCGATTCTTTTGCAAACAGATGCTTCGGTGGGGGAAGATGACATTGCTTTGCAAACAGGGGCAGCGGTCGAAGAAGAATGCACAGCTTCGCAAACCGCCACCGAAGAAGACGACACCGCCCTGCAAACAGATGCCCCAGCCGAAGAAGGCAGCACCACGTTGCTAACAGGGGCAGCAGTCGAAGAAGAATGCACAGCTTCGCAAACCGCCACCGAAGAAGACGACACCGCCCTGCAAACAGATGCCCCAGCCGGAAAAGACAACACAGCCTCGCAAACAAATGCCACCGCCGAAGAAGGCAGCACCGCCTCGCAAACCACCGCCACCGAAGAAGACGACACAGCCCTGCAAACCGCCACCACCGGAGAAGAAGACACCGCTCTGCAAAACACCGCCACCAGAGAAGACGACACAGCCCTGCAAACCGCCACCACCGAAGAAAACAACACCGCCATGCAAAACCCGCCCGCTTTGCAAACAGAAGCCCCGGTTGGAAAAGCCGACATTGCTTTGCAAACAGATGCCACCTCTCTGCAAACCACCGCCACCGAAGAAGACGAAACCGCCCTGCAAACAGATGCCCCATCCGAAGAAGACAACACAGCCTCGCAAACAAATGCCACCGCCGAAAAAGATGCAACCGCCCTGCAAACCACCGCCACCAGAGAAGACGACACCGCTTTGCAAACAGAACCAGAAGACACGACTCTTTTGCAAACAAATGCTCCGGCTGACGAAGAAATTGCTTTGCAAACAGAAGCCCCGGTTGGAAAAGTCGACATTGCTTTGCAAACAGATGCCACCACCACCGAAGAAGAAGAAAGCCTCTTCTACCGCGGCAGACAGATAGTCCTTTTGCCAACAGGAGCAGGAAAATCCCTCTGCTTCCTAACCCCCGCCCTCCTCCTAAAAGGTCCAACCCTCGTAATCTACCCGCTTTTGGCACTCATGGCAGACCAAAAACGGCGCATGGACTCAGGCGGAATAGAAAGCGTCATATTCAGGGGAGGACAAAGCCCCCAAGAAAGGGAAGAAAACTTTGCAAAAATAAAAAAAGGAGCAAAAATCATCATAGCAAACCCGGAAGTCCTGCAAAACAAATCCATCGTAAAAGAACTGGCAGCCTGCAAGATTCAGCACATAGCCATAGACGAAGCCCACTGCGTAAGCGAATGGGGAGACAGCTTCCGCCCCGCCTACCTGACGCTGGGAAAAATCATAGAAGAGCTGGGCTGCAAGACGGTCACAGCCTTTACCGCAACCGCATCCCCCCAAGTGCTAGACCGCGTAAGCCAAGTGCTCTTTGGCGGACAAAGCCACATCGTAAGAAGCGACGCAGACAGAAGCAACATCCGCTACAACGTAATCTATGCCGCCGCAAAAAAGAAGCTTGCATTCCGCCTTGCCGTTACAGAGCAAAAGCCCCTGCTCATCTTCTGCGGAACCAGGGCCAAATCCGAAGACATGGCACGCGAACTTGCCCTCTACATGGGGTGCGACAAGGTAAAATTCTACCACGCAGGCCTAGAAAAAGCAGAAAAAACCGCAACGGAAGAATGGTTCTTTAACAAAAGCGATGCCGTCCTCTGCTGCACCTGTGCCTACGGAATGGGTGTGGACAAAAAGGACATAAAAACCGTAATCCACCTGGAAAGCCCCCCAACCGCCGAAAGCTACCTGCAGGAAAGCGGAAGAATAGCCCGTGACGGAAGCATAGGAAAAGCCATACTGCTCTGGAACTACGCTGACCACAAAAAATTCAGCGCCTACCCCAAGAATTCCCGGGAATACAAAATGCTGCTCTTTGCAGAAAGCTCAACATGCAGAAGACAAGTGCTACTTGATGCACTCGGAGCAGAACAGGCGGTTTGTTCAGGCTGCGACGTATGCGAGCGCGGAGGAAAGGCTCCCTTTGCATACGACCTGAACCTTGCGCTAAGCTTTATTACCAAAAACAGGAAAATGTACGGCTACAGCCAAACCCAGGCCCTTCTCCAAAGCGAATTCAACAAAAAAGACCTTGCACTTTTTGGACTAAGAATTTGGGACCAAGAAGACATTCTGACAATCCTTTCGGAGTTAAAATCAAGAAAGCTAATAAAAAAATGCCACTGGCCCTGGAAAGGAAGACTCACAAACGTAAAATACGTAAATACAGACAAAAAAAGGATTCAGCACAAAAAAAAGGAGCGCCCCGTTACAGAAGCGCACCTTAAAATCAGGAGGAGTTTTATGTTTAACAGAAGAAAACTGGTCAATAAAATTATCGGCAAGAAAAAAGCCTAGTTAAGACTATTTTTTCTTTGCCCCGGAAGCAGCTGGAGCTGACTTTTGGTTGTGTTCACCGTTAGCCTCGCCCTGCCCGTCTTCCTTCTTTTCAGTCTTGGCAGCAGCAGCGGCAGCTTCAGCCTGGGCCTTAAGAAGTGCCTTGCGCTTTTTAAGCGAAAGGGGACGCTTTTTGTACCTTATTACATAGTTTGCAAGTGAGATAATAAAAACTGTAAGTACGGCGGTAACAATAACACGCCAATCTGCAACCACGCTAAAGGCCAGCCGCAGCAACTGTGAGATATTCATACTTACTTATCGGCATGAAAATCCAAAAACTGAACACGGGACAATTTTCATTTCAAAACTTCGAGTTAACAGGACGCGCACCCATGCGACTTTTTATGCAAATCAAGAAAGAAGAGTTGAAAAAAACTGTTCTGCTTCCTAAAGCAATATATGTAAAAAAAGGGGGGTCTTAGGGAACCTCCCTTGAAAATCCAAAATTTGAGTAAACTTGCAACAACAAACAAAAAGCGCTACTATAGCGCATATCAAAAGAAAGCTTACAGAGGCATTTTATGGAAACAATAGAGATTCTTCGCCAGCTTGCAATCATCATAATCTTTGCAAAGCTCTTCGGACTAACAGCAAGACGCTTAAAGGCTCCCCAGGTTGCGGGAGAAATCGTAGCCGGGCTAATAATAGGCCCCAGCCTGCTCGGTTGGGTTCAGCCGTCACAATTTTTGGCCGGAATGGCAGAAATCGGCGTAATCCTTCTAATGTTCAATGCCGGCCTTGGAACAAACATAAACGAACTAAAGCGCAGCGGCCTAAAGGCAACCCTAATCGCATGCGCAGGAGTCTTCATCCCCTTGGTCTGCGGAACAGTCCTCTTCATGTTCTTCTTTGGCTTCGACAAAGTTGGCTCCGAAAGATTCTACAAGGCAATCTACATAGGAACAATCCTAACCGCAACAAGCGTAAGCATAACCGTCCAGACACTAAAGGAACTTGGCAAGCTAAAGAACTTTACCGGAACCACAATCGTAAGCGCCGCAATCATAGACGACGTACTAGGAATCATAGTCCTAACCGTGGTAATCGGCTTCAAGGACCCAAGCTCCAATACACTAAAAGTAGTCTTAAATACAGCACTATTCTTTGTATTTGCCCTGGTAGCAGGCTACCTCTTCTACAGAATCTTCAAAATCGTGGAAAAGCGCTACAACCACACACGCCGCATCCCAATCGTAGGACTTGCACTGGCATTCTCCATGTCTTACATTGCCCAGCACTTCTTTAACGTCGCAGACATAACGGGAGCCTACATAGCAGGCGTAATTCTTTGCTCCACAAAGGATTCCGACTACATAGCCCGCAAAATGGACATAAACTCCTACATGCTATTCGGCCCGGTCTTCTTTGCATCAATAGGACTTGCAACCAACGTAAAGAACATAGACACAACAATCCTCTTCTTCTCGCTGGCCTTCGTACTTGTGGGCATGGGCGCAAAAGTTATAGGCTGCGGACTCATGGCAAAGCTATGCCGCTTCAACCGCCTGGAAAGCCTAAAAATCGGCTGCGGAATGATGACCCGCGGAGAAGTTGCCCTCATCGTAGCCCAGCGTGGACTTGCTGCAGGCCTCTTGGAACACACCTTCTTTACCGCTGTAATCCTCCTCATCATAATAAGCTCAATCACCACCCCAATCATCCTAAAAGCCCTCTATTCAAGGGACAAGGAAATCGAGCAAGGGCAGGTAGCAGTAGCCAATTAGCCCAAGGAGGGGGAAGTCTCCCCCTGCGGTCGCACTACGTTGCGCCCTACCCCCTCTGCGGGGCAATCCCTTTGCAAAGCCCCGCAACGCCCCAATATTGTTACTGGGGTAGCAAATAAATCCGCAAGTTACGAAGTAACTCGGTAAGCATGCGTAGCATGCGACCAACGCCCCCCCCGGATTTCAAGAAACATTTGTTGGCATAAAAAACTGCGGGTTCCCGCAAATGCCGTAAGTGGCAAGCAAAAAAAACGACAGTATCTACGGACACTGAACATGCCGAAGTGCTACACCTCATTGCACGCACCTCCCCTTCGACTTCGCTCAGGGAGTGGCCGTCACCCTGAGCTTGTCTCAGGGTCTGTACCGCAACAAAATACCTGTTTTCAAAACAAGCCACTTCCGTCATTTGCTCCGCTTTGTCGTGTCTTCCGCTACCCCCTCTGCGGTATTCGCAGCGAAGCTTCGAGCGGCAATCCCTTTGCAAAGCCCCGCAACGCCCCAAAATCGTTACTGGGTAGCAAATAAATCCGCGAGTTACGAAGTAACTCGGTAGCGCAAGCGGACAACGCCCCAAGGCTGATTGGTGTTAGAAAATAAATCCCGAGAGTTTCGCAGAACCCCGGTAGCACAAGCGGACAAGGCCTGCTATTATTGGACAACAAGAAGGAGACTTATAAATGAAGAAAAAATGCATTTTCACACTGCTTTTGCTAATATCTTTTTCATCAGCACTATTTGCGGATGTGGTAGACATATACCACTTGAACACCCCGAATCTACAGACCGCCTACCAGCATTTGGACGGCTGGAGCCCAATTAAGCGAGAAATTGACACAAAGCTGCCTTTGACAATAACTTTCTATCCAAAAGCAACAAGGGGCTTCATAGGAACATTTGACACAAACCTATATCTAAAAGCAGACGTAAGCCTAACAGAGCCAATTGCCAATTTATTCATAAAATCAATCACAATAAGCGATGAAGAAGAAGCGCTTTACAATTTGAGCGTTAACAAGCAATTATCACCAGATTCAAAAGAAAGCATTCTCTACGACGAAAATAAAAATATCCTTAAAGCCAACGACAAAGAAATTTATTACGCTTCATTTGATTTGGATTTAAAGATATCCGTCCGCAAAATCAACGGCAAAGAAAGCAAAAAAGTCTATGCAACAGTAGATTACATCCTTAACGGCAAGCCCTACGCCTATACCCTGGAATATATATGCGAACCGCATAACTTTACCTTCAATGATTTTATAACGCTTTTTGTGGCCCCGTAATAATTCACGGATGGATTTTTTCAGGGCAGGCGGCTTAGCAACGTGGGGCTGTCCAAAAAGTTTAAGTCACAGTGTCATTCCGAACTTGATTCGGAATCTATGCACTGCATATGGTGTAGATGCTGAAATTGGTTGCAAGCAACCGCGTTCAGCATGACATTGCTTCAGGGCAGGCGCTTAGCAACATGCAGAATTGCCTAGCGATTCTGCAATCCCATGAAAAATCCACGGAGGGATTTTTTGAATACGCCTACGCCGCCATGGAGCCCGGGGAACAAAATCCCCTCCGTGATATTTTGTTCCCGTAAGTTTTCTACGAAAACTTACCGTATTTCTACTGCAACAAAATGACGCGCCCTCCTTGGCGCTGCTTTGAGGTTAGGGAATGGCGGATTTCGCAACGAGCACGAATGTGCGAAGTTTCAAGCGACGGCGGTGGCGCAAAGGCCTATCCGGTCGAATTAGCCAAGGAACAGCATGGTAGAGCAGAAAAAAGCACCGTCCAAATGCCAAGTTTAAATAGAATTTTTTCAAGGCATTTGACTTGTTTGCGTAAATGGCTTATAGTTTAAATATGTCGAATGGTATCAATTTTTTTCAGACTTTGCTAGCTTCTATTTTTGGGGGAAATGACCCCGACGCAGTAAAAAGAAAGCTTTTAAAAAGTATTGCGAAGAATCTTTCAAGGACAAAGTTTCATTTTTATAAAGTCAGCTCAAAAGAAGTAGAACCTGCATTTGCAAAGTTTTTCTACGATATATACAAGGCAATTTCGCCTGCACAGGCCATGTTCCAGAACACAAGCCTTGCAACGCTAAAGCAGTTTGTCATCTCATCATCACTTTCAGACGCACAGCATACCCAGCTTGCAGACCTTACCGAAGAGGCCATCCGCGAACTTGCCACCACCATGAACGCCAAGGACCTAAGAAAACAGGTTTCCGCAACATATTCTGCCTTTGCGCAAGGGTTCACATCCGCAAAGACCGCTTCCATAGACCTGCTCTATTCAAAGCTGGTGGCCTTCTACAACTTCTGCACATACGACTTCTACGTAATGATAAGAAAGTTTGACGGCTCCCTCCACGAGCGCAATTTTAGCATTTTGCCCAAGTTCCGCGCCACGGACGGAGAGCGCATAGAAGAAGACCTCAAGAACTTTACGTCCGTAGCATGGGCAATTCCAATGGATGCCACCTGGGACGAAATGTTCGAGCTTATGAAAAAAATAAAGGGCGTTGAACCAATTGCCCCCAACATCTGGAAGAAAATCCTTGCAAGGCTGCGCTCCGTAAAAGACGAAAACGTCTTCGAGATGATGATTCAGCTTATAAGCGAAGACCCGCTCTACAGGGAAAAGGTGCGCATAGAAAACCAGCACATCATGGACGGCTACCTGCAGGAAATAAAGCGGCAAATGGAAACAGTCCTGGAAGACGTAAAGGAAAACGAAACCAAGAGCCACACGGAAAAGCTTGTAAACGAGGTTTTTGGTACCCTGAACATAGAGCCCCTCAAAAACTACAACGAAGAAATAAACGCAGTGCTTAACAAAAAGAGCTTCAAGGGCTTTACCTACGACGAACCTATAAAATACCTTAAATTGTTCTTGTTGGACTATGCAAAAAAAGACATCCGCGACTTAAGCGACATTATCCTGGTACGCGGCGAATGGACAAACCAGCAGATGTCCACCCCAATGAGCGAAGCTCTGCACCGCCTGCTAAACATTTGCGACGCAATTCTAAAGTTTGACGAAAAGCTTGCGGAAAACGGCGAATGGGGCATGAAGATTAAGACCCTGCTTCCCCGCTGCGAAAGGGACAAGGAAGCCCGCAACATAATCAACATGGTAATAGGCGACGCAAACGACGAGGCAGCCCAGCTTATCACAGGTTCAGTAAAGTACCTAATCATCTACGACAAGAACCTAAAGACTGCCCTGGAAGACTTTATGAAGGTTCCGCACAGCCAGCTCATCGTAAACTGGAAGGATTTGGACAGGTTCACGGAAGGCAAGCTAAAGACCAAGGCCGTAACAATCTACAAAACCATTTACTCCTTCGTCCAGCTTATGCAGATGTTCAACATCCAGCTAAAGACAGCCCCTCGCTACTAAAAAAATGTCATTTCGAACTTGTTTCGGAATCTCTAAAGCTAGATGCTGAAATTGGTTGCGAGCAACCGCATTCAGCATGACAAAAACTGAGTTTTGAATCTGCCTCTAAAACCTTGGATTTTCTTAAATTTTAATATGGACGGCAGTTTCTCATAAGGACTGCCGTTTTTTTTGCAAACAAAAAACTATCGTGGAACGGCTTTCCATGGTTTCGCGGGTCCCTGCCCGCTCCATTGCTTCGCAACGGCTTCGCCGCCATTCCAATCCGGCCTCATGCCAAATGTACCGACAATCTGCTTTACAATATAATGAGATTCTTTTTAACTGTAATGAGAATTTTCTAGATAAAACAGCGTTCTTAGCGTAAAATTGAATCCACAAGGGCCTTAAGTGCTGGGTCCTGCTTTACTGAACTGGTCTCCAAATCCTGTGAAATAGTAAAAATTCCGTTCTTAACAATAATAGCCTTTCCTTCTGACTTTACATCCAAACCGTTCATAAAAGCGCTGTCTCCTTGTAAATTTAAAATGCCTTCAGCTTTTTTTAAAAGTCCGCCGAGCTGCTGTGGCTCTTGAGAAGAATTTTCCTTTTTGATACCGCCGTCTTTCTCTAGCATTTTTTATCAAAGCCTTTGCATAGGTTCTATAGTTATCGGAATTTTCACTCCGGGAATTTACAATGCAATCCCTAAAATTTAATTTTTAGCGTCTTGCCCTCACGCCTTTCCCTCTTCACCCTTAAGCGGATTAAAGGAAACCGTCTCAAAAGAGGAAAGCTCCTTCTTTTCCTGCTCAGACATGGGTTGCTCCTCTTTTTCTGGAACCGGGGAAACGTCATCAAATGCCTGGGCCGCTTCTTCCGCAGAAATTTCCAGAACCTTCTTCTTTTCCTGTCCAGAAGCCTCTTTTTCATCCTTTGCAGCCGTTACATCCTTTACAGCCGCATCAGGAACATATTCTTCTACTTCCAAGTCTTCGTCCACAGGCTCAGCGTCCAAAACTTCCTCAAGGTCCTCTACATCTTCAGCCTGGGAAAGCTCCTCCACTTCTTCAACAGCCTCCGCTTCGGGAATTTCCTCTACATCATCAGCTGCCTCTGCCTCGGGAATCTCTTCCACATCATCAACCGCCTCTGCTTCTGGAATCTCTTCCACATCATCAACCGCCTCTGCTTCTGGAACCTCTTCAAGCTCGTCCACTTCTTCAAGTTCCTCAACTTCATCCGCAGCATCAGACTGGGGAACTTCATCCGCAGGGGAAGGCTTTTCCACAAACGGCTTCTCTTCAAGTGAAGCTTCTTTCTCCCTATCCGCAGAATGATCATAATCTATAGAATAAAGTTCCTTTTCCGGCTTTGGCTCAAGGTTTTCATTCTTGTAAGAGCTTATAACCTCCGCCATACGCCTGCCGCCGCTCATTGCAGACATAAGCTCGCTCCAAGACTGGTCAAGGAAAAGGTTAACCTCTTTGCGGTGCTTTTTGCCCCTCTTTCCAAGGCTGCTTATTATCTCCGAGTTAACATCCTGCCTGCGCAAAGAAAATTCCTTCTCCAAAGCGCGCCAGTCAGCGGTGTCCTTTCTTTCCAAATACTGCCTGAACAAAGAAAGCTCAAATTTGCGGATTCTGGAACTGATAATGACCATGTCGTCATGCTTAAGGTTAAAGAGTGTAAATACAATCAGGAAAAGCGTTATAAAGAGGCAAGAAAGTATTACAGCCCGCTCCAGCTCGGAAAAAGTAAAGACGCTTTCGTTGCAGACCCAGCCTGCCTTGCAATACTTGGAAGAAGATGCGGTAACAAGAACCATAAGCGACTCTTCCTCCTGCCCCTTCACAATCACAAGCCGCTCTGCATTACCGTTTTCAACTTTTCCGGCAGCCGCCCACTTCTGCTCTATGGAATCCACCATAAAAGCCCTGTCCTGGTAGGCAAGATACGGCATACCAAAAACAATGCCAACATTCTCCGGAGTCTCAAGATTAGCTTCCGTATTGCGGGGTGCAACAACCTTGCTCTTAGTGTTGAGCGGCAAAAGATCCTGTGTTATAAGCTCATCTGTAAAATCACCCGCCTTTACATAAAAAACAATCGTTCCACGCCAGGCAGTGTACTTGTCAAAATAAGGCATGGAAAAAATAAGGCGGTCACCGTCGCTGTCAAAATAAAGGCTGGCACGCCTGATTATCTTCTCTGCGGTAGAGGCAAATTCACCGTTGTCGCTGGAGGCAAGGTTTGCAAATTCAATCTCGTTAAGGGCAGTATAGTCCTTCCATGCAAGATATTCCTTGCTCTGCTGAAAAATATCGCTGTCATAAGTGGAAAAATGAATGTGAATGGAATCGTTTTCTACAATGCGGATTCCTTCAAGCCCCTTTACTTCCTCAAAAAGCATTCCTGCAGCCCGTCCGCGCTTGTCCACCTCTTCCTGGGAAGCTTCCCTTTCTATATAGCTTGCATTCTCCGGCAAAAGGGCATAAGCCGCAAATTTTTCAAGCAGGGCATCTGCATAGCGGTCAAAGGACTGGCCTATCTTTTCAAGAGTTTCCCCCTTGTTCCTGACCATCCTGGGAGCATAAAATTTTACTTCTATATATTCAAACCCGCCAAGAAAGGCAAAACAGCAAAAACCTGCAAACAAGAGAAGGGTTATAAGTAAACTTACCAACGTTTTTTGAGTCTGGGACACAATTTACCTCAAGGACATTGCCGGAAAAACGGCAGAATTCCCTTTGATTTTCGGCATATTGCATTTTAAATTTAAATTTTCTTGCGGCGCTTTTATATGCTAAGGGCTTTCCGGGGTTCCGCGGGTCCCTTCCCGCTCCATTCCTTCGGAACGGCAAAGCCGCCCCTCCAATCCCGGCCGTGCCTGCTTTTTCGTCGTGCAATCCTTATCCTCACCAATAATCTCAAGCATATTTGCACAGCGAGTTTTATTTCCTATTCCAGGACACCGCAGGTTTATCAGACATATTTCGCTGGTAGTGGAATACAAAACTGATTTCCGTATTTCTACTCCTTCATCTTGTATTCCTTATCCTCATCAATCATTTCCAGCATGATTTTTGCATACTTTGGGTCAAACTGGGTGCCCAGCCCCTTCTCTATCTCCCTGCGGACATCCTGCTGGGCCATTGTATAGCGGTAACTGCGGTTGCTGGTCATAGCGTCATAGGCATCCGCAACAGAAATAATGCGGGCAAGATCCGGAATATCCTCTCCGCAAAGCCCCTCCGGGTAACCGTGGCCGTCATACTTCTCGTGGTGGTAGTGGGCACCAATATTCAGGTAGGGGGAGCGCGTTATATTGGAAAGAATTTCCCAGCCCCAGACCGTATGCTTCTTAATCTCGGCAAATTCATCCGGCGTAAGCTTGCCCTTCTTGTTGATTATAGTTCCGCTAACACCAATCTTACCAACATCATGAAGCAGTGCTGCAAAATAAATCTCTTGAATTTCCCTCTCGCTTTTTCCAGCCCGTCTTGCAATCTCCTTGGAATAGTCAGCCACCCGGTTTGAATGTCCGCGGGTGTAGCGGTCCTTGGCATCAATAGCCGTAGCCAAAGCCCTGGCCGTCTCCGTAAACAACTGGCTCAAATGCTCCTGCTCAGCCTTCATCAATGCAAGCTTTTCGTCCTGCATGCGGTCCAAGGACTGGTTCTTCCTGTAAATAAGAATCACCGCAATTATAGAAGTAAGGGCAATAAAAGTTCCCGGCAAACTTGGAATATTGTGCCTAATAAAAATCCCCTGGGCAAGCCGAATAAACCTTACAACGGTAATCCCCATACAGGTGCAAAAACCAAGCTTCCCAAAAAAAACCACAAGAAAAATAAGAACTATATTCGAAATAGAAGACAAAACCCCCGCAAAGGCAGAAAGAGGAATCCTGCCATTCAAAACCGTAACCATCGCGCGGGAATGGGCAAAATGAGTTGTATAAGGAACAGTTATAAAATAGAGAGCAAGAGTAATCAAAAGCATTACCCAAGTAAGAGGACGCATAGCCTTTACTTCTGCCACAAGTGAACCAAAAAAACAGCGGACTCTTTTCATAATAAAAAATTATAACACATAATCAAAAATTTGGCATATTTTTTTCCAATTTTAACCAAAAATTTAAATTTCTCTAATTCTATTTCTATGGCAAGCAAGAAATACCGTTCCCTAAGCCTGCCTTGGAAAAATCCCTCCTTGGATTTTTCCAAGGATTGCGGAATCGCAAAGCAATTCCGCATGCTGCTAAAACGCCCATCCATGGGCTCATTAAATTTCATCAAGAAAGAAAAAACTTCCTCGTCTTTATTAAAAACAGATGTCAAAATAGGGGTCCTTAGGCATATCGCGATACGTTGAGCGATATGGCCCCTAAGCCGTGCCTGCCCAGAAAAAATCCCTCCATGGATTTTTTCTGGGATTGCAGAATCGCTTCGCAATTCTGCACGCTGCTAAAACGCACCTCCTTGCGCTCTTAAATACTGGCAAGCAAGAAATGTCGTATAACCATTGTCTCTGCAAACAAAAAACATCTGTAGACATACTGGGGTTCTTAGGGGCTAGCCCCTAAGCGGTGCTGGAAAGAAGGGGTGGTTTGGAGGGGAGGAAAAACCGCTTCCGAGTAGAGGTTTTCCTCCCCTCCAAATTCTGGGGTCCAAGGGCCACCCTTGAAAATTCAATTTTTTTTTGCTAGACTTATTATATGGAAGAAGAAAACACAGAAGTAAAGCCGGTCGGACCAAAGACCGCACTTGTAAGCATAATCGGAAGACCTTCAGCGGGAAAATCCACATTCCTCAACACTGCAAGCGGAGAAAAAATCAGCATAGTGTCCGCAGTACCGCAGACCACAAGAAACGCAATCCGCGGAATCGTAAACACATCGCTTGGCCAGCTTGTATTTGTAGACACCCCGGGCCTTCACCTAAGCGAAAAAAAGCTTAACCTAAAGCTTACAAAAATAGCGGCAGACCAGATAAAAGACAGCGACGCAATTCTGTACATTCTAGACTCCACCCGCGACCACGGCGAAGAGGAAGAGCTAATCAGCTCCATGGTAAAGCCCTTTGCCCAAAAGCTGGTAATCGCAATCAACAAGACAGACTCACCAGAATCATCAGCATCAATCACAAAGCTTTTCCTGGACAAGCAGTTCCCCGACTTTCCAAAGGAACGCATTGTAGAAATTAGCGCCCAGGAAGACAAAAACGTAAACGAAGTGCTAAAGGCCCTCTACGACCTTGCCCCTGTAGCCCCCCACCTTTACCCGGAAGAATACTACACAGACCAGGAAGTTGAATTCCGCATAAGCGAAATAATCCGCGGAAAGGCAATAGAGCGCCTTGAACAGGAACTCCCCCACGCCATCTACATAAGCATAGAAGACATGAAGATGGAAAAGCAGAACCTTCTAAAAGTCCGCGCCAACATCTGCGTAGAGCGCGAAAGCCAAAAGGGAATCGTAATCGGAAAGGGAGCCGCAATGATAAAGGCCATCCGTGTAGAAAGCATAAAAGAATGCAGAAAGATTTTCCCCTACCGCGTAGACCTAGACCTTCAGGTAAAAGTAGACAAAAACTGGCGCCAAAAAGACGCAGTACTGAACAAAATCCTAAAGTAGCACCATAGTTTTAGGTAACAACCGTCATTCCGGGCTCCGACCCGGAATCTGTAAAAGCAAAACCCTAGCAGTACACAGACCCTGAATCCAGTTCAGGGTGACGACCTTCATCCCAAGTAGCAACCGTCATTTCGGGTACAAACTGTCATTCCGGGCCCCGACCCGGAATCTGTAAAAGCTAAAGCCTAGCGGTACACAGACCCTGAATCCACATTCGTAGCAAGTGCGTGCGAATGTGGCGTAGCAGTTCAGGGTGACGACCTTTTGTAACTTTTAGATTTTCTTTGCTAACATATACCAATTTTGGGGCGTTGTCCGCTTACGCTACCGAGTTTCTGCGAAACTCGCGGAATTGTCTGTTAACACGCACCAATTATAGCAGGCGTTGCGGGCGGCGTTTGAGCCCGCAGAAGGGGGTGTGCCGAAGACCTTGGGCTGAGGCCAGGGGGAAGGCTTTCCCCCCCTGCATTAAAATTATTGTTAGCTTCTGTAGTCGCCGTTTATTTTTACGTAGTCGTAAGTTAGGTCGCAGCCCCATGCGCGTCCGTTGGCGGATCCAGAGTCTTCAAGGTTTACTTCGATTTCTACTGCCTGTGAAGAAAGGATGGCGGTGGCTTTTTCTTCGTCAAAGCTAAGGCCTACGCCATTGTGGACAACTTCTATGCGTTCTGCCGGGTCTTTTGACGCAACCTCTGTGATTCCGTCTTTGAGGGCATCGGCGTAGCGGTCTGAGTTCTTTTTGCCGGAGAAGAAGACCGAGCATTTGGAAGGCTCAAAGTCGTAGCCAGAGTAGCCAAGTGCGCAGAGTATGCGTCCGCAGTTTGCATCGCGACCGTAGATTGCGGCTTTTACAAGGCTTGAAGAGATTACGGCTTTTGCAAGTCCGCGGGCAGTTTTTTCGTCTTTTGCTCCGTTTACAGTACATTCAACAAGATGGGTTGCTCCTTCACCGTCTGCTGCAATTTTCATTGCCATTACGGTGTTGAGCGCATTGAGTGCTTCCATGAATGCGTCAAAGTCTGCACCTTCGCCTGTTATTTCTTTGTTGCCGGCTTTTCCGCTTGCCATAGCGGTGAGGGTGTCATTTGTTGAAGTGTCGCCGTCTACGCTTACGCAGTTGTAGGTTTTTTCTGCAGAAAGAAGGAGTGCCTTGTGCAGCATTTCCGCGCTGATTGCACAGTCGGTTGTTACGAAGGAAAGCATTGTTCCCATGTTGATGTGAATCATTCCGCTTCCCTTGCACATGCAGCCTATGCGTACTGTCTTTCCGCCAACTTCTGTTTCTACGGCACATTCCTTAAAGTGGGTGTCCGTAGTCATGATTGCTGTGCGTGCTTCCTTGTGACCTTCTTTGGAAAGGCCCTTTACCAAAGTTGGCATGCTGGCTTCTATTTTTTCTACAGGCACGTGCTGGCCTATGATTCCTGTTGAGCATACGATGATGTTTTCTTTTGGAATGCTGACTCCTGTCTTTGCAATTTCCTGGGAAACCGATGTTGCCATGCGGACAGCGTTCTGGTAGCCTACTTCACCGGTGCATGCGTTTGCATAGCATACGTTGCATACTGCGGCCTGGGCCTTTCCTGTTGCCACAACCTTTCTTGTGTATTTTACGCATTCTGCCTGTGAGCGGTTCTGTGTAAAGATTCCTGCGGCAGTGCACATTGTGTCGCTAAAGATAAGTGCCGTGTCGTTTGTCTTGCGGCTTTCCTTTAAGCCTGAGTGGATTCCGTTTGCCGTGAACCCTATTGGTGCGGTAACTCCGCCATCGATGAATTTCATGTTTATACCTCCGACTGGGCGATTCATTGCATGATTATAATGGATTCTGCCTTCGTTTACAAGTGTAAAACTTTAAACTAAAAACTTAAAGACAAAAGTTAAGGTGGAAATGGTTAAGGGGGAATTTTTTTTGATAATTTTTTGGACGGTAATTATTGTGTCTGGGCAAACATCCCTTTTGCAAACGCTTTAATTACTTTGCCTTCCCCGCTTTCCGGGGTTCCGCTTTCGCTCCATTGCCTGGGGTTCGACAAGCTCACCCACACGGCAACGGCAACGGGTTGCAAGCAACCCTGCCGCCCCTCCAATCGGGCGTAGGTGTCCTGGCCTGAAAACAGTATCCATGTTTTTTAACACTTGCCTTTTTACTTGTTACGAAAAATTGATGCTTTCCTATTCTTTCTGTATTTTAAATTCTTTTAGGGACGTGATGAATTGTGCAAGAAGTTCTTTCTGTCCTTTAGAAAGCATTCCGATTTCTTCAATGATTCTCTGGTCCTGTTCAGACACTGGTCTTTCAAAAAACTTTCTTCCTGTTACAAGGTATTCAACGGAAACATTAAGGGCACCGGCAATCTTTACCGCAACGTCAGCCGGCGGAATGGAGGCTCTAGCGCCAAGGTATCCTTCCAAAGTTCTTTTGGAGAGACCTGTCTTAAAAGCAAGTTCCTTTACTTTTACATCCTGAAAATCAAGTTCTGATCGAAGGGTTTTCTTAAAAATAGAATCCATCTGCCCGCAAGGATCTCCTTAAACCGTATTAATTTAAAAAGGTCAATTACAGAATACTTCATCCTGCGTATAATTAACTTGAAAAAACTACAAATTCCGTGTAATATTTAATTAAAATACGCTGAATGTAGTGTAAAATTTGCGACGCTAAAAACAAAAAAGTCAAATTGCAATTGACCATTTTATGCATCTGCTGCGGTAAAATTAAAACTGTGAGGGATAGAATAAATATTTCACTGGCACTGTGCCAGACAAAATAAAAATGACTTAGGAGGTCAACATGAAAAATAAGGGAATAGAAGAATTAGAAAAAAGAGCAGAAACAGGAGATGTCTTGGCTCTTTTTGAACTTGGGGAAAAATATCATACTGGTGATGGCATAAAAATAGATGAAGAAAAAGCGTTCTCCTACTATGAAAAATCTGCAGAAGCAGGAAATCCAAGGGCTCAATATATCGTTGGAAAATATTTTGAAGACGGAAAATATGTCGAAAAAAACTTGGAAGCTGCGAACAAATGGTTTGAAAAGGCTGCAAAACATAATAATGCAGATGCTCTGTTTCAGCTTGCCCAAAATTATTCTACAGGAAGAGGCTGTGATGGTGATGATAAAAAAGCCCTTGACTTGTATTCAAAAGCTGCAAATCTTGGGCACGCTAAAGCTCAGTATGAACTTGCTGAGATGTATAACAATGGATTTGGTTGTGACGAGGATGAGGAAATTGCTGTAAAATGGTATACAGAATCTGCCAGTCAGGGTAATTTGTATGCACAAGAAGAGCTTGGCGATATTTATTATAAGGGAAGTGTTGGTATTGAGAAGAATTTAGAAAAGGCTTTCGAATTGTATAAAAAATACGTTGACCAAGGTGGCTGGAAGGGCAGCGTAAAAAATCGACTTGCCGATATGTACTATTATGGACAAGGTTGCGAGCAAAATGACGTAAAAGCTTTTGAATTGTATAAAGAAGCTGGCAGATTTGATCACTATGCTATGTATTCTTTAGGTTGGATGTACGAACATGGACAGGGAACTAAACAAGATTTTACTGCAGCGAAAAGATTCTATCACACAGCTGCGGAACAAGGAGATTCGAATGCCCTTTATAGACTTGCACTATTCAACCATTATTTTGATCCAGAATTAGGATTATACAGACATAATCTTTCAAAAGCAAAAGAGTATTATGAAAAGGCGATAGCAAACGGATATGAAGATAAAGACAGAAACCTTGACAAGTTAAAAAAGGAAATGGAAACCTATTTTGTTATTGAAGGGACGGTTTCTGAATGCTCAGTTAATAAGACATTTGATTTTGTAGAGTCCGAAGAAAATGAAAATACAATACGGAAAGATAAAATAAGCTTTTCATTTTCCATAACTGGTTCGGAAGGTTATTCTGTAAAGCAAGAAAACAACAATCTTAATATATTCTGCCTTCAGTCAGGTGAAAATAACCAAATTGAAGAAAGCTACATTGTGAAAAGAGAATTGAAATATAATGTCTCAACAGAGTTTTCTGCAGTGTTAGTTCATGCTGTAAATCACCATAAGAAAATAAGATTTGTGATTTCAAAAACTGAATTAGAAGCTTTGTCAGAAAGCAATAATAATTCTAAGGAGTTGGACGATATTACAATCTCTCTGTTGCAGGATTAACCATCATGTTTTCTGAATACAACCCCACCCATTCCGAAGTTCTCGCTATCATTGGTGCCGGTGCGACTGCAAGTCTCAGTATGCCGCCGACCAATGACCAGACAAAAATACTACGCTTTTTGTCTGTCGCTTCAAAGCAGAGAGAAGCAGAGACTTTTTTGAGAAAATACTTCTCAGGAAAAGATTTGCTAAAATTTTCTGCCTTTCTCAAATTTCTTGACGGAAATGGGGAAAGTATTTTTTTTGTTTCCGACTCTGACTTGGAAAATGCGCGGGGTGTGTTTGGAAAAAGCTTTGATGTCAAAGTTCTGCAAAAGCGGATTCTGGAACTTCGTACTGAGTACGATTGGAATGCCTTAAAGAAAATCATAAAACTATGCCCATGTAAAGAGCACACTGACAACCTTATTCGCGATGCCTATTCCATTATAGACAAGCGGCTTCTTTCCCACCAGTCGCTCAAAGTAAATTGCTTGAACAAGGCAGGCAATGATAATTCTTCTTTCCACGAAGAAATCCTTCCTCCTTCACGGTTGCAAGCTGCAAGAAATTTCCTCACGCTTTTTATAAACATGCTTTTTGCAGGAGCGTGGTATAACATTTCGAAAGGCAAAAAATCAGATGAATTCGCAAAATATAAGAAATTCTTCAATTCTTTCGACCGCCTTATGCAGAAAGAAGCAAATGAATTCCATCACTGTTATCCTGTTCATACTCGGGATTTTTACCTTTTTACGACTTCATTTGTTTCCTTTAACTTTGAAATGGTCTTTCCTTGGATTTTTATGAATTCCCATTACGAACTGAATCACCATCCACCTTACATTCAGGACCATCCTCTAAAACTTTGGCTTGATTACGGTGTGGAACATCGTGGGCGAAAGATTGAGGGAAATAGAATAGAAGCGACTCTAGAATTTACCGAGAGTGTAGCAAGCCGGGAAAACGAGGATGACCACATAGGAACTCCGCTCAACCGTGCGGGAAAATTTTATTTTGCTCACGGCTCATCTAACTGGCGTGAATGTCCTGTCTGCGGGAGAATGACTTTTTTCCACGGAAACAATCACTGGGGAGATTATAAATCAAAGCAGTTGATTCCAAGTTTTCCTATTCCCCTGTTTGACTCCGATAAAATTGAAGAAAATGAATTTACTCATCAAGAAAATAACTGGCGCAAGGAACTAAAATATGATTCCCTGCAATGTATGCACTGTGGCTCGGAAACCAAAGCCTTCGATGCTCCCATGATTATGCAGACAATGTACAAGTCTACACCAACATCCTTCTTGGAAGAAATCCAGCGGAATGTAAAAGTGAGTTTGGGAAAAGCAAGGCATATTGTTTTGCTTGGCTACAGTTTGCCGGTTGATGATACAATCTGGCAACATGCATTTGCAGAGGGGGTGCGCTCCCGACAAGAAGGAAACGAGGCCTTTTGCTCTGTGGTCGTAGGGTACAAGGGCGAGCTGCGTTGGATTTATCCAGATGAGCTTGATTCCTTTATCAAGCAGAATACAAATAAGGGCGAAGGGTATGGAATTGATGCAATAGAGAATGCACGGGCAATCTTCGGTAAAGAAAAAGTCCGTGCTTGGACTGGCGGTGTACCGCAGGTCTTTGGTGACTGTAGTGAAAAAGATGTAACGGATTTGTTCTATCCTAATTTTGTTGAATGGTCTGGAACAAGGTTGGCGAAATAAAACGGTGAAAAAAATCCAGCTTTATGTCGGAATAAAAATAAAATTTTTACTTTAGGAGGACAATATGAAAAAATTAGTTTTGGTTTTTGTTTTAGCTTTGGAGTGCCTTGATTCATTCTTAGGCAAAACAAAATCAATCGTAAAGAAATAATTGAAAAATCGGAAGGGAACTGATACCATACCACAGGAGATAGGACATGACCAGCATCGAAAGATGGAACAAAATAGTAGATATTTTCAATAGGAACAAAAATTCACGTGAGCAAAATGTACAAATAGCATGGGAAAATATTTTCTCTGAATTGTTTGACTATAGTAGACTTGACGGCGACATAGATTCCCAGAGGCCTGTAAAGATGGGCGTTAGCACAAAATACCCTGATATAATTCTCCGTCACAATAATGAAGATTTGTTTGTCGTTGAGCTCAAGCGTCCTGTGCTGCACGAGGGGCGTGACCAGCTATTCTCTTATCTTGCCCAACTGAAAATCAATATTGGAGTTCTTATCTGTGACAACATGTATGTGTATGATTTTGATTACTCTGGCAAAGAAAATAAACATTCAGTTGTCGAAATCAATTTTCTAAACGATAATCCCCTTGGAATACACTTCTTGGATTTGTTCAATAAGGCAAGTTTTGATAAAGAAAAAATAAAATCCTTCATAGCAGAGTATTCAGAGAAAAAAGATGCCGTAAAGTTAATACAAGACAATATAACTCCTGAACTTTTACGGAAGCTGGTGCAAAAGCATTTTGAGACGGACTTTGATGCAGAAACTGTAGAACTTGCTGTTTCTGATTATGAATTTAAATGCTTACCAAAAGAGCTTCACGATGGGACTCCTGTACAGCAGAATTATCCAAGTCTGCAAAGCATAAGTACTCAAAATTATAATAATTCTCTTGCTCCAGAAGTGGTCTTGATGATAGGAGATCGTGCTGTTAGCCCAAGGGAATTTAAAGACCGGCTCTTAATAAAAAAAATTGCCAAGCGCTTTTGGTACTACAAAGATAAAACTGCACCAGAACAGGATGATTGGGATGCTTCTAAATTTCGCTCGGATTCAAATCTGTTGGGGAATATTCATTCTACAAAATACAGGCATTGGAAAACTTCAGGACTTATAAAACTTGTCTGTGTAATTGACGAATGATTGATTCGCGCGGAAAGGGTGCATGCTCCGTAGCTTGCTGCTGGACTGACCGGCCACGTAGTGCCGGGCACAGTAGAAGTAAGAATATGCTCCAGAAAAAGAAAAATGAAAAGAAATTTTTGCTCGTCATTATGCCTTTTTCTTGACATTGAATTTTTATGCAATTTTTACTATTATATTGGCGTGAAAAAGATTAGCAAAGATAGCATGAAAAATGCCATAAGCCCCGTCGTGGAAGGGGAAAAGATTGTGGTTCAGGGTGCCAGGGAGCACAACCTAAAGAATGTTAGCGTGGAATTTCCCCGCAACAAGCTTGTTGTTATAAGCGGCCTTTCGGGGAGCGGAAAATCTTCCCTTGCTTTTGACACGCTTTTTGCCGAGGGGCAGAGGCGCTACATGGAAAGCCTTTCCTCTTATGCAAGGCAGTTTTTGGGGCGCATGGACAAGCCGGATGTGGATCTTATTTCCGGCCTTTCTCCTGCTATTTCTATTGAACAGAAGACTACTCACAAGAACCCCCGCTCAACGGTTGGAACCGTTACGGAGATTTACGACTACTACCGCCTGCTTTTTGCGCGTATTGGAAGGGCACACTGTCCCAAGTGCGGCAGGGAAATAAAGGAGCAGTCGGTTGACCAGATTATAGACACAATTCTTTCTTGGGACGAAGGTACAAAGCTTACGCTTCTTTCGCCGGTTATTCGTGGCAAGAAGGGCGAGCACGTTAAGGTTATAGACGATGCCAAGAAGAGCGGTTTTGTGCGCGCCCGCATAGACGGCCTTATGGTGGAGCTTGAGGATTCAATCAAGCTTGACAAGCAGAAGAAGCACACCATAGAAATTGTTGTTGACCGCATAGTTTTAAAGGAAGGTATTAGGCAGAGGCTTGCTGATTCTGTTGAGACTGCGCTAAAAAGTTCCAACGGTGTAATCATTGTGCTCCGCAGGGTGAACAAGGATGATGAGGCTTATGCTTCCGTTACCGCTGCCCTTGATGCAAAGGGTACTCCCTACGACCGCAACGCAGCCTACATTGAACAGGAAGTTTTCTTTAGCCAGAAGAATGCCTGCCCTGACTGCGGAATTTCTATCCCGGAGCTTCAGCCCCGCCTTTTTTCTTTTAACAATCCCTTTGGTGCCTGTCCTGAATGCACGGGTCTTGGCGAAAAGATGGAGTGGGACAAGGACAAGATTATTCCGGATCCGTCCCTTTCTTTTAACGAGCGCGGCATTGATTTTTACAATCCCGAAAGCGAATGGAACAAGACTATGTTTACCGCTGTTGCAAAGGAGGCCGGCTTTTCACTTGACACTCCTCTGAACAAGCTTACCAAAAAGCAGTTTGACTACCTGTGGAACGGCGACGAAAACATTGTCCTTAACTGGGTCTACAGGAAGCAGAGCGGTGAAGGCTACAGCGAATACAGGAGGCCATGGCCCGGAGTGCTTAACGACATGAAGCGGCGCTACAACGAGGCTTGGGGCGATTCCCAGCGGGTTAATATGGAAGAAAAATACATGTCTCGCCACGAGTGTGCTTCCTGCCACGGAAAAAGGCTTAGGCCTGAGGCTCTTTGCGTTACCATTGGCGGAAAGAACATCTGGCAGCTTACGGAGCTTTCAGTTTTGCAGACGATTAAATTTTTTGATGAACTTGATTTGAGCGAGACCGAGACAAAGATTGCTTCGCAGGTTCTAAAGGAAATACGCAACCGCCTTAACTTTTTAAAGAACGTTGGTCTTGAATACCTTACCCTAGAACGCAGTGCGGCAACCCTTAGCGGTGGTGAGGCTCAGAGAATCAGGCTTTCCACCCAGATTGGAAGTGCGCTTACCGGAGTAATGTACGTCCTTGACGAGCCTAGCATTGGTCTTCACCAAAGGGACAACCAGAGGCTTATAGACAGCCTTACCTATTTGCGCGACATTGGGAACACTGTTATTGTTGTTGAGCATGATGAACAGACCCTCCGTACCGCTGACTGGCTAATAGACATAGGACCTGGGGCTGGTGTTCACGGCGGGCAAATCATGGCAAGCGGTTCCCCTGAATTTGTGGCTTCCTGCAAGGACAGTATTACAGGGCGTTACCTGGCAGGCCTTATTAGGATGAAGATTCCGTCTGAGCGCAGGAAGGGCAACGGTTCTTTTGTTAGCATTGAAGGTGTTAGCGAGCACAACCTAAAGGACATAAGCGTAAAGATTCCGCTTGGGGCATTCACATGCATTACGGGTGTTTCCGGCAGCGGAAAGTCAACCCTGCTCAACGACGTATTCTTTCCTGCCGCAAGCAACAAGATTATGAAGACCGACTATCCTGCTGGTGCCTACAAAAAGATTTCCGGTCTTGAAAACATAGACAAGGTCATAAGCATTGACCAGTCGCCGATTGGACGCACTCCAAGAAGCAACCCGGTAACATACATTGGTGTCTTTGACAAAATCCGCGAACTGTACGCAAGCCTTCCAGATGCAAAGGCACGCGGCTACAAGAACGGAAGGTTCAGCTTTAACGTAAAGGGCGGACGCTGCGAAAACTGCCAGGGTGCGGGTACAATTACAATCGAGATGAATTTCTTGCCGGACGTTTTTATCCAGTGCGACGTGTGCCGCGGAAAAAGGTTCAACAGGGAAACTCTTGAGGTTCTCTACAAGGGCAAGTCAATCAGCGATGTTCTTGACATGACGATTGAAGAGGCTGCTTCTTTCTTTGACAGCATTCCTCACATTGCAAGAAAGCTTCAGACGCTAAAGGACGTTGGTCTTGGCTACATACAGCTTGGGCAGAGTGCGCTTACTTTGAGCGGCGGAGAGGCACAGCGCGTAAAGCTTGCAAGCGAACTTGCCCGTCCTTCCACCGGCAAAACCCTTTACATACTGGACGAGCCTACGACAGGCCTTCACTTTGTGGACATAAAGCAGCTGATGGGTGTTATCCAAAAGCTTGTGGACAAGGGCAATACCGTTGTGATGATTGAACACAACGTGGATGTTATCTGCCAGGCGGACTACATAATAGACCTTGGCCCGGAAGGTGGTGACGGCGGTGGAAGAGTTGTTGCAACCGGTACCCCGGAAGAAGTTTCCCTTAACAAGAAGAGCTGGACCGGACGCTATGTTGCAGAAATGCTTGAACGTGAAAAGGCTAGGGGAGAAGTAAAAGAATAACCCATGAGCCTTAGACCCCTGCAAAGAAAATTTGTTTTCCTCATCATTAGGTGCTTGCTGCTGGTTTTCTTTGCATTGGGCGTAAAAGTTTGGGCTGACGACTCTAATTCACAGACTTCCGTAATAACAATCGTAAACGCAAACAAAACTGAATACGTAAAGGATTCCGTTACCAAGGAAGAGCAGATTGTGCTTACCGGTGCGGTTGTGGTAGAAGTTGCCCAGGGCAGCGTAAAAACAAAGATAAGCGCATCCAAGATAAGCTACAACCGCGAGACCAATATCCTATATGCCCAGGGCGACGTTGTTATGGAGCAGACTGGCGGTAAGGCTGGAGAGCAGAAGATTACGGCTCAGACCGTTCTTTTTAACACCCTTACCTACGAAGGAATCTTTGACGGTGGCCGCGTTATTCAAACCCAGAGCGATGCAATAAATTTGCCATCTGGTTCCACACTGGTAGTTTCGTCTTCTATGTTCGGAAAGAATTCGAAAAACACGATTGTCTTTAAGAACGCTTCGCTTACATTTTGTGATGATGAAAATCCCCACTGGAAAATCCGAGCTACAAAGATTTGGGTTCTTCCCGGAGGAGAATTTGCTTTCTTTAACGCAATGCTATTTATTGGCGAGATACCGGTGCTCTACCTTCCTGCATTCTATTATCCCAAGGACGAAATAATTTTTAACCCAACATTCGGTTATGATACAAGGCGGGGATATTACTTCCAGTCTACCACATACATCTACGGTCGAAAGCCCCTTGAAGCAGATTCCACTTCTTCGTCTGAAGATGATGACAAGGATGATGAACTTGGCAAGGGCCTTTACAACTTTATGAAACCCACCAAGCTAAAGGAGCAGAGAAGGGAAGGAATTGTTCTTCACAACCTGGATGAAGATTATACCGGAGACACAAGCAATTACCTTAAGCTTATGTTTGACCACTACAGCACGCTTGGAACCATGGTAGGTTTTGATGCCGTCTTTAAGCCGGAAAAATATCTTTCAAGCTTTAATGCCAACTTGAATTTGGGTTTTAGCAACAGTGTTTTTATGGACAGCACGGGCGAAGTCTACACACCCTATTCTTCTGCCGGAGAAAGCTATAAGGACAAGGCAAATCTTTTGGGAATAAAGACACCCTTCCGTTACAGCGGAAATTTGGCGGTTAGCGGTACAAGCCCATTCAACTTTAAGGTTTCCATGCCAATATATTCAGACCCGTATTTTACTGATGACTTTGGTGAGCGCACAGAATACATGGACTGGATTTCCTTTCTTACCAGGGGCGCAAAGGATGAGGATGACGATGAGGATGAAGACAAGGTTAGCGTTTCTTCTTACACATGGAATGCATCCGCTTCGCACAGCTTTAACATTCCCGACTACCTAAAGCCTTTTTTGCAGAATGTTTCCATTACGGATATAAGTTCATCTGTCATTTTTAATTCCAAGACGAATACTGCTATTGCTTCCGAAGCTACGGACGACTGGTATTTGTACACACCGGAGAGAATGTTCTTTTATCCTTCCCAGGTGACTCCCTTAAAATTCAGTGCGAACGTTGCGGGCTCAATTATAAAGTATCCGCTTGAAGAAAAAAGATCAAAGCCGGTATCTTTTCCATACGAGCTTTCCGTTCCAGAGGAATTTTCTGACGCAAAGAAAAAGGATGGCAATGCTGAATCTGAAGTGCAGGAAGATAAGGAGCAGGACAAAGTTAATGATGGCAGCGTTTTGGGTGAAAAGGACCTTCCTTCACTGAACGTGCGCTCGGACATACGTGTTACAAATATTTCTGACATTGACTACGAGCTAAAATATTCTGTTACGCCGCAGTTCACTTCGCAGTTTGCATACGATTCAACAAAGCTTTCCAAGCCGGATGATTTTAAGTGGAGCGAGAGGCAGTCAAGCTATTATCAGGTTACATCCCCGGTTGTGCTTACAAGCGGACTTTCTTTTAGGGACTCAATGTTTGGAATGAAGAACGTTCTTACATATACGCCCCTTTACCAGACCCACCCCAGCCTGGACGGTTATTCTGATGCAGATGCCGCTACTGTCCGAAAGACAGACTACCAGGCCCGCAAGAACGATTTGAACGTGGATAATGGCATTTCCGTAAAGCCGTTGATTTATAATGAAGTGTTCAAGAATTCCAGCATAGACTGGAACACATCCATAAGGCTTGTAAGGACTCAGTTTATAGGAGACGAAGAACATCCTGAGTGGGACTACCTTACCGCAGACTTAACTGACGAGGAGAGCGTTACAGAGCACACACTCAGCGCAACTCTTTCTGCAGAAGAGGGTAAGGATTTTTCGCAGAGGCTTATCCTTTCCACGACCCTTCCGCCGCAAAAAGACAAGTATGAGGGCAACTTAAGGTTCACTTTCCCATATACTGAACTTACCTTTGCATCTGGCTTTGAAAAAATAGAGGAAACTGTAAGCAATGACGTGGTGGAAAACTGGCGCAAGCTTCCATTCAAGCAGTCTGCATCCCTAAAATTTTTGGACGGAAAATTTGCACTAACCCAGTCTTACAATTACAATCTGGAAGAGCACTATTCGGATTCATTCAAGGCGGCACTTTCTTATGGCGGTCTGCAGGTTGCCTATACCGCAGCCTACACTTATGGATATGACTTTGACGAGGAAAGCGGGTGGACTATTAGGAGCGATCGTGAGTTCCTTCCGGAAACTTTTTCTATTGCATATACTTCGGGGCAAAAAAACTTCCGCTACTGGAAGAGGCGCGTTACTTGGGCACCTTCGCTGAACACAAGCATTGTCTATGACTGCATAAGGCCAACCAACAGCTATTTTAAATTTATTCCGGCTGTTACCTTTAAGATAAATAATTTTGTAAACCTTACCTTCAGTTCAGAATCTAGGAACAGCGTAATCTACCGTTATATTCAGGACTATACCCATTCCGGCATAAACCTTCCCGGAGAAACGAATGTGTTCAAGGATTTGCTTAATTCTTTTGCATTCTGGGGCGATGACTCTATGTTGGATGAAGAACAGACAAAGCGACGCTCTTCGGGCTTTAAGCTAAAGAACCTAAAGGCAACCCTCTCGCACGACCTGCATGACTGGGACCTTATTTCCAGCTTTGAGGTAAAGCCCCGCCTTATTACAAAAAATGACGGGTCAAAATCCTACAACTTTGACCCGTATATTTCTATTTCTATAGTCTGGCGTCCAATGAACGCTATGAAGACCGAGATTGTGGACGAATACGGAGAGCTTAAGCTTAATCCTTAGCTTCTTCTTTTGAGGCCTTGTTTTTAGCCTTTGCTTCTTCAAAGAACTTTTCGTGCTTTTCTATGTTTTCTTGAAGTTTTGCAAGGCCTTCCATATAGTATTTGATTTTTTCGTCACTTGAATTTAGGGCTGCATTTTCTCCGCCTGCCTTTAGCGTTTCCCAAACATATTTTCCAAGCTGGGCAAGTGCCTTGTTCTTTTTCATTTTGAGCTGCTGGAGCTCTATGCTTTTTACGCTCTTGTCCCCAAAGTCAGAGATTGCTACCCCGGCAGTCTTTAGCCCCTTCTTTCCGGCTTCGACACCCTTGTCTATGTATTCAAGAATCGTCTTTCCTATTTCTTCCGCAGTAGTCTTTGCGCTGCTTTTGGATCCGCTTTCGCTGCTTTCTGTAGTGCCTGTGGTATAGTCAAAGGTTGTTTCTTTTTCTTCTTCTTCTGCCATAGTTTCCTCCTGTTTATAAATATAACACCAAAAATCTTATAAGGCAACATTTTGTTTTGTGTAAGCGGAAATTGGAAATCAGGTTTGGACTCCACTACCAGAAAAATCTGGCTGAAACTCCATGGTGCGGCGGTAATAGGACTTTCGCTCCCTTCGGTCGCTCCGCGCAAATGGATTTTCATCCAGATTTTTCTTCCCGTTGCGTCCAAACCTGATTTCCGCTTGGTTTACAGAATAAAATATTGTAAAAAGAGATTTTCATGTTGTATTTATCCCTATTGTTTACATGGAAAAAGGTTTTTGCTATAATGGTGGCGAAAGGATTCGGTTTGATTTCCTGATTAATCACATTTTTAAGAGGTAAAAATGAAAGCTTACTTTGACTTAAAGGGGCAGACCGCTATTGTTACAGGTTGCTCCACAGGCCTTGGCGTTCAGATGGCAAAGGCACTTGCAAACCAGGGTGCAAACATTGTTGCAGTTGCCCGCCGCGTAGAAAAAATTGAGGCCGTTGCTGCCGAGATAAAAAATGAATTTGGCGTGCAGACTCTTGCCGTACGCTGTGACATAACAGACACACAGGCTGTTGATGACATGGTAAAAAAGGTTATGGAAACCTTTGGCAGAATAGACATTCTTGTTAACAATGCCGGTACTGGTGCTGTTGCTCCTGCAGAAGACATTACAGACGAGCAGTTCAACAACGAGATAAACATTGACCTGTTTGGAACATTCCGCGTTTCCCGCGCAGTAGCAAAGGCCGCAATGATTCCTGCAAAGTACGGACGCATAATAAACATTGCTTCCATGTACGGTCTTGTTGGCAATAAGGTTGCTCCTTGTTCTCCATACCATGCCGCAAAGGGTGGCGTTGTAAATTTGACCCGCGGTCTTGCAGCTGAATGGGGTAAATACAATATTACCGTAAACGCAATTTGCCCGGGTTATTTCTATTCACCGCTTACAAAGGAAACACTTGACTCTGACTTCTTCCAGCAGAATGCCCAGACAATGATTCCGCTCAGCCGCTATGGAAATGAAGGCGAACTTGATTCTGCCGCAATCTTCCTTGCTGCACCTTCTTCCGCTTATGTAACAGGAGTTGCTCTTCCTGTTGACGGCGGTTACACTTCAATGTAAAAAGAAAAAGACCTACGCCGCCATGGAGGGGCCCGCCGAAAGGCGGGTTGCTGTTGGGTGAGCCTGTCGAACCCCAGCAATGAAGGCGAATGCCGGAACCCCGGAACGGCGGTGGCGCAGATGCCTGTTCTGTCGGATTAGCAAAAGACTAAAATGGTAGAACAGGAAAAAGTACCGTCCAAAAGAATATAAAATTACATTAGCTGTTCAAAAGAATAGCGCAGCATGTTAAGGAACTGTGCCTTTAAAAGCCTTTTTGACTTTTGCCCTGAAAATTTCATGTCGTAGGCGCTTTCTGCCTCTGCCACTTTTTTTTCTATAAAATCCCTTGTGAGCGGAAGCTTTGTGTAGAGAATCTGGTTTTCGATTTCTACGGGATGGAAAACAATGGGGCCGGCGAGTATGATTTTTATGCTGGCTATGCTGTCGTTTTCCATGTCTGCCAAGAAGACAAAGCTTGCGCTGTCCTCCGTAATCCTTCTGGAAGGTCCCACCCGTTTGAATATTGCAACCTCGCTCTCGTTCTGTGGAACACGCACCTTTGTCAGCAGGTAGCCTTCCGGCACTTCCTTGAATTGGGAAAAGGGAATCATCTTTGAGTCGTTGGGCTTTTTTCTGAATTCCAATACTGCGCCAAGTGCAAGAAGCGGCCCCCATAGCGTGCTCTTTTGTGTTCCGTTTCCTTCGCAGCCGGAGCAGATGTTGCCTCCGATTGTTGCAATGTTTCGTACGGATTCACTTGCGATTGTTTTTATTGCATCGTAAAGAACAGGGCTCATGTTTGTGCGTCCAACGTCAAGGATGCGGGAAAGGGTTACTGCTGAACCAAATTCAATGAAGCGTTCTTTTTTTTCTATGGTGCTTAGTTCCGGGATTGAACTTATGGCAAGGACTTTTTCTGCAAAGGGAAATTTTCCTGTTCCCCCGCCGCGGATTTGCAGTCCGTTTACGTTCTTGAGGTGGTAGAAAACATCGCTGAGCGTGCGGGCAATTAAAAAGGTCTGGTTACTTTTGGACATTTGAATTTTTCTCCTCGCGTGCTTCTTTTATAGCGGATGCTTTTAGGATTCCGTTTAAAAGCGAAATACTGTCTGTGCAGCAGCAGTTCAAGTCCTTTATGTGCTCCATTACCTTTGATGCTGAAGGGTGGGGCGTGTTTTTTAAAATGTAATAGGCTGTGAAAATTTTACCCGCGTTGCAATATCCGCAAAGGTGAATTTCTGCTTCGGAAAAACCGGAAAGAATGTCTTTGTAGAGCAAAAAGTCGTCTTC
>DFJV01000042.1 GCA_002373205.1 Treponema sp. UBA3662
CAATCATTAGGTAAAACTTCATTTCGCAGTGATTTTGTCATATTAGAAAACGATTCGTCTTTTGCATCTGTCATCACAAGATTTTTTGATTCATCATCAAAAATACAAGAAATCATTCCATCTCCTAACTGGAAAAGATAAAGAGTACTATTGTGATATACTGCCCCCAAAAAGGTTGCCGAACAATCTCTAACATCAAAAGAGCTCTTCTGTATTTCACAAACCCATTTTTTTACAAAAAGAGAAGTAAAATCCTCCGGCGATTTGTCCCGAACCCCAATCCATTCTTTTGCCAACTTTACAAACAACCAGCATGCAGTCTTAGAACCAAAATCAGAATGAGCCTTACTTCCTAACCCGTCAGAAACTGCTGCAATAAAGCATTTCTTTGACAAGAACAAATAATGAGAATCCTGCATAGGTAATTTTTGTTTTATATGTAAAGGCCCTATGCATTCAGCACAAGCTCCTTTCCATTTTGTATTCCACATATCGCCTAGGTCCTAATAGTTTAATGATTCGATTGCTGCAGAAATCTCAAGAGCATTAAATATGTACTTTTTCTGCTCTGATACAATCATATTTTCTGGAAAAAAAGACTTCCCATTAATTACTCTTGAATCAGCTCCAACTAAAACAACTCTCAGTTTTGAATTAGAATTATCCCTAAGAAATTCAGTCAGATTTGATTTATCTTCATTAGAAAAGCCATCTGTTAAAAGTAAACATGAATCATTGTTATTTCTTAAGAAATTTAGCAAAGCTTGAATTGAAGACTTTCCATTGAAATCAATACTTATTGTTTCTTCTGTTCCAGAAGCTAATCTTACATCTTCTCCCCAAAGGAAAAAACTACAATCAATTCCTTCTGTTAATTGTATTTCTCTAATGATTGATTGAATTACTTCTGGCTTTCCCAATGTATTCATACTTCCTGATTTATCAATTACTACATTAATCATTTTCACATCCAATAATTTTCTTTATCTGCTCAATAAGATCATCTCCAGAAACAATCTCAACATTCGGAGTTTCCTTAATTTTCTTATCAAGAATATCTGAATCTGGAGTTTTCGAATAAGCAAGTATTCCCTTTCCTTCAATTCCTCCATAATAACGAGCAATTGTAGATAGCTTTTCTATATGTTCAACCTCAGGCCGACCAGATTTGCATTCAACGATAAATAGTTGCTTACCATTTGTAAAAACAACATCCATCTCTTGATAGATATAATGGTCTGAATCAAACTCAGAGATAGCTTTGTTGAAATCGACTTTTATTCCATGTCGTATATCAAGTAATTTTCCTTTTTCATAAAGTGGATATAGATGATTATAAACATATTCTTCAAACCAGCCGCCTTTTATGTATGTACTAAACTGTGTTTCATCTTCAAATGCATAATCAACTGATCTTGTACTTACACTATAAGGGCCTTGTGCCAACGGCATAATTTCTGGGTGCCAAGGGTCTTCTATAGAAAGTGAATAATAGCATTCACTTTTATTCATTTCTTGAATTTCTTTATAAAGGTAATTAATTTTCTTTCTGGCTTTCCACATCTCATCAGTCATTGCAATTGAATCTTCATCATCAGCACCGGAACGACCATAATCACAAATACCAAGCCCGTTACTATTTACTAAAATAAATGACTCAACGTTTGTAATTGGCTTTAGTTCTTCTGTCATAAAATCATTCAAATAAGTGATTTTTAGTTCTTTGCCACCTACATAAAAAGGAACTCCTCCGAGTTTTCGACATGCGTTCATTGCACCTGCATACATTAATTTAGTTCCACCAGTTAAATTAAAACCGATTCTTGCATCCCATGGTAAATCTGCTGAGTCTTTAATTATTTTTTCAAATACATCACTAGGATTATAAGGATCCGCTTTTATTTGTAAGAACTCACAACTCTTTGGAAGAAATTTTCTCATACATTCTGCATCAAAATTTCCAGATGAAACGAATACGTGCTTTTTACAATTAAAATGATTTACGCCCAACAATGCAGGTATTCTCTGTTCTCCAAACAAAGTATATATAACATCATAAGAGTCAGTTTTGTTCTCATCTTTTGGATTCGGATTCTGTTTAGAATTCCAGGCTAGCCATTCTTTTGGAGGCATAACTGGAACAGGAGGTTTCCTTGGATCCGAACTGGCAATGAGTCGCTTTGAAAGTCCTGGAAACTTAAATGCTGCTAAAGCCCAAGAGAATGCCATCAACGGCGTTCCTGGACTCAAAAAAATTGAAACACGACATTCAATTTGTAAATCTGAAATGTATTGTAATGCTTGAACAGCTGCACTATAAATTCCTTCAGAATCATTGAGCTCAGAAAGTGTAACAGGTATTAATCCTACCGAAACAGTCTTTCCCATTTCGGAGATTTTCCCTTCAATAAAGTTTATGAAATGCTTGTGTGCTGCAGAACAGTTTGCATATTCATATGTGAATTTAAATTTTGCATCAGGATCTTCCGAATCCTTAGACTCGTTAAGCTTAAATTCAAATTCATCATTAGAAATACTATCATCATGTTTTGTATAGCCAAGAACGATAACATCGGTATAATCACCGTCTATTAAGGCTCCTAAAACTGGACCACTTTTTTCAAATCCCAATGATGACTTAAAATCAGTAATACCGTACCATGTCACAAGATAGTTTTTCATAAACTCCACCTTCATCCTTGTATTACCAATAACTTCCTGTATCTGGAATTGAAGCTACCGGTTCAACGATTTCCTTAGGTGGTTCAATTTTCATAATTACATTTGGATTCTGAGAATGACTTCGTGTTGCTACACTCATTGTGACAAACTTGAAGAATTTATGCATTGAAGAAGCATCTTTTGCATAAAACAATGGATTTTCAGTTCCTTCAATGAATCGTTTGAGGACAACTTCATTGGCATCACTTCCAATAGCCATTGCCATACGGTCACATTTTGAAGAACGCCCATCCTTAATGAAATTATCCATTGGGCATTCCCAATCATCATTTGGAGCACCATCAGAACAAAGAATAACCAAAGGGCGATAAGCACGAGAAGGGGTGGTCTCTTTATCTTCAATCATATCTTTTGCCATACGAAGAGCCATTCCCATTGGAGTATTACCCTGAGCTTCCAGTTTTTTCATTTCCACTTTTGAAGCATTAGTATATGGTAATGCGAGTTGGACTCCATTATACCCAAATGTGATAACAGATACCTGGATTTCTGTTTCAAGCTGTTCTTCATGAGCAAAATCTTTAATCATATCACGAACAGCAGAATCAAGTTCTACAATTTTTGACTGTTCTCCGCCTGCATTCATACTTGAACTTGTATCTAGAAGTAATACAACTGGAAGTGGTTTTGCCTTTGCTACTGTGTACTTTGATGGATCGAATGCCATAGTGTTTTCTCCTTAGTATGGGTTATTACCCTTAATTTTGTTACTTAATTTAGTAGCAAAATATCAAACAGTTGATATTTCCGGATTATTTTTTTGAATTTTTCCAAAAAATGTTTTTATCGTATTACTTACAGAACCTTCATCTTTTCCAATTCTTGCTGCTAATTCTGCCTGTTCTGGAAGCTTATTATGATTGATAAAGTCTTGAAGTAAAATTAAATCAATAAAATTCCTGTTTTCTAATAATTCCATAATTTGTTTTTTTAAGAAATTCATTTCTAACACTTGTAAGACTCGGAGTGTAATAAAAGTATTAAGCCATTCCTTCTGCCTTGTCTGGCATCCATCAAAAGCAGCTTCTATTTTTTTTAGATCTTCAAGCGCATATTCGATCTTATATAACTCTTCTTCTGGAGTAAGATAGTTATTTTCTACTGCATCAGTTTCGAAAATAGAAGTTTCTTCTTCTACTTCTGCTGCGTTTTTTATCTGTTCATCTACAATCTGAGACTGATAATACTTAACTATCAAATCCTTTACTTCATCAATTGTTAATCCAGATTGTTTAGCAAGCCACTGCTGAACATTTTCATTGGATGGATCCTTCCCAATTCGGTTAGCAGTATTTATGAGTTGAACAGCCCTATTATATTCATCCCTGGTACACATTCTGAATTTCTTAAGCTCGCCTCTTTCCTTAACATGGCGAATTTCATTTTCAAGACATGAATATAAATATCCTACATACGAGGTTGAATTCTCTTTATAATTATGAAGAGTTCTTTTTATACAATGAAAAATCTCAACACCTGCAAGTCTGACATCTTCTTCTTTAAAACAAATAAGAGCCCAATCCCAAATAGGTGTATAAATTTTCTGAAAAAGTTTTTTATATTCAAGAGAATTTCTATCTTGTATTTTCTGAATCTCTGTAAAGAGCGCATGAATCTCTTCTTCTTTCCTTTGCTTGGCAGTAATATTCAACATATCTACCACCTATAAAGAGAAGAATTCGTCTAAATTATTTCTTGCCTCATTTCCATCAGATGCAACCATTGAATTTGTAAGATTATTTAAATAATACAATGATGTTACATCATAAAGTTCTGGCGAACCAGCTTTATTATTATCATCAAAATTTACCTTTCCATATATAACAGTCTTTACATCACAATTAAGAAACTTTTCTGCAAAAGAAAGGACGCACATAAGAATCATTGGTAACGGTTTTGGTCCAAATGTAATGTCAGCATAGATTTGACAATTCTCATCAATTTTATCTAACATTGCTTTTAGTCTAGTTTCATGATTATTCTTTGTTTCTATAAAATCTGAATCTAAAGTTTCATAGGATATCTTTGCACCAATTCCAGCATTTATTTCATCCAGTTCTTGTATAAATAAACCACTGTTTATTCCACTATTTCCAGCTTTATCCAGCGTTCTTAGAAGTACAATTTTTACATCATCATTTTTCTTCAAATTTTCTGCAAGAATTGCATTTATAGGATATATTACAGGTTTATTATAACTGGAATTCACATTTCCGGTTCCATAATAATTCATTGAATCCAATTTTTTTTTCATTGGAATATCACAAAAAACAATTTTCTTCATTCAGCTATCTCCTAGGTATAATATCATCTACAGTAATTAGGAACCAAAAAACCTAGAGTTGATACTTTTTATTAATCAGTTAGATTTTTTTGGATTTTTATAAATTATCTATTAAAGATCCTCTTTCCCAATCTACAATTATACCCCATATTTCTCAGAAGACAATTAACCTTTTGCTAAATATTTTTATACATACAATAAAAAAACAGACTTTTTACTTAACATAGTTATAGTTTTACCTACTCCACCCCTTCTACATCCCTAAAACTCATCTTCTTCCTGTCATTCCGTTTCTGCACACCCTTCCCACCAGAAGCCTTCTGACGTAAATCGCCGTTAGTCAAAACAGAGATAGACTTCTCACTAGACTGACGACGTTTTTTCGCATCCCCATCCAGCAATTTCCACGATTCTCCTTCTTAATCAGAATATCATTCGCACTATTAAGATGAAGTGCATAAGGCAGCTGATTGTTTTCTCCAAGATATTCAATGCAAACTTCCAGATCTTTAAGACAGATTCCGGCCTTATTCTTGCCGGAGATTTTTGCGTTTTCTCGAACCTTCTTTGCGAGGTTTGCTTCTGTTATAAGAGACTTTTCTTTCATCTGCTCAAGGGCAGTTACTATTTCTTTTTGAATCGGTGTAAGTGTTTCCATTTTTGCCATATCCTCTACCCTATTTTCCTACTATCACTTGCCCTGCAAATGCCAGCCCAACTCCTATAACCACGCTCAGTGCAATATAAAGAACAGCAAGTCCAATATGTCCTGTCTTTATGAGTGTCTCTGTTTCTAAGGCAAAAGTCGAGAATGTTGTGAATCCACCGCACAAGCCGGTCTTTATAAAAAGTACAGTCTTTGGTGAAAGCGAACTATTCTTTACTGCAAGAGCTGCAATCAGGCCGATAACAAAACAGCCCAGAAGATTTATCACCAGAGTCTTTACCGGAAAGGTAAATGGTTCTTTGAGGGGAATCAGACCTGTCAGATATCTGAGGCAGGCACCGATTCCGCCGCCTAATGCTACTACTAAACAATTCAACATATTATCCTACTTTGCCACCTGCATGGCCATGTACATCCTCATCTTAACATCTTTGTTTCTTGTGTTAAAGATTCTTTCAAAGTAATCTGTCCACTAGTAACTTCTCCAGCAGCCGAAATCATCTATAGTAACCGTCATCGAAATTGCAGCCTGCAAAGTAAACTCCGTTTATCTTATTTGCTTCATACATACTTGAAAAACCTTTCATCGGGTACATATCTTTGCAGAAGATAAAACCGATAGTTGTATCAGGATTATTAACGGCAGTATCATAACCTTGAACTTATCTTATCTAAAAAGAAATCCGTACTTGTTGTCATATTCTCTTATGATATAAAGAATTAATAAGATAAAAGTTTAAATTTTATTTTCGATATTCAAGACAAGGAGGATATTGTTATGAATATCGAAAGACTAATAGCGACATCGGATGTTTTGTTCAAAGCAATGAAAGAGCAACACTATACAGATTCAACTATAGAAAAGTATATTTGCGAAATTCATTGGATACAAAAACATGGAAAAGACAAAGATTTTTCATCTTATGTTGATTTATGTAATTATCGACTTGAAAGAAAAAGAGCTTCTGTTGGCGTGTCATATAGCCATCGTTCTATGTATCGCGTTTTCAAGGACTTTGCCGAAAATAATCAATTTCCATTGCACTATAAAAGAAATCCTTTGCAACCTATTGTTTTAACAGGTACACCCATAAGAAAACCTCCTATTTCTTCTTCATTGATTCAAGAATGAGCCTTGCATAAGACCCAGTCTTGATTGCTCGATTTTTCAAGGTAATGGACAATTCGTAGCGGTCTACACCCTCGATGTTGGACATTGCCTTTCTAAAATTATCCCATACAACTTCAATGTAGACAATCACTTTATGTTGAAGAGGAATATTTTTTAGTCTGCAATTAGAGTTCACCCTTACAAAAAAATTGACATTAAAAAATTATTTTTTTCATCAATATGCAAATTTGTCTCCGTCAAGATAACTGCATCTCATTCATCAAGACAGACAGAACAATTCATCTTGACGGCCACTTCTAATTCATCAAGATGGAATCACCAAAATCTCCCGATAAATCCGCATAAATCGCCGCAAATTCGGGATGAATCCGCAACAAAACCGGGATAAAAAAAGGAGGCCGGCACGCCAAAAAAAGTGCCGGTCTCCCAAATATTGTTTTTCATAACGGAATGTCCTTTCCGGTTTTTACCGGGCTTTTGTCATAAACCCATCCGCCGTTATCCGGTTGGGCTTACCAGTTCATTCAGTCGCCTGTACCGGTTGGTTCAAGCACTTCATCTGTAATGTACTTGGCGTCAAGCTTTACGTACTCAGGCTTTTCGAGTTTTGCATTGAGCATTGTGTCCGGTGTGTACATCACCCTTACACCGGCAATGTCGTTTGCGGTAACCTCGCTTGCCTTTTCGTGGCCCTTGCATGCCGCAGCATTTTTAAGGCCAAGCTTAAAGATTCCAAAGCTGTCCAGCCTTACCTTGTAGCCGAGCATCATGTACTTGGGCACGGTAAGGAGCAGGCTTCTTATTACGCCTATTACTTCCGTTGGCGTGAGCGTAGTGCTTGAAGATATTTCCTCCGCAAGCTGGTTCACGCCAATCTCTGCAATATAAGCAGGGGCAGGATAAAACTTGCCTTCTGCTTCCAAATCACGCGGATTCAACCGCTTTCTACTAACAAATGGAACAGCCATAACTGCACCTCCTGTAAATAACTCAAACTGTTTTGCATTCCGCGGTTTGCTTGCAAACACGAGCCGGCAGTACAACCTGGTTCAACAAACGCTCGACTTGTACCGTTTTTGGCTGCAAAATCTAGTTCTAATAAGACAAAACTGGGTAAAATATTCGATATTTTCACCCGTTTTGACACTTTCACTATATCACAAAGAAAATTTAAAGTCAAATTTTATTCGAAATTTTCACCCATTTTTATAAGTTTTTGTTGAATTATACCGACAATAGCTGTATAATCTCGTTATAAGCGAGAGATTCTTAATCATTCAGGAATAAAAATGCTAGTAAATTTCAGCGTCACCAATTTTTTGTCCTTTAACCAGAAGACCACATTTAAGATGGAAAGCGGGCGCGTTACAAAAAAGCTGGACCACTTGCTTGAAGACGGCGACACGGGAAAGAGCCTTCTAAAGTTTTCCGCCATGTTCGGCAAAAACGGAGCGGGAAAGACAAACTTTGTAAGAGCCGTTGCAACCTTGCGCAACTTCGTTCTTGCGGGAAGGCTTCCCCAAAGGGCAGCTGAACTCTGGTGCAAAATCGACGACAAAAACGAAGGCTGGCCTACGGACTTTGAAATTGCTTTTATTGCCGACAAAAATCTCTACGAATACAGAATATCCCTTGTACTTGCAACCGGAATCATCACAAAAGAAGAATTGGTTCATGTAGTGGGAAACAGGCACACAAAACTTTTCTACAAAGAATGCCCCCAAAGCCCCTACGTTTTTCACCATTCAATAAAGGGGCCAAACAAGGACATTGAGGTTCTAAGCCGCACTTTTGCCATGAGCGGAAAGCCCTTCCTATTCAGCATAAACCACAACACGGCAGGATTTTTTGCAACAAACAAAGAGGCCCTGGCCCTTCAAAAGGCATTCCTCTGGTTCAAGGACACCCTCGAAGTGATTTTCCCCGACCAGCCGTTGCAGGAGACTTCTTTGCTGCGGTATGAAATTTGCAAGGATGAGTTTGCCCAGCTGCTAAAGGATTTTGATACGGGAATAGAAGGAATAGAGCTTGAGCCCGTAAGCAGGGAAAAGGTTTTTGAGACGCTTGATTTACGCACCCAGCAGAAGCTTAACCTTGAGATGGCTCTGGTAAGCCCCATCATTCAGTTTTCTCAGCTGCCAGTCCAGATGGGACTGCCCGCAAATACCCAAGGTCAAACAACAAATTTCTATGCAACCGTAATCAGAAGCCGGAGGAACATTTTTATCATCACAATGAAAAAAGACAAGGACTTTCATTTTTATGCGGTAAAATTTGTCCACAATCTTGGCGGAAAGAAAATTGAATTCAGCATGGAAAGCGAGAGTGACGGAACCCACCGCCTCTTCCAGCTTTTGGAAATCCTCATCTGCAAAAAAGAAAAGGTATATATAATGGACGAAATAAACCGCAGCCTGCACCCCAAGCTGACCGTCCAGTTTGTAAAGAAATATTTTTCAAGCGCAAAAGACAGGAGAATCCAGCTTGTGACAACCACCCACGAAAGCCGCCTCATGAGCCACGACATTGTTCGCCGGGACGAAATCTGGATTGCAGACAAGAACGATGACGACAGCACAAAGCTTTTTAGCCTTGAAGATGAACAGGTGCGCATAGACAAGGTTCTTGACCAGAACTACATGGACAACGTGTGGGGCGGAGTTCCTGTGTTTGCCGATAACTGATTTTCTTCCTATTACTCTTTCTCCAACTTGGCCGCAAACTGAATGCTGCGCTCGGTTTCAAGAGAGTCAAACTTTATCGTATAGCAGGAGGCCTTTTCGTTGGTAAGGACAACCGTGCCTGCGCCAAAGACAGGATGAACTACCCTGTCGCCAGGGGAAAAGAGGTTCTTCATTTGGCTAAGGCGCTTTTCGTCGTAGTCGATAAGGCTTTGTGTTTGCTCCACAAGGTTTTTGTCCAGTTCCTTTACAAGCTCAAGATTCTGGAATCCTGCATCAAGAATGAATCTGCTTGGGTACTTGAATATGCCGTCGTTTGCCTTGCCTTCTGCATCGCTTAAGAAAAGCCCGTTTTTTGCCCGGGTAAAGGCAACGTATGCAATGCGCCTTTCTTCTTCCATGTCTTCGGGAGTAAGGACTTTGCGGCTGGGAAAAATTCCTTCGTTGAGTCCGCAAATAAAAACATAGGGAAATTCCATTCCCTTGGCAGCATGAATCGTAAGGAGCTTTACCGTATCTTTTCCGGAAGTTCCGTCTGCATCAAGATCGGTAAAAAGCGCAAGGTGGGATAAAAGCCCCGGAAGAGTAGCGTCGTCATCAAGGCCTTCTTCGTTCACAGCCCGCTTAAATTCCGCAAGATTGTCCAGCCTGTCCTGGTCTGCTTCAATGCGAAGAAATGCCTCGTAGCCGGATTCATCCAAAATTGCCTGAAGAATGTCCCCCAGCTTTGCCCGGCCACCGTTTGCCAACTGCCTAACCTTTTCCACGGCATCAATGTATTTTTGCGCCCCAGTTCCCTTAAAAACAGAAGACTCTCCGCCAACAAGTTCCTTTAGGGCATTGTATGCGCTAAGGTTATGTTCCTCAGAATACTCTTTTATAAGCGCAATCTTTTGCTTGCCAATTTTACGCGAGGGCATGTTTATAGTGCGGTAAAAAGCCATGTCGTCTGCGGCAGTGAGCATCCTAAGGTAGCAGACGGTGTCCTTTATTTCTCTTCTTCCATAAAATTCAGTTCCGGCAAGAATGGAATATGGAATGTTCTTTTTTATTAGCGCCTCTTCCAAAGAACGGCTAAGGTAATGTGCCCGGTACAAGATTGCAATGTCCCGCAAATGGACTGTACGGGAATCCGGCTTTTTTTTAGAGCCATCCATTTTTGCAGAGCAATTTTCTTTTTCATCCCCATTCTTTTTGTCATTTTTGCCACCGCCATCTTTATCTTCAACAAGCTTTTTTATGGTACGGCAAATCCATTCAGCTTCTTTCTCTGAATCCGCCGCATGAAAATAAAGTGGCTTTTTTCCGTTAGCCCTTGTGGCAATAAGTTCCTTTGGATAGCGCACGGTGTTCTTGCTTATAAGTTCATTGGAAGCGGCCAAAATCTGCGGACTACTGCGGTAGTTCTGCCTTAGCAAAATTGTCTTTGCATCGGGATACTTCTTGTCAAATTCCAGAATCAGCTTAACGTGGCTTCCCCGCCATGAATAGATTGTCTGGTCACTGTCGCCAACTATAAAAAGATTCTTGTGCTTGGCAGAAAGAATCTGGGCAATGCGGTACTGCTTTTCCGAGACATCCTGGAATTCATCAACCATAACATACTGCATCCGCTCCTGCCACTTTTCACGCACGTCCGGAAAGTTTTCCAATATGTAGGTTGCAAAATTTATAAGGTCATTAAAGTCAACCCCAAAGCATTTCTTTTGTTCGTAAAGGTAGCGCAAAAAAATCTCGGTGTTCTGGTCAATGCCCTCTTCCTGCCACTTGGCCTTAAGTTCCTCGTTGTTCAGCTTGTAGATATAGTTAATGTAAGTGTCGGGCTTTACCTTTTTAGCTTCAAGAACCTCGTCAATCTTCTGCTGGACAGTCGTTTCCTTTAGGGTAAGGTGCATGTCGGAAAAAATCCTAAGCATTATGGAACGCCAGTCTTCCTTGTCCAAAATTATAAAATCCTTTGGAAAATTCAGAACATTAATGTCTTCGTGCAGCAGCAGGGTACAAAAGGCGTGGATTGTACAGATGTAGCCCAAATCCATGTCGCCAAGCATTGAGCGTATGCGCCCCTTCATTTCGCCTGCAGCACGGTTTGTGAATGTTACACAAAGAATGTTTTTAGGACTTATGCCCAGGTCGCGGACAAGATAGCAGTAGCGGCTGGTAAGGGCACGAGTCTTTCCTGTACCCGCACCCGCAAGCACGCGGATATGGCCTTCCGTTGTAGTGGCGGCTTCTTTTTGTTCATCATTTAAAATAGAAAGAAAATCTTTCAATGGCTAAGGTTCCGATAAAGTTTCAATAAAATTCCGTTAAAGTTCCGCTTCTGCAATAATACCGTCAATTTCCGCATCAGAAGTCTGGTTGTCGTCTTCAATCAAGCGCAGGAAAATTGTCTGCAAAGTGCGTGATCTCTTGGACGGATCGCTAATTGACTGGCGCACGGCACGGCGAATCTCTTCCATGTGCTCATTAATGTCGCTAATATTCTGCGGAAGTGAACTTTCTATAAGAGACTTTAGGAACTGCGAAACATGTGGGCTCTTACCGCTGCTGGAAATTCCGCAAACAACGTCACCGCGCTTAATGATGGCCGGGAAAATAAAATCGCAGCGCTGGCGGCTGGAAATGTCCTGGACAAGCACGTTCTTGTTCTGGTAGTAGGCATAAATTTCGGCATTCAGCTTGGCATCGTTTTCCGTAACAATAACAAGCGTGGGTGTACAGTTAAGGCTGCTGATTGCTTCTATGGAAGGCTTCTTCTGAACAAAATCAACGCGGTCCTCGTAAGCCTTAATCAAAATCTGAAGGTTCTGGTCAATCTGATCCGCCAGCAAGACAATCTTTGCCTCAAAAGTCAAAAACTGGGAAATTTCCTGAAAAGCAACGCTTCCCCCGCCAAGGATGAGAACTTCTTTATGCTGTAAATTAACAAACAAAGGAAAATAAGCCATAAAACAATCCTAACATATTATCGGCAAAAAAGCAAAAAAACGGCAATCTCCACGTCAAATTTTTCTCTTTCGGACGGTAATTTCACATGCTCCACCATTCATTTTATCTCTAAAATCGACAAAAAGGCCATTCTCTATGGGCTTTCCGGGGTTCCGGCACTGTTTTGCTACAAGTAGCGCCAAGGAGGGCGCGTCATTTGTTAGCAGTAGAAATGGGTAAGTTTTCGCAGAAAACTTACGTGAAAAAAAAGCCACGGATGGCTTTTTTTTCACCAATCCCGCGTAGTATGCCAGTCCGGCTCTGTTAAACAAAAGCTGTTTTAAAAAACACACGCATAACTCTCCTCTCTGGATTAATTTATAAAAAGATGTTATAATTCCCCCATCATAAACAAAAGAAGGGGTTTCTATGGCTTCTGATCGCGAATTTAAAATTGCTTTTTACGATACACGCGCTTACGACCGCGATGCATTTACGCTTGCAAACAAGGAGTTTTTGTACGACATTGACTTCCTTGACTTTCACTTGGACAAACGCACAGTTTCCACTTCCAAGGGTTTTGATGCAGTATGCGTCTTTGTGAACGACAACATCAACAAAGCAGTCATAGACTCCCTAAAAGAGAACGGTGTTAAGCTCATTGCACTGCGCTGTGCAGGATTCAACAACGTAGACCTTAAGGCAGCAGCAGACGCAGGCATAAAAGTTGTGCGCGTACCGGCATATTCACCGCATTCTGTTGCAGAACATGCAGTAGCACTTTTGCTTTCCCTTACAAGAAGAATCCCCCAGGCATACACAAGAACCCGCACTGGAAACTTTACGCTCACAGGATTGACTGGACGCGACCTTTGCGGACTAACAGCCGGCATTTTGGGAACAGGCCGCATCGGTAGGGTTATGGCAGAAATTCTTTCCGGCTTTGGCATGAACATTGAACTCTACGACATCTACCCAAGCAAGGAATGGGCAGAAGAAAAAGGCTTTAAATACGTTCAGCTTGACCAGCTCTTTAAGGATTCCGATGTTCTAAGCCTCCACTGTCCGCTTACGGAAGACACCAAGCACATCATAAACAAGCACTCCCTTGCCCTTATGAAAAAGGACACCGTAATCATTAACACAGGACGTGGCGCCCTCATCGACTCCCAGGATTTGGTCTACGCACTCAAAAAACAGTTCATAGGTGGAGCAGCCCTTGACGTATACGAAGAAGAAAGCAAATACTTCTTTGACGACTGGTCTGTAGACGTTATACGCGACGACGTTCTTGCACGCCTTTTGACCTTCCCCAACGTAATCATTACGGGTCACCAGGCCTTCCTTACAACAAACGCACTGGAGGCTATCGCAAAGACGACGCTTCAAAACATAAAGTCTTTTACAGAAGGTGAAGAGCTTACCAACGAAGTAAAATGATTATCAACACCGGTGGCAGAACAGATACCGTCCAGTACTTTAGCAGCTGGCTCTTGAACAGATTCAGGGCCGGCTATGTCTACGTACGCAATCCCATGTTCCCGGAAAAAGTCACACGCTATGAGCTTACCCCTTCCAAGGTTGACTGCGTAATTTTCTGCTCTAAGAACTACGCGCCAATCCTTCCACGGCTTCACGAGATAACAGACAAATTCAATTCATATTTCTTCTATACTATAACCGCTTACGGCCGCGACGTGGAGCCCAACGTTCCAGACATAGACAAAAGCATAGACACGCTTTTTAAGCTGGAACGGCTTGTGGGCAGGGAGCGCATAGTCTGGAGATACGACCCGGTTCTGCTTACAAAAAAATACACCGTCCAGCAGCACTTCATCACCTTTGAGCACATGGCAGCCCGGCTTGCAGGACACGTAAAAAGCTGCGTATTCAGTTTTGTGGAGCTATACAACAAGCTTCAGTTCAACATGCCCGAGCTTGTTCTTTTTACGGAAGAAGACATGAATGAAATTGCAAAGGGGTTGGGAAAAATTGCTGCAAAGTACAGGATTCCCCTGCAATCGTGTGCAACTTCAACAGACTATTCGGCATACGGAATAAAAAAAGGCTCCTGCGTAACGCTCGACGCATTGGGGGCCGCAAACGGCATAAGCTTCCGTCCACTAAAACACAGCGGAATGCGAAGATACTGCCACTGCATACATTCAAACGACATAGGTGCTTACGACACTTGTCCAAACGGCTGCCGCTATTGTTACGCAAACCAGTCAGCCGACCTTGCGCAAAAAAATGCCGCCCTCGTAGACCAGGATTCCCCCATTCTGCTTGGCAAGGTTACGCAAGAAGATGCCGTCACTTACGCAAAGCAAGCGTCCTATCTTACGCAACCCCAAATTCAGCAGGAACTTTTCTAGGAATGCAGTAATTAATTGCACCGTGTCATTCTGATAATAGCACCGTGTCATTCTGAGCTTGACTCAGAATCTACTTCAGCATGACAAGTTCTTTATTTTAATTGCATTGGGACGGTAGTCCTGCTTGCTCTACCATCCATTCTTTTTCTGCAATCGGCAGGAAGGCCTTTCGTTACGGGCTTTCCGGGGTTCCGCGGGACCCTACCCGCTCCATTGCCGATGGAAAAGCCGCGCCCTTCGACAAGCTCAGGGAGCGTCTCTCCCATCGGCAACGGCTGCGCCGCCCCTACAACCCCGCGTAGTATGCCAGTCCGGCACTGCCAAGAAGAAAATATACCCCTTTAGCCTTTTAACAATTTTTTCTGTATGCCAGAAGCTATCAGCGTAAGGACAAAAGTTATTGCCATATCAGGCAGGGTGTTTCCGCATGGAATGTCATACTTCATCAGTATCCTGTACAAGATGAATCCGACAAGCCAAAGGGCAATCCTTACAAAGTCAATTCTTTTCTTGGAAGATTCATTTTTGGTAACAAAGAAGTCCGCAATCAAGATGGCTGTCATTGGGGCAAATACGGAACCTATTAAATAGAGGAAATCCGTTATGTTGTCCATTGGATAGAAGACCGCCGCAAGGGTTCCCACCAAGGCCACAATAACACCGACTATTTTTGTGTTGGCGTTTTTGAATATTGCCCTAAAAGAAATGCCCGCAGAAAAAGCGTCAAGGAAAGTTGTTGTTACAGTGGAAAGAACAATTATCACAAGGGCAGGAATTCCAAGCCCGGCCTTTAGCATAATCTGGGCAATGTCACTTGTTCCGGTAAGCAGGGCAGCCCCCATGCCTATTATGTACATCCAGCAGCTTACCGCAAAGTATGTAAGCGTGGAAGCAAGCGTCGCCGCAAAAGGTTTTGCAGAATCCTTTGTGTAGTCGCTGATTAGAGGAAGCCAGGAAAGGGGCATGGCAACAGCAAGTTCCACCGCCGCCCCAAAAGAAAGGCTTTCTCCCGCAGACTCTATTGCCACGACCGCATTCTTTCCAAAGAAAATAACCTTGCACAAAACAAGCGTCAGAACAAACAAGGCCGTCATTGCAAAAAGGTTCAGCTTGCCAATATTTGTAATGCCAATCAAAATCCAAAGAACAATCAGCGCACCAATCACAAGGGCCCAAATCCATGACGAAGAATTTGCAATTCCATTTGCCGCAAGGGAACCGTCATAAATCATTATGCCTGTCCAACCAACAAGCTGCAAAACATTCAAAAGTGCAAAGAAAGAACCGCCAATCTTTCCAAAAGAAATGCGAGTTGTCTCCATGGAAGATTTTTTGGAAAGGGCACCAATGTATCCCGTAAAAAAGAAAAGCGCACAACCGATTGCGTGTCCAATCAAAATGGCCGCAATTCCCTTTGAAAAACCGAGCGGGGCAAAATAAGAGCCTGTTAAAATTTCAGCAATTGAAATTCCCGCGCCAAACCAAATCAATGAATTAGAAAAAACAGATGTTCCCATTAGAATTCTCCTTTTATTGCAAAAGCGTGGTTCATTGGACCTGAGCCCTTGCCCAAATCAAGCATTGCAGCCAGGGCAAGCGAAATATAATTCTTTGCAGATTCCACCGACTGAACAAGGCTCTTTCCCTTTGCCAAATTGGAAGATATTGCAGAAGAAAGAGTGCAGCCTGTTCCGTGCGTATTGGGATTGTCTATGCGCTTTCCAAAAAACCACTTGCCGGACGCAGCAGAAGAAGCGTCTGTTTTTCCATAAAGAAAATCATTTGCATCATTTGTATTGTGCCCGCCTTTTATAAGAACAGAGCAGCCGTATTCATCGTAAATAAATTCCGCAGCCTTTTCCATATCCTTTTCGCCCGAAATTTCCATTCCCGCAAGGACCTGTGCTTCTGGAATATTGGGAGTGATTAAGTCTGCAAGCGGAAGAAGATTCTTTTTTAGGCAAGACATGGCATCATCAGAAATAAGCTTTGCCCCGCTTGTGGCAACCATAACCGGATCCACCACAATATTTTTTAGCTTGAATTTTTTTATGCAGGAAGAAATAGTTTCTATTAGCGGCGAAGAAGAAACCATTCCTGTTTTTACTGCATCGGGAAAAATGTCAGTTACAACATCCGCTATTTCTTCTTCCAGAAATTCCGGCGTAACCTCCATAATTTTTGTAACACCGGTTGTATTCTGTGCGGTAAGTGCAGTGACTGCGCTCATGGCATAAACACCATTGGCTGTCATAGTCTTTATATCCGCTTGAATTCCGGCGCCTCCGCTTGAATCGCTTCCTGCGATTGTCAAAGCAGTTTTCATAAAATACCTCCGTGCGTCAGGTGGTGCCCCCAAGACGCGGTTTTTATTAGGAAAGCCAAGCCTTCCTCTATTTCCAGCCCGTAAAATAATACGGGCAGATTTGCTTTATAGTTTCCTGTTCTTCAATATTTTCCCTGTCAAAAAATCCTGCGGCAACAAAACCTGCTTCTTTTACAGCCTTAAGATTTAAAAGGCAGTCGTCAAAGACAAGAGTTTTTTGAGGAAGCGCCCCTGCAAAGGAGGCACACTTGTAGAAAATATCGGGCTTTGTTTTTGACGTGTTTTCTTCGGAACAGGTAAATATCTTGTTAAAGCAATTCAAAACGCCGCACCGTTTTAGCGCAGCTTCCTCTATTTCCCGGTCGCCAGACGTAGCGGCAAGCATAGGCATTTTGTTTGCATAAAAAAAATCAAGAACATCTTTTGCCCCGGTCTTTAGCGGCACTTCATTTTTATAGCGGTCATTTACTATTGAATTAACGCCGTCTGAAATTTCTTGGATTCCTAAAGAAAGCTTGTATTCATCTTTTATGAACTGCGCACCCTGGCTCATGCTCATGGAAAAAATAACCCTGTCCAAGTTTTCCTTGGCGCGGATGTTTAATGTCTCAAGAAATCTTTTTCCGGCATCATGCCAAACATAAAGTGAATCTAAGATTGTTCCGTCGAGGTCAAAAATAATTGCGGAAAAATTATTTAGAATTTCAAAGCGTTTTTCCCAAACGTTTAGAGAAGGCACAAAAAACTCCTTTCGTTGGCATTACCCAAATCAAGTAAAGGGTCAAGGCATTTTCCCGGAGGGCACAGCCTACTCTCAGCCTGCTTTTGCAAGCTCCCCTGTCTATATAATGTATCCAGAAAAACTATTTTCAAGGGAGTACCCTTGCACCCCAAAACTAAGGGGAGGGACAACCCCCTACTCCGAAGCGAGGGTTTTCCCTGCTGGAAACTGCGTTGCAAGTTCCCCCTTAACCCCTCCCTTTCCCGGCACGGCTTAGGGCTAACGCCCTAAGAACCCCAGTTTATTTTATTCACAGCTCATCTGGGACATTTGTAATAAAATCGTTTTTCTGTAGGCAATATTATATAAAAATCCATTTTCATGCAACAGGGCTTGTCAACAAAAAATTCCAAGTGTAAAATAAAGGCATGTCAGAAAATGCAGATAAAATAAGAAAGGAATGGGCGGCAAACGACAAAAAGCGCGACTCTGGATTAAAGACACCGGAAGACATTTGCCGCTATGACGATATTGTTTACGGAAGCTCAAAGACAGAACAGGTTCTTGACGTATACAGGCCAAAAGATGCGGGAGGAAAAAATCTTCCCGTCATTGTAAGTGTGCACGGAGGGGCATGGGTTTACGGAGACAAGGAGCTTTACCAGTTCTACTGCATGAGTCTTGCCCAGCGCGGTTTTGCGGTAATAAACTTTACATACCGCCTTGCACCGGAAAACATTTTCCCTGCCCAGCTAGAAGACGTAAGCCTTGTCTTTGAATGGCTAAGGAATAATTGCGGCAAATACGGCTTTGACATAAAAAATATTTTCGCTGTCGGAGATTCAGCGGGAGCACACCTGCTTGCACTTTATTCCTGCTGCACAACAAATCCGTCTTATGCAAAAAACTTTTCTTTCATAAAATCAAATGCGCTAAACCCAAAAGCCATAGCCCTCAACTGCGGAGTTTACCACCTGCGGCCAAAAAATGCAGACTCATACAAGGACCTTCTTGGCAAAGAAGAGCTTTCGGAAAAAGACCTTGAAGCCGTCACCGTCATACCCCATATTACAAAAGACTTTCCCCCGGTATTTGTAATGACAAGCTTTGGAGACTTCCTAAAAGACCAGGCCCTTGAACTTGCATCAAAGCTTATGGAAAGAAAGGTTCCCTTTACGCTAAAAGTCTACGGCAGCGCAAAAAATCCCCTCTACCACGTTTTCCACGTGAACATGAAGCAGGAGGAAGCGGCTGTCTGCAATGACGATGAATGCAATTTCTTTAAAAGCTTTTGCCGGGAAAATTAGCGGGCATAGGACTTTTGCCATATATTCAATCTGCCAAATTTGTGCTATAGTAAAGCCATGTCAGAAGGAAAAAAAACAAGTTTTGCATTCCGCATAAAAAGCATATTCACAGGCATAGCGGATTTTTTTATCAACCACTTTAGGATTCTTTCCAGTGTAGGATACGCAATCTGCATAGTCGTCATCGTTTTTGTTTCCATCACATTCTTTTCAAGAAAAGATTCTACCTTCGGCATTTTATTTTCAACAGCCCTAAGTTGCCTTTTAACAATTCCCATCACGCTGAACATGTCCCAGGTGCTAAAGGCAAGGGCCAGGTCGGAAGAAAACAAAAAAGATAGACAGCTAAAAATTCAGCAGGATGAAATAGAAAAGCTCAAGAGCCAAAATGAAATAACGCTGCGCAAACTGCAATTAATCGAAGACACAAAATTCAACATACCAGTTTACCAGGACGTTGCAAAGCTAACCCTCAAAGAAATAACCCGCTCTGGCACAATCGTAAAAAAGGAAGAGGTTGCAGACGTAAAACCCCGCAACTATTATGAAAAAATATTTGGCGTAAGCGAAAGGCACAAGGACGAAATCTTAAGCGTAATCAACTACGAGATGAACGTAAAAAGCGGAATAGACCTGCAGAATATCCGCGTAAGCAAAATAAGCGACGACACAATTCTTGTAGGAGGAATCACACCCCAATACACCGCAGAACCCCAGTTCAACTTTACAGACGTAATCGGAGAGCTTAGACACATAAGCCTTGACCACAACGGAAGGGAAAAGCACATTAATATAGAAAAAGATTTTGATTCAGAGACAAAAATTTCCCAGAAGCAGAATCAGTACAAAAGTGACGCGGAAGAGGAATTCAAAACGGGCTACAGTCTTGGCGAAGACAAAGAAATCATTAAGGCAGCGCAGAATTTTATCCGCATAATGCTGGCCCCGCTTTACAAAAACATTGAATTTGAAACCGATGCGCAAATCATCCCCCGCAACTCTTTGCCGCTTCTTTCCTATTTGCAGAATGAATCTATGAACTACAAGGAGCAGCTCTTTAAGACAAGGGAAGGCACAGAGCTTTTGGCAAAATACCACTTGCTGAATGGTGACAATTAAAGTGTTATTTTAAAAGCAACCTTACCAAAAGCAACCTACGCCGCCATGGAGCCCCGTAGTTGCCGCACAGCGGCAATGAGCGTTAGCGAAGGGCGGAACGGCGGTGACGCGAGGCATGTTCAGTCGAGTTAGCCGAAAAGCGAATGGTAGAGCATGCAGAACTTCGTCCTAAAGAATGTTCTAAAGCAAATTCGTGTTGTTAAACTAAACTTATTTTTGCTATAATATGTTCATTATGGAAAGCACAGATAAAAATTTTGTACCCCGCTGGAATTTGGATTCAATTTATTCTTCTTTGCAGAGCAAGGAATATTCAGCAGCACTGGAAGAATTTAAGGCACAGATAGAAAACACAGAAGGTCTTTTAAAAACAGCCGACCGCTTTACAAGAGAATCAAACGAAAACTTTGACTTTGCAGCCTGGCTTGCCGCTTATCTAAAAAACTACAATGAACTGATTGCAAACGAAAGGACGCTTGCCGCCTACGCATACATAATTTATTCAACAGACACAACGAGCACCCAATACCTGAACAATCTTTCCTACATAGAAAAATTGGGAATTCAAACCAGACAGCAGTATTTAAAATTCAGCACGCTGCTTTTGTCGCATTCATCTTCCTTGAATGAATTCTTTACCCGCTTCCCGGAATTTGCCGAATACAAATATTTGTTGGAAGAAACAATAGAAGAGACCAAGCACCAAATGACGGCCGCAGAAGAAAATCTTGCTTCCGACATGACAAGAACAGGCGGCTCTGCATGGGGCCAGCTGCAGGAACAAATCATTTCAAACCTTCACGACCAAAACGGTAAAACCTTTAACGAACTTAGAAACGATGCATTTTCTTCCGACGCAAATTTGAGAAAAAATTCCTGGCAGACAGAAAAATTACTTTTGGAGCAAAACCAAATTGCACTTGCCGCATCGCTCAACAATTTAAAAGGCGAGACCGTAACGCTCAACAAAAGGCGGCACTGGGAAAATGCGCTCGACCGCTCAAGGGCTTCAAGCAGAATACAGAAGGCCACCCTTGACGCTCTAATTTCTTCCATAGAAGATTCCCTTCCCATTTGGCGGGAATACTTTAAGGCAAAGGTCCTGCTGCTAAGAAAGACAAAGACAACCGCAAGCAAAACAGCAGGCAGTCCTGGGCACGAGGGAATTGCCTTTTACGACCTGTTTGCGCCGCTTGAATTCCCGCAAGAAAAAAACTCCGGCAATGATTCAGCTTCCCTGCTTTCCAAAAAATGGAGCTTTGACCAAGCCCGCGATTACGTCCTAAAAGAATACAAGTCTTTTTCACAAGACATGTATGCATTTGCAAAAAACGCTTTTGACTCAGGCTGGATTGATGCCGAAATTCGCAGCGGAAAAGTTGGTGGTGCCTACGACGAAGACTTTCCCAAGGGACACCAAAGCAGAATCCTTACGAATTTTACGGGAACCTTTAGCGACATTATCACGCTTGCCCACGAACTTGGACACGCATACCATTTCTCCTGCATGAAGGGTAAGCCCGCACTTTTCTTTGACTACCCCATGACCCTTGCAGAAACAGCCAGCACCTTTGCAGAGACAATCGTAAAACAGGACATGATTCAGCAGGCAGAAGGAAGCGACAAAATTAAAATCATAGACCTTGACCTTCAGGACACAAGCCAGGTTCTTGTGGACATTTTGTGCCGCTTTTACTTTGAGCAGAGTGTTTTTGAAGAGCGCGAAAAAGGCGAACTTAACGCAAATGATTTTTGCCGCCTAATGCTAAATGCTCAGGAAAAAACTTACGGCTGTGGCTTAAACGAAGAAAGGCACGAATACATGTGGGCTGTAAAATCCCACTACTACAGCACGGACTTTGACTTTTACAATTACCCCTACGCATTCGGCCAGCTATTTGCAGCGGGACTCTATGCCAGAAGCAAAAAAGAAGGCCCAGCTTTTGCAAAAACCTACGCATCTCTGCTTGCAGACACAGGCAGCATGAGCTGTGAAGACCTTTGCAAAAAAGCCGGATTCGACATTACCACAAAAGACTTCTGGAAAACTTCAATCCAGATGTACGCAAAAGAAGTGGAAGAATTCAAAGCCTTTGCAGAGAATTTGTGATTGGGGAAGAGGCAACTTGCTAAAGGTTAGTGCCGCCCACCAAGTTTGCAGGCAAGGGGAGCATCCGCATCTACATGCTGAACTTCCGGGTGCTTTCCAAGCCAGCTTACCGCATAGGAACAAGTAGCGGCAATTTTATTTCCATCAGCCTGAATTTTTGCCACAGCCGCTTCCATAAGCTTACCGGCAATTCCCTGTCCGCGCAAAGAGTCTGCAACAAAAGTGTGGTCTATCGTGGCAATTCCGTCTTTTGCAGGAAAAGTAATCTCTGCCACTACATTTCCGTCTTCTGCGCTTGCATAGATACGATTGTCTTCTATTATAAAATTCATAAATTGCCCCCTTCAATATGAATATAATAAATCAACTGGGGAAGAGTCTATTAAACTTTAAACAAAAGCTACAAAATTCTCTGGACGAAGTTTTTAGGACGGTGTCCTCCTTGCTCTACCATTTTATTCCCTATCTAACTCGACAGCCGCCCCTTTCGTCACCCGCTTTCCAGGGCTACGCTTTCGCTCCGGCCCGCCATACGGCGGTCTTGCCTGCGGCAACCCTTCCAATCGGGCGTAGGATTTTTATACTCTTGCCTCTTTCAACCTATGAACCACAATACGCACAATTTGCAAATCATCAGCAGAAAGATGTCTTATATCATGCAGCAACTCGTTAAACTCTGCATTTGGTTGCTTTTTGTTTTATCGAGAAATTCTCTCCCAAGTTTTCTAAACCTGCTTCCCGCAGTAGATAAGTTTGCGCAATCTTATGAGCAAAGATGTACGAAAATTTTTTGACGAAGAGCTTTCTGTTAAAATGAAGGAAATGGTGGAAAAGAGATTTCCTGTGTCGGAAAGTGAAGAATAAAAACGCAGCAAACAAAAGCGCGGCAGGCACTGGAGGGGCGCGCGTAGCGCGTTACCGCAGGGCGGTAATGGAGCCGAAGGCGGAACCCCGCAAGCGCCACACACGAAAAATAAGTGGAAGCATAGGAAAAGACGGTTTTCAAGAGCAAGCGCCGCAAAAAAAAGTCAAGAAAAAAATAACTAACGTTCGTTCATTTTAATAATTTTTTGGATAATTAGAAGTGATAGTATTTGCAATTTGAAAAATTAGGGTCTATACTATATGAAGGAATAAAGTACAGTCGGGAGTTTTTGTTAGACTTTATGAATTTTACACTAGATGTTTCGAGTAAAATTAAATTATACTATCAGTTGTATAATCAGATAGCAGAAGGAATTAAATGCGGAAAGATTCCTGCGGGAACCAGACTACCGTCCGTTCGTATGCTATCCGAAGAAGCAAAAGCCAGCAAAAATACAGTCACAAAAGCATATTCGGAACTAGAAAAAGACGGTTTTATATATTCGGAAAGCAAGCGCGGTTATTTTGTTGCAGAATACAAGGGCACAAAAAATGAACTTCCGGCTCAGGATGAACAGGAAAAAGAAAGCCAAAGCCGCAAAAAGGAAGACAATTCTATTCCCACGGTGGATTCTATCTTAAAGCAATATGCACAGAATAATGAATCCGTTGCAAAATCAATAATTATTCCTTCCGAAGAGATTCAAAGCGAAAGCCTTCTAAAAAAGCCTGTAGAAATGTCTGAACCAAAAGAGGATGCCCCGGTGGCGGCAGAAGAAGCTAAGGTGGAAGAGTCTAAGTCGGAAGCAGATAGAACAGAAATCGCCAGTGCTGGGCAAAATACCCTGGAAGCGGCAGTTGCAGAAAATAAGGCGGATGAAAAGCTTTCCTTGCCAGAAGCAACCGATTTAGCAAAAGCTTCTGAAAAAGCTTCTGAAAAAGATTTAGAAAAAGTGGCGGAAGAAGCTGCGACAAAAAAAGCCGTTCAGGAAGCAGAGTCCAGCGGCTTTGACGGAGAGGCTTTCTTTGAAAAATATCTTTTTGAATCATACAAAAACATTTTGATGACCGGCAGGCGGAAACTCCTGTATGCAAAAAGCGGCCCATTTGGCGACGAATCATTCAGGAGGGTTCTTGCAGACTTTATCTTTAAATTCCACAACATAAAGGCTTCCCCGGAAAACATTATCGTAGGTTCCGGAATGGAAATGCTTTTGTGGAACGTGCTTCAGCTAAAGTGCATGAACACGCCGGTTGTTAAATACAGAGGCCTATTGAACCTTGCAAATCAGGCATCGGAGGGGAATTTACAGGGTCTAAAAGCATTTGCGGCGGTTGCAGAGGACACGGCACAAAGCACCAAGCAAATATTTTTGGACGCAAACATTCCGGTTAGGGAAGTGCCGGTAGACGACCAGGGCATAAGCTTTGACTTTCTGGTTACGTCGGGAACAACAATCGTCTATGTTACGCCGGGAGACATACCGCTTGGTTCCTTTGAAGACAACAAGCAGCGCAAGCAGGAAATTCTTGACTGGGCAAAAAAGGTGCCCTACCGCTACATCATTGAATATGACACGGACACTTCAAAAGAGGCAGATTCACTTTACAAACAGGATGATGACAGCGACAAGGTAATCTACATCAATTCATTTTCAAACCTTTTGTGCCAGGGAATAAATGCAGCATTCCTTATTCTGCCAAAGGATGTCTGCAACGAGTACAAGCAGCACTACGCAAACTTTGACTGTTCACTGTCCTATCTTGACCAGCTTGCCTTAACGGATTTTATTACGAAAGGGCATCTTGAATCCTACTTGAACAGTCTGGAAGATTTGTGAATGGGGATTTTAGGCTATGATTTTTCGTTGGCTTGCTAAATTTATATGTATGGGTTAGAATCTAACTAAAAATAACTAAAAACATAAAGGAGATTTTTATGGACGAATTGCTTCCAATACTTTCAGAACTCAAGCCCGATGTTGACTTTGCAACAGAAACGGGTCTTATAGACAATGCCATCCTTGATTCATTTGACATCGTACAGCTTGTTCAGCAGCTAAACGATGCATTTGACATAGAAATTGGTGCTGAAAACATTGTTCCGGAAAACTTCAATTCAGCAGAAGCAATCTGGAATATGGTACAGAAGCTTCAGGACTAATGCCCACCGGGAACAGCGTGATAAAAAAACATATAGTCTGCATCATAACCTTATTCGCATCAGCCCTACTCGTGCTTACAGGTATTTTTAATTCCTGCAATTCCGCTTTTTATGACATTGCGCTAAAATTCAAAGACGGATTTTTGCCAAGCGTGGACGGTGGAAAAGGCAAGCAGCTTGTCCAGATAGACATTAACGAAAATGCGATAGGGCAGTTGCCGCAGGGAATAAATGCCTGGGAAAACCTTGCGCAGATTTTTTCATATTTAAATGAAGAAAACTCAAGTATTTTGCTTCCGACGTTTTTTGCAGAAAATGCACCGGCAACACCCAAGCGCAAAATCCTTGGGCAAATGCAAATGAGCAGCTGCGTGGTTCTACCGGCAGAACCTGTTCCAAACGAAGTTATTCCCTATCTTAGCCAAGACATTTCTTTAGCCCAAAAAAAGGCTATAGAAAAACATTTGTGCTACCCGCGTGTTCTTAACGGACAAAAAATTGCAAAAGCAGAACGCCTTGTTATTCCTTCTGATGAATTCAACCGCTTTGCAAGCACGATTGCATTTGTTTGCACACCGCAGGATACGGACAAAGACGGTGTGCTTCGACGCATGAATGTTTTTTATGCCTACAGCGACGGCTACATTCCAAGCTTTGCTTTTGCGGCCGCATCAAAAATCCTTGGCATAAAACAGGACTCCATCGTACTTGACTGCGGAAACAAGCTGACTTTTTCTTGCGAGGACGGAAGCGAATACAAAATTCCTGTTGACGGCGAGGGAAGAATCCTTGTTCCCTACACTTCAAAAGAGCTTTTTCCCAAAATTAATTTTGAATATTTCTCGCAGGCATTTTCGGACGCAGACCTTTCCTACCAAATAAATTCCCTTTTAAAAGGCAAAACGGCTGTTGTAACAGATTCCACTTTTGAACGCTCCCGTGGCGCACAGAACTTTTTTCTTTCCCCGCTAGGAAGCACAATTACGGAAAACACTGCCGAGCTTTGCCTCTTGAACGCTTTCCTGGAAAATTCATTCTTTGGCATATATCCTGTCTACGCTAAATATGCAATTCTATTTTTTACGGTGTGCATAATATTTTTTGCCTCCCTTTCGCGAAGGAAACTTACATTCTTTTTAGCCTGCATATTTTTAGTCATTTTAATAGCGGCGGCGGAACTCTTTGTTTTTGTCTACATGAATATTGCCCCTTGGATAGCAGGCCCAATACCTGTTATTCTTGCCGGATTTATCTTTGAACTAATCAGGAGAAGTTTATGATTGATGATTCGCAGATTTACCAAATGATTCAAACTGCACTAAAGATGAGGGAGCGCTCATACTGCCCTTATTCTCATTATGCGGTTGGAACAGCATTGCTTACCAAGGACGGACAGATTTTTGGGGGATGCAACATCGAAAACATTGCCTTTGGACCAAGCAACTGCGCGGAACGCACTTCCTTTTTTAAGGCTATAAGCGACGGCCACAAGGAATTTGTTGGCATTGCTATTGCAGGCGGACCTGCGGGAAAGGAACCGCTTGAATATTGCACGCCATGCGGTGTTTGCCGCCAAGTTATGGCAGAATTTTGCCACGAAGATTTTTCTATTATAATGGCAAAAACAGACAGCGACTATAAAATCAAGACTCTGGGTGAACTGCTGCCAGACAGTTTTTCTCCGCATGGACAAGTTGGTGTTCAAAGCCAAGAAGAGTCCGAAGAAAAAGAAGAAGAATAACAAAAAAAAGACTTGTCCCAAAAGAAAATCTCTCTTTTTGGACAAGTCTAATTTTTATCCCAATAATTTTAGTTTAGGCCAAGCCAAGGCCAGAAGTCCGGGTCTTCCTGACCGATTCTCCAGAAGCCTATGCGGGTAACGCCTTTTTCCTGGTACATGCGGGCCCTCTTAACAAGCGAATAGGTGTCGTCAAAGTAGCCTGTTACGTGAACAGTTGCGTCAAATTCAAAATGAGGAATTCCGTTTGCTGAATCGCGGTCTATGTTTGTAATGTTTTTTTCTCCAAGAATGCGGTTAACGCTCTTAAAAATCCAAGCCTTACTGTAGGAAGTGTCCTGCCAGCTGCGTCCGTAGAAGGGAAGCCCCATAATCAGTTTTTTGTTGGGAAGGGTCTTTACGCAGTAGTCTGCAACGCGGCTACACCATTCAATACTTGCAACAGGGCCGGGTTTGCTTGTTGACCAGTGTTCATCATAGGCCATAACAAGGATGCGGTCTACGAGGGGCTCTATTTCCTTGTAGGGATAAATGTCGTCTACAATGTCCTTTGTGCGGGCTGCAAGGGCAACCGTAAGCCATTTTTCCTGACCGATTCTTTTTCTTATGTCTTTAAGGAAGGTCTGGTAGTGCTTTCTGTCGCGGTAGGGAACGTTCTCAAAGTCAATCTGAATTCCGTCGTAATCCTTTGCGGCGGTTTCTATTACATTCAAGAGCCTGTTGCGGCAACCAAAATCTGGGTTCAAGACCATGTGGGTAAGCGCACGTCCCCAAGAAGTAAAGACAAGGTGCTTTCTTCCCTTAAAATTCTTTATCTTCTTGATGTCGGGAATTGCAGATGCCTCACCGTAGCTGTTTATGTCAACGCTAAAATAGCAAAGGTCTGTGAGCGGCATTGTTGCGGGGTCAAACTTCTGCTCTTCATCCTGCATAACATAGCCCCAAACCTCGTGGAATTTTACGGGACTTCCACCGGGACTTTCCTTTACATAAGAGCTCTTTATCTTTGGATTTTGAATTACTGTAATGGGAACAACTTCCGGCTTCTTTTCACCAGACTGGGGCTCTGAACCAGGGATGTTAACATTCGCGTTTACTTCCGGCTGAGCTTTCTCCTTTTTTCCGCCTGCAAAAACAGAAGAAACCATAATCAGGAAAATTGCAGAAAAAGAAAACGCTGCAAAAACAAGTCGCTTTTTCAAAATAGAACTCCTTTTTTTGGCTTAGCGATAAGCCACGTTTATTTTATCATTCACTTTTTTAAAACCACAATCAAATCTTACGGAATGTGAATTACTTCACGGGGCTTGCTGCCGTTTGCAGGTCCAACAATTCCTCTCTCTTCCATCTGCTCAACAAGACGGGCGGCTCTGTTGTAGCCAATTTTTAGTCTGCGCTGAATGTAGCTTGCACTGGCTTTTCCAGCCTGAACAACTATGTCCAAAGCCTTTTCGTAAAGAGGATCTTCACCCTCTTCGCCAAACAGAGACATCTGTCCGTCATCCTCATCGTCGTCATCAACAAAGATTTCGTCGTCTATGTATTCGGGCTCTCCCCATTCCTTTACGGCTCCAACAACATTTTCAACTTCCTGGTCGCTAACAAAAGTTCCCTGAATGCGCTTGGGGAAGGGGTCAGTTGCACTGGCATAGAGCATGTCTCCCTTGCCAAGAAGCTTTTCTGCGCCAACCTGGTCTATGATAATGCGGCTGTCTGTTTTGCTTGCAACCATGAATGCAATTCTGCTTGGTATGTTTGCCTTGATAAGCCCCGTAATTACATCGATTGAAGGACGCTGGGTAGCAAGAACAAGGTGGATTCCAACGGCACGGCTCATTGCGGCAAGACGGGCAATTACTGCTTCCAGCTGCTTGCCTGTTGTGGCCATCAAGTCGGCAAATTCATCAATGACGACAATAAGATAAGGAAGCTTTTCCGTAGCAATGTGCCTTTCCGCAATTTTCTTGTTGTAGGTGGAAATATCACGCACTTCCATGCCGTTCAATAGTTCGTAGCGGCGTTCCATTTCGCAAAGACAATACTGGAGAGCCTGCAAAGCCTTCTTTGGTTCAGTAATTACAGGAGTCAGCAAATGCGGTATGTCGTTGTAAAGCTTTAGCTCTACGATTTTTGGGTCAATGAGAATCATCTTTACGTCATTTGGCCCGCGTTTGTAAAGCATGGAAAGAATCATGCTGTTTACACAAACAGATTTTCCAGCCCCCGTTGAACCCGCAATAAGAAGGTGGGGTGTTTTTACAAGGTCTATTATCTGGGTTTCTCCCTGAATGTCCTTGCCAAGGATTACAGGCACGGCCATCTTTTTCCATTCGGGACGGTCCTGTTCTATACATTCGCGGAAGGAAACGATTGACCTTTCCTTGTTAGGAACTTCTATGCCAACCGCACGCTTTCCTGGAATTGGGGCAACAATACGCACTGAACTTGCAGCAAGGCGCAATGCAATGTTGTCCTGCAGCGCAACAATCTTGCTAAGCTTTACGCCTGGAGCTGGAAGCATTTCAAACATGGTAACAACCGGGCCCTTACGGATTCCCGTTACCTCTGCCTTTATCTTGAATTCATCAAGGGTGCCTTCAAGATTGCGTGCTGCGGCCTGGGTCTCTTCGTCTATAATCCAATAGGGATTGTCCGCATAGGCAGTAAGCAAATCCGTGGGAATAAGGTAGGGACCTGCCTTGTGCCTTTTTGGCTGGGGAATGCTTATTGGGCGGCTGCCGTATTCATCGGTAACAATGGCACGGTCGGTGGGAAGGCTGCTGTTTGCAAAAACAGGGTTCTCTTTTGCTTCATCTTCTTCTACAAAAGTCTCCCTGTCTGCATCATCTTCTATGTCTTCTAGGGAATCGTCACCGTATTCATCTTCATCGGAAAGATCATCTTCGTCTTCATCATCCTGATTCTGGTCAAAGTATTCAGAATCCTGGGAAGCATCGAACATCTTGTCCAAATCTTCAATGTCGCTTTCGTTTTCCGCGGAATCTATCTCTGCAGCAAGGTTACGGCGGTTGTTTTTTGCAATAGATGAATCTTCTGCTTCTGCAAATCCGCTGCTTGTACTTGAAAGTTCGGATTCCTCTTCCTCATCGGGCTGACCATCTTCATCCGTAACGATTCCGTCTTCTTCCACCTGTGCCCTTACGTCATCGTCCATCTTGGCAAAGACATCGTCCAGTGCAGAAAGCAGGGCACGGCCTTTGCGCGAAGGGGTAAGGTTGTGAACAACATCCTGTGTCTGGTGGGGCTGGGGAACTATCTCTTCCTCGTCCCGGGCTTCTTTTATGAATGTGCCTTTCTTTTCAAGGGAAGGGTCAAATTCAAAGAAGGTGCTTTCATCTTTTGCCGCTTCTTCGGAACTTGCGCCAACGCTTTCATCTTTTGCCTCTTCTTCGGAACCTGTACCAACGACTTCCTCTTCATCCTGCCCATTCTGCTCCTGTCCGTCAGTTTCTGCAAGTTCTGCCAAAAGGTCATCTTCGTCATCAAAGCCTGTTTCATCTGCAGAGGCTTCTTCGGCTGCCTTGCCTGCAATTGGCTCATCCTCCCCCAGCTTGTCAACAGATTCTTCTATAGAAAGGGGGATGCCTGCATCATCAGATACAATTACGCGCTTAACAAAAACCTTTTCCGGTTTGCCGCCGTCCTTTGAGGGGGTATAAAAATCTCCGTCCTTTTCAATGTCTTCTTTTTTGGCAGAAGCAGTTTGATTTTCCTGTTCAGCAGGCTGGCTGTTCTGGCTAACGGTCTGGGCATTCTGGTCTACAGTCTCTGCAAATGCCTCAACAGTCTGGGCGGCAGCGGCATCATCAACGCGGATTACCTTTGCCCCTGTCTCTTCTTCGGGATATTCAAAATCGTCTGGATTAATGTCATCCGGGTCTACAGAATCGGCATCATCGTATTCATAGCTGTCTGCAACATCAATGTCGTCGTCAAATTCAGTTACTTCTTCGCTTTCATCGCCGACTACAGTGGCATCTTCCTTCTTTTTCCTGGTACCAAAAAAATCATCCAGGTCAACGTCTTCATCAGAGGCATGGCGGGCAGCTTCCTGGTGCTTGCTTCTGTCTTCCAGGCGGGCAATATTGCGTATCTTGTTGGCGGAATTCCTTATGAATTCATCAACTGAAGCCCTCTGCGAACCCTTTCCATAGGAACTAGGGGCTACAGAGGGATCTTCAAACTGGTCGTCAAGTTCAATCTGGTCATACTCAGCCTCCTTCTGGCCCTGGTCAACCGACGGCTGGCCGGTATAGGCATGGGCTTCCTTTGTCTGGGCATAGGCCTTGTACTTTTTATGGTTCTTGGCATATTTTGCTTCCAAAAGACTTGCAAAGACCAGGGTAACCAGATATTCGGCAATGACCATAAAAGATGCAAAGGCTGTAATACCAACAACCGCTACAACCGCAAAAGCCCCGCTGTAGTTTTCAACAACGGAGCGAATCCACTTTTCGGCACCAACAATCGTAAAAAATGGGACAAAACTTACCAAAAGGCACATTGCCCGCTGAACAGACCATCTGTAGTCAAGACAAAATGCCCCGGAAACAAAAAAGAAGACCGGTATAAGCAGGGAAGAAAGACCAAATGCCCCTACTACAACATGCCCCAGGGCAGACAAAAAGCCCTGCTGCTCAGGAGAAAGCGTTCCGTAATCAAAAAATGCCAGGAGTATACCTATAGAAAACAATGCTGCCACTAAAAAAAGCGCAAAAGCCGCCAAAATAGAAGCAGTTTTTTCCTTATTTAAAAACTTATAGACCATTTACCCACCCAATTCATTTTATTATCGGATTTTTTTTTCAACAGTTAATTCCTAAAATCTCTATTTTTTTGTGTTTTGGGGCTGCATAAAAGCTTCCAGCGTCGGCAAAATCATCATTGACAATGTGTATACAGTGTGTATAATAGAATATGAAACGAAAGGATTTGGTTAAGCGGCTTGAAAAAGCAGGTTTTGTTTTTGCAAGGCACGGTGGGAAGACATTCCAATGGAGTAAAATATGATTGAAATATTTTATGAAACGGTTGATCACATAAATGGTGAAAAACCACCTGTAATTTTTCTACGTGCTTCCCAAAAAGATTATTCTGAATTATATAACAAGATAATTGAATTTGAAAATAATAATTTAGAAATAGTTAAAATAGATTTATCAAATTTGTTTCAGATAAACATCATAGGTATCACAACGATTTATTTATATTTATCAAGTTCTCTAGAAGCAATAAAAAATGAGGGTTCAATAATTTTGTCCTTAAACAAAACTCAACTTAGAGATATAAAAATTCAACTTGAAAATCTGATTAAAAAGAAGTGTACTGTGTTTTTTGAATATGATTGGGTTTCTCTTATTTTCACATCAGGGACAATCATTGTTGAGTCGAAATAACTGCTTGCCAAAGCCATTGTAAGGAAATAGAACCTGTAAACTATTTTGCAAAAGGATGGCAAGAATCTTTTCTAAGGAGTAATTCTATGAACACTATTTATCCAGCTATTTTCACAGAGACAAACGATAAAAAAAATCCAATTCTTGTTTATATCCCTGACATAAACGGAATGACAGAAGGAAAGGATATTGCAGATGCTATTGCAATGGCAAAAGATTATATTTGCAATTCCCTTTTTGATAAGAAAGATTCTGAAATGCCGGCCGCAAAAAGAATCGACGAAATCGACCTGAAGGAAAGTCCATTCTTTGATGCCGGAAAGTCTTTTGCTTCCCTTGTGGATGTTGACCTGAATGCTTTTAGGTTAAGGGAAAAATCAAAGAGCGTTCGGCGCAACATTACCCTTCCGCAATGGTTGGACGATATGGCAACAATCGCAAAACTGAATGTTTCTGCAATAACACAAAACGCATTAAAAAAAGAGCTGGGTATTGCATAACCCCAAAGACGAGGCTGTAAAATGGTGTCAGGAAAATTTAAAAGATTATTGGTAATATCAATTTTTATTTGTACAATTATTTGTACTAACTGAACTCCAAAAAAATTATGCATGATAGAAAGTTGTATACTTAAAGATGATACAATAACCTTACTAATTAAAAAAAATGGAGTAAGAATTGGTGATATTGATGAAGTCAGAATTGGGAAATATCATTTTTATGATAAAAGCAAAATTGATGAAGAATCATTAAATGAATTTTCATATGAATTAATGTTCTTTGATTTTAAAGAATCTGACTTTGCAATCAAAATTGTTGCAGATTGTAGTAATCCGGAATTAAAGGAAAAGCCTGTGTTTGTAAATGGTAATTCATATAAAACATATCTTTCAAATGGGCCTCAACATATACAAGCGGATTCTGTCTACAAAGATGGAGTTTTTGAGATACAAAATCAACATTATTCCCGTGCATCCTAATTCTTTGTTCAATGGAGAGAAAAAAATGGAAAAAGAATATTCTGTAAAACTTTATGATGATTCTGTTGTTGAATTTAAGCTAATCAGTAGAGATGTTTTTGATGAATTGCTTACGCACCAAGGCTGGGTTGAATATTCAGACCCCTTTACCTATGAATGCTCTCTTGTTTTTACCAAAGCATATACAAATGGTACTGAGTTTATTGCATTGAAAGAAAAAAATATAAAGGAAAATGCTGTTTACAGTCGGAATGAAGCATTCTTTAATCTCTTAAAAGAAAACGAATTGTTTTTTTTTGGAGAAAGAAAATATGACCCAGACAGTTTTCACTATATGTTGATGTATAATGAAGACAAGGTTGCAACACTTTTTAACAATCATACGAAAAAGCAAATTGAAGGTTTTTCAACTGTTGAAAAATATTATGAACTGGATGATGGACGCTATGCAATTGTTTTTAACGATGGCGGTGCCGAAGTTTTTATGAATTTCAAGGACATGGAAATTTTGGAAAGCATTACCGGCTGTTAAAATCGTTTTTCCGTCGTGCTTTAAAATAGTAGAGGTTCTATGGTGGTTTACTCATATATAAAGGAAAGGTTTGATAAAAATTTCAAATCCAACAAACTAAATGAGCCTGTTGTTGAATATAATAATAAAAAAATCTACAGAATAATAACTTTAAGTGATCCTTATATGACACTTTATAAAAGTGTAGACGGCAACAAACTTTTGATCCAAAATGAAAACGTTGAATTTGTAAAAGAAATTGATTTGGAAATTGATAATTATGATTAAAAAGATTTATTTGCTTTCTTTTATATTGTGCATTTCCTATGCGGAACCCGTTCCTCTTGATGTAGAAAAACTGATAAAGAAAAAATACCCCGAAACTTGGGAAGAATACATAAAGGTGTATTGAGAAATATGAATACTAAAAACAATAATTTTAACCCGAAATTGATACCAGGTATTATCTTCTTTTTTTTGGCTGATGTTTTATTGATTGTTCAGATTGTTTTGCACAAGGACTTTTTAATAAAATATAATACTAAATGTGTTATAATTATTTGTTTGGTTTCTTTTGTGTTATCATTAATAGGCAATTTATTTGAAAAGAAAAAACATGAAAAAAAATGTTTTTTAGTTTTTACTTTCGTTTTCACATTATTTTATGTGTTACTATTTATAAACTTTAAAGTCGTTTATGGAATATTATGACAGTGACAAGGATTTTTCACAAAATTAGAGAGGTGGATTATGACTTTTAACGATTCTATTAAAATTGTTTGGCTGTATATTATTTGTTTTTTTTGTAACACTGATATTATTTATTTGCAGGGTTTTTGTCAGAGGAGGCGACTTTAAGACAAATCTTGTTTGTTCTTGCATTTTTTTCACAGTACTTTGTATATTATTTTCTGTGGATTGTTGCAAGAATTTGTAATGAAAATATTAGGAGAGTAAAAAATGATTTTTATGAATCAAAATATGGCAACTGAATTGGGCAAAAGAAAATTACTAAGTAACAAGAAAAAATCAGATTCAATCATAAAGGATATTGTTGAAAATACAATACTAAAAAATGACTGTTTATTGTATGATAAAGATAAAAAAATTCAGAAATCATCAATTTCGTCACTGTGGATAAAAGAAAATTTTTTTGACTTTATAAACTATGAGGCTACGATAAATGAAATAAGATACGGAAAAAGTTTTTTTTCAAATGTTAACATTTTTTATCTAGTTGATAAATTAAGTTACGAATTAGAAACTAAATTTCGCAGAAAACTAGTTTTATATTTGTCGCTACATGATTCAGACGTTGATATCCGTTTTCATACATTGCGAACTACAGAAAATGATTGGTTGGATAGTAATTTGGATTCTTATGACAATCCAATTATGTGTAGAAAATAATTAATGCCTTCAGAAAAGAAAAGGATAGGTTATTAAAAAATGGATGGAAAATACCGCAAGAATAAGATGTCTTTTTTTGATGAATCCTATTATAACGGGTCATTAAGTGATGAAGAAATGGATGAAAGATATGATTCTTATCAGAGAAAACTAAATTCACTCTTACCAGAAATGTCATTTTTAGAAAGAGTATTAGTAACAATAGATTTTCATGATGCAAAAATACAAAAACTTGAAGAAACAAATGGTAAGATTTCATTGACTATATTAAATGGAGATTTACAAAATGGTTATACTTCTATTTCAATAAGTTTCAAGAAAGCTCATATAGGAGCTATTGAAAATGAGTTATACATATTATCTGCAGAGATTGATAAAGAAGAAAAGAATACCTTCCTGTCTTTATTAACGAAAAATAAGAAAGTGATGTGTATTTCTTTTGAACAAATTGAATATATAAATATCCGTGAAATTCATGAATCTGAATATTTGGGAGAAAAAAATGGAAAAAGAATATTCTGTAAAACTTTATGATGATTCTGTTGTTGAATTTAAGCTAATCAGTAAAGATGTTTTTGATGAATTGCTCACGCACCAAGGCTGGATTGAATATCTTTACCCATTACAATTTCAATGTTCTTTGCCTTTTGTTAAAGCATATACAAATGGCTCTGAGTATATTGCATTAATGAAAAAGAATATAAAACAAAATGCAGTTGTCTGCCGGGAGGAAATGTTTTTTAGCTTATTGAAGGAACCCGAATTAGTTTTTTTTGGAGAAAGAAAATATGACCC
>DFJV01000093.1 GCA_002373205.1 Treponema sp. UBA3662
GAGAACCTCAGGGACCACCCTTCGACTAAGCTCAGGGACCGCCCTTCGATGCTGCGGGTGCAGGGACTGGGTGTGTTCGGGATAGCACCTATCTCGTCATGCTGAGCTTGACTCAGCATCTGTATAAGCTAAAGTGCCAGCCGCCTCGTCATGCTGAGCTTGACTCAGCATCTGTGTAAGCTAAAGTGCCAGCTTGTAAAAGATTCCCGGGTCAAGCCCGAGAATGACATAATTGCTAAGTTCGGGAATGACATAATTGCTAAGTTAGGGATGACGGTTGGCTTTTTACAGGGTTGACGGCTGTTCAATTTTTTTCGCTACAATTTGAATGCCCCTTCGAGAACCTCAGGGACCACCCTTCGAGAGCCTCAGGGACCACCCTTCGAGAGCCTCAGGGACCGCCCTTCGATGCTGCGGGTGCAGGGACTGGATGTGTTCGGGATAGCATCTATCTCGTCATGCTGAGCTTGACTCAGCGTCTGTGTAAGCTAAAGTGCCAGCTTTTACAAGATTCCCGGGTCAAGCCCGAGAATGACATAATTGCCTAAGTTCGGGATGACGGTTGGCTTTTTACCGGGATGACGGCTGTTCTGCTGCACTTGCAAATAAAGCCTAGCCCCGATTGTAGGTGGCCGAAGGCGACCGGCACGGAGTGACGGGCCGCGCGCCGTTAGGCGGGCAAGCACCGGAAAGCGGGTAAAAATTGTATCCATGCAATTTTTACCCATGAGTTTTCTTGCGAAAACTTACCAGTTCCTCTGCAAAGTAATGATGCGCCCTCCATGGCGCTACTTGCTTTACAGAGGGTAAAAATTGCATGGAGTTTGACCGGACACGGAGTGCCGGGCACAGTACACCGAGCAATGCGCTCCAAAAAGAGAAAATTTATTCACAAAATTCAGTGCAGGCGTATGCGTTGTGGTTGTGGATGCTTTCAAAGTTTTCGCATTCAACCTTAAAGTAGCTGAAGGGCTTTTCGCACTTGCCAAAGTTTTTGAGGGCAAGGAAAACTTCGCGCACTACGTCTTCCACAAAACGGGGGTTGTCGTAGGCGTGCTCGGTAACGAATTTTTCGTCGGGCCGCTTTAGTATGCTGTAGAGTCCGCTGCTGGCACTTTCTTCTATAGATTGTATTACGTCTTCCACCCAGAAGAGGCTTGAATTTTGCAGGGTAACCGTAACGATTCCCCTCTGGTTGTGGGCACCGCGGTCGCTGATTGCTTTTGAACAGGGGCAAACCGTTGTAACCGGAACCCTAATCTTTAGGCGGAAGTCGCTTTTTCCTTCTGATACGCTTCCTTCGTATGTGCAAGTGTAACTCATTATGCTTTGGGCCTGGCTTACAGGGGCCGTCTTTGTCATAAAAAATGGAAACTCCATTGTGCCAAATGAGCGCTCGGCATCCAGGGACTGTCTTATTTCTTCCAGCATGACCAAAAACTGCTTCATGCCAAGGTTTGAGCGGTGCTTGTGGAAGATTTCTATAAAGCGGGACATGTGGGTGCCTTTGTATGCGCGGGGCAAATTTACAAAGAGGTTCACTTTTGCAGTGGTCTGCTGAAAGCCGTTTTCCTTGTCCAAGACCTGTACCGGGTAGCGCAGGTCTTTTACGCCAACCTTTTGCAGGGGAATTTCACGCGTGTCAGGGGTGTTTTGTATGTCTACCAATTTAGGCCTGCCCGGAGGCAAAGCGTTCTGCGCTTTCCAGTGTGTTGTAGATGAGCATTGCTATGGTCATGGGGCCTACTCCGCCGGGGACAGGTGTTATCATGGAGGCAACTTCCTTTACGCCCTCAAAGTCCGTGTCGCCTGCAAGCCGGAAGCCAGACTTTTTGCTTGCGTCGGGGATGCGGTTAACGCCAACGTCAATTACTACGGCACCGCTCTTTACCATGTCGGCTGTTACGGTGTTAACGCGGCCTGTGCAAACGATGAGTATGTCTGCCTGTTTTGTAAAGGAAGCAAGGTCTTTTGTTCCTGTGTGGCAAATTGTAACAGTGCAGTTGTATTCGCGGCGGGTCAAAAGAACGGCTAGCGGTTTTCCTACTATATTACTGCGGCCAACTACAACGGCATGGGCACCGTCCGTCTTTACGCCCATCTTTTTAAGCATTACGCATATTCCGTGGGGGGTGCAGGGCAAGAATCCCTTTGAGCCTATGAGCATGTTGCCTACGCTTACCGGGTGGAAGCCGTCTACGTCCTTTAGCGGGGAGATTGCGTCCGTAACCTTCTGCTCGTTTATGTGCTTGGGAAGGGGCAGCTGGACTAGGATTCCGTGTACGGAAGGGTCATTGTTAAGCTTTTCTATAAGTGCCAAAAGCTCTTCTTCACTGGTCGTCTCTGGAAGGACCATGCTGCGGTCAGCCATTCCGGCCTCTGCCAAAGCCTTGCGCTTTCCGGTAACATAGCTTACGCTTGCAGGGTTGTCGCCCACAAGGATAACTGCCAGACAGGGGGTAACTCCCTTTTCCTTTAGGGCTGCCACTTTTGCGGCCACATCCGCCTTTACTTCACTTGCTATTTTTTTTCCGTCAATAATCTCTGCGCTCATGTAACCTTGCACCTCATCATTTTTTTTATAAGTGTTGAATTTGAAAGGCAAATTCGCTATTATTATACATATTTTTTTGATAATTACTAGACTTGAGGATTTATGAAACGTATTTTACCCATACTTAGCCTGATGGCATCCATCGCATTCTTTTCTCCGCTTGCACTCCATGCACAGGATGTCTACGAAGATGACCAGAAGCTTCAGGAAAAGCACGAAAAAGAAAAAATTGTACGCTACGACAGCACCGCTTACAACCATGAAGGCGACCAGTTCCTTAAGGTAGGCCTTGATTTTTCCATTCCAATGCGCCCGCTCAACCCCTTTGACGACGGCCACATGAAAATTGGCGGTCTTGGAATGCTTGGCTACCACGTCTTTATTACGCCGGAAATTTCTGCCGGAGCAGACGTAATATTCGGCTTCAACACAACGATTGGAGACAATATCTTCAATTATATTCCTATTGTAATAACCGCAAGCTACCACCCTACCCTGGGAAAATTTGAATTCCCACTTACGCTGGGCATTGGCTGCGCATGGGAAACTTACAACAACAACACATACTGGCCGGGCCTCCTTATTAGGCCGGAAGCGGGCATTCACTACAGGATAGCGGACAGCTGGTCCTTGGGTCTGGATGCTTCCTACAATTTTATGCCCCAGTTCTGCAAATTCTGGGGAACCGGAGAAAAAAACATCTGGATGCAGTTCTTCAATGCCGGTATAACAGCACGCTACTTCTTCTAACTTAAGGGAAAAAAGATGAAAAAAATATTACCAGCAATTCTTACAATAGCAACTCTCTGGGCAACAGCCCTCCTTACCTCTTGCCATGACCCTATCTACGAAATGATATCCAACGAAGTAGAGCTGGAGACAAACGGCATCCGTGGAGACATCCGTTCAATCGTGCCCTTCAAAAACTACATCTACTGCTGCAACAACATGATATACAGAAAGCCTGCCCTTGCATCTTACGAAGGCGGCGGACAGAACAAGCAGTGGCGCGAAGTTTCCACCAGCTTTACAGACGGAACAATCACCTTCCTTGCTTCCGACCCAAGCTACATCTATGCCCTTGCAGTTGAATGGGAGGCAGACGAATCAGAGGGAGAAAACCTTCCCTACAGGGCTGCAATATATTGCTCCTCCAACGGAGAGACATGGAACAGGGTATCGGTTCCGGGCGTAAACCTTAACGACATAGACGAAGACGATGAGCTTGTGCTCTTTGACAACCAGGAGCAGAGCTATTCATCAGGCGGCACAATCTCCGCGAGCGGGCGCAATGCCTACTTTGGCTTCTATGACGATTCAAGCGAAACAGGAAAAACATTCAGTCTTTCGGGTACAAGCGCAACTGTAGAAAGCGCAAACACAAAATACTGCAAGGCTGCAGGAGATAAATTCTCCACATTCTATGCCCTTGCAAAGAAAGGCTCCATGTACTACTGGGGCAAAAGCGGCGATGACTCCATCTACTGGGGAACTGACCCAGACGCAAGCGGAAGTTCACGCGACCTTGACTGCGGGCAGATTTTTTCAATCAGCGTAACGGCAGACCACCTTCTTCTGGGAACAGCAACAGGAATCAAGCGTGTGCCAATCAATTCTTCCGGTAACATAACAGGCGGAACAGCGGACTTTAGGAGCGAAAACAACGCGCTTTCCATCCTAACCGGCCGTGTATTCACAACATACGTTCTGGACAACACACAGCCGGAAGGCTACACAGACGAATATGCCTACCAGACAATATACGGCTCCGTAAAAAATTCATCAATTTCATTTGACGAAGTTGGTCTCTACGCATACTACAGGGAGCGCAACACCTGGAACCGTGACGGTACGGATTCCAGCAGCTCCGACGGCAACTAAAAGAAAAGCGCAAGCGATGTAAATGGTGTAAATATGGATGAACTTTTCGGCGCACCCCAAATTCAGCATGAACCGCTTGCAGCCAGAATGAGGCCTCGCACCCTTGACGAATACATTGGCCAAGACCATATCGTAGGAAAAGGACGTTTGCTAAGAAGGGCCATTGCAGCCGACCAGCTTACGTCCGTAATTTTCTACGGGCCGCCTGGTTCTGGAAAGACAACCCTTGCCCGCGTAATAGCAAACCACACAAAGTCAAACTTTATCACGCTCAATGCTGTCCTTACCGGAGTGGCAGACATAAGAAAGGCCATTGCAGAAGCAGAGGAACAGCGAAAGCTCTACAGCAAAAAGACAATCCTCTTTGTAGACGAAGTGCACCGCTGGAACAAAAGCCAACAGGATGCACTTTTACCCTGGGTTGAAAACGGCACAATCATCCTAATAGGCGCAACAACAGAAAACCCCTTCTTTGAAGTAAACAAGGCACTTGTAAGCAGAAGCCGCGTCTTCCAGCTAAAACCGCTAACAAAGGCAGACCTTTTAAACGCCGCAAAGCAAGCACTTGAAGACACAGAAAGAGGCTACGGCCACTACAAGGTTCAGTTTGAAGAAGGAGCCCTAGAGCACTTGGTCGAAACCGCAAACGGAGACGCAAGAAGCCTTTTGAACGCACTGGAGCTTGCGGTAGAGACAACCCCGCCTGAATGGGACCCCAACGCAAATGTTCCAAAGCCGGCATGGGGAAGCACAATCTACATAAGCCGTGAATGTGCGGAGGAATCAATTCAAAAGAAGGTTGTGCTTTACGACAGGGACGGAGACTACCACTACGACATAATTTCTGCCTTCATAAAAAGCCTTAGGGGACGCGACCCGGATGCAGCCTGTTACTGGCTTGCCCGCATGGTAAAGGCTGGCGAAGATCCAGACTTTATCTTCCGCAGAATGCTAATCAGCGCATGCGAAGACACGGGCCTTGCAGACCCATACGCAATAGCCGTAGTGCAAAGTTGTGCCGCCTCATTCGACAGAGTTGGAATGCCGGAAGGAAGATACTTCTTGGCACACGCCGCCCTCTATCTTTCCACCGCACCAAAATCAAATTCATCCATGGCATTTTTTGACGCACTTGCATCAGTGGAAAAAGAAGACGCAGACGTACCCAACCACCTTAGGGACGCAAGCCGAGATGCAGAAGGTTTCGGCCACGGAGCAGGCTACCTTTACCCCCACGCATACCGCGACCACTGGGTTGCCCAGCAATACCTGCCGGACGCGCTAATGGGAAAGGTATTCTACACGCCGACAACCCAGGGCTACGAAAAGAAAATACGCGAAGAGGTTCTTTCAAGGCGTGAGCTTCAGATAGCATCTCTTCTTACAGATTCACAGTCGAGCGACCCAAGTGCAGGGCTTGCAGAAAATCCCGAAGAAAGCTGGTGGCAAAAAAGCGGGCACTTGCACGGCCTAAAAAAAACAGAAGAAAACCTTACATTTTCCCCGCCGGACAAAAAAAGATCCTCGGCACTGGACAATGCGGAAAAAAGCTGGAGAAGAAGGCTTGAATCAAACAGGGCGCAAACCCTCACCCTTATACGCGACACAATGATTCAGGCGGCAGAACTAAGAAGGCACCACAGGACGCTAGTCTTTAACGCAGACGACGCACTACTCCTCTTCCACATAATGAGGCTAACCCCCGAAGGACTTACCTGCGGAACATGCCGCACACAAGGCGGAATAGACATACTAAGCCAATACGCATCCACACTTGGAGACCTGGACAAGCCAAGCCTTTACCTTGCACAAAATGCAAAGGACTATGCCCTTGCCGCAAAAAGCTTTGGCGACACAATTTTTGACAGGCTATTTTTCCGAGACATTTTTTCCTCAGCAAAAGACATATATGAATTTGCCCGGCAAATAAAAGACATGTTCTTTGGCAAAGAAAAAACAGGAAGGGACATTGCCTTTGGAGAAACAAGCTCCCCTGTAAACAAGGACGAAGAGCCTCTCCTTTCCAAAGAGGCAAGGATAATCATCTCGCAAAGAATCCCCTCCTGCGGCCAGCACATATCTTCGCTAATTCTTGGTACAATCAACGACGGCGAAAAAAGAAAAGTCTGCGCTGGTGAATACACGGATGAATTCATAGAAGCAATCAAACCCGTCCTAAAAGAAATGGAAGAGGCAGAAAAAAAATTCTTTGCAAACAGCTCAAACCCTCTCTTTGCATGGAACGCAGAAGACATAAAAAGTTCCCTGCAAAAAGAAGGACTTCAAGTTACGCTAAGAGAGCAGACATTAGAAGAAATGCGCACCATCTCGCAAAAAGAAATAGAGAGGTGGTTCGACACAGAAAATTCCGAATACGGCTCATTCCTTCTTGCAGAGCTTGGCCAGGAAAGCGTAAGGCAGGTTGCAAAGCTGCTTGAATCAATCTCAAAAAAGACGGCCTTTGCCTGGCACATAAGAAACGCATTCATCATATGCGAACTGCCAGTGCAAGCATAAAATTCCAGCGGAGAAAAGCAAATGAAAAAATCAATGGCAACAGTTTTCCTTTCCATATTATTTGCATGCAAAATATTTTCACAGGCACTGAACTTTGCAGCGGAAGAAACATACATAGCCTATTACCCCGCAAGCTCCTACGCCAACATAAGGGAATACAACATCCAGCACAAAAAGGAATGCGGCAACCTGCAAAAAGACGTTGAATCCCTAAAGACAAAAATCAAAAGCGCAAAATATGCAGAAGAAAAATTCCAAATAAAAAATTTCTTCTCCGCAGAAGAATCGCTCTTTAAAGAAGGCAAAAGCGTAAACGGAAGCTACGACCTTCTAACATCCGAACAAGCAAGCCTGCAACTTGCAGAAGAACTATTCTCCAGCGTAATGGGAACAAGCGTAAAATTCTATGTCCAAGGCGAAAAGATTCAAATGACCTTTGACGGAACAAGGCTAAGCTTTGGAACCCACAACTGCGAAAACGGCTACAGAAAAGGCAACTCGGTAATTCTTGAATGGCCAAACCGAATCTCCAAGATGGAACTTTCCTTCAGCAGAAAAAATCCCGCAACAGAAGCAATAGCCCAGCTTGTGGAAGAAAAAATCCAGAGCCCGGAAAAATCAGAAGAAGAAATTGACTACCTAAAAAACGCATACCCGGAACTTATCGGAATAGAAAAAAAGCTTCAAGACGACTGCGACATTGAAAGGCTAAAGCACCTTGCCTACTACGGAAATTTAATCGAAGAATACAAAGAAAAAACAGGCCACTACCCCCTTCAAAACGGCTCCGAAAAAGAAACCTACACCCTTATCTTTAACGGAATCCAAAAAGAATTCTCAGAAGACACAAACCCCAATCCCCACGACTTGGTAAGCGCAAAAGACTTCTTTGCAGAAATAGAAAAAGGCCTGGTCCGCAAAGTAGACCAACTCTACGACCCCCAGTACGTACCAACCACCCGCCCGGTCTTTTACATATACATGGTCAGGAAAGACAGCTATTATTTTGCCGTGCACCTTTCAAAATACTACCCCTTCTCTACCCGCATCGCCGCCAACTACTACAAGGTGCAAGTCTCTAACAAAAGCTACCCCGCCTCAAAAATCTACACAATCAAACAGCTGGAAGAAGACCCAAATTTTAAGCAGGCCGTTTCCAAACCTTTTGCAAACGAAAAATATTTTTTGGAACGCAGAAAAAAGCACCTTAGGGAATATTAATTTTTTTGGATTGTGATTTTCTGGACGGTAACCTTTGTTTGCTCTACCATTTTATTTCCACTCTTATACGACCGCCCATGCCTTTCGTCACCGCCCTTCGCTTGAAACTTCGTTGCGAGAACCGGGGTTCCGGGAGCCCCCTCCATTGCTGCTGGCTCCGGCCCTTCGACTAAGCTCAGGGACCTGCGCCATCAGCAACGCTAACGCGCCCCTCCACGGCGGCGTAGGTTTATTGCCCTAAAAAAATCCCTCCATGGATTTTTTTAGGGATCGGAGATTTTCTGTGAAAATCTCCGGGTTGCTAAGCCGCCCATCCATGGGCTCTATATTTTTTATCAAGTACAAAAAAAATGTGTCATTGCCGTACTCGACATGGCAATCTATAAGTGCCGTATAGCGACACATTTTGTGTAAAAAAAACAGTAATTACGCTTATCTTCTACTCACCTTGCAAATTTACAGAATTCATTGTAAAATATATTCAACTTTTTATTCAGGAGATTACAATGAATTTTATCTTTTTAGGACCTCCAGGAGCCGGAAAGGGAACTTTGGCAGCTCAGGTTGCAAAGGAATACGGCATACCCCACATTTCCACAGGGGACATCTTCCGCGCTGCAATTAAGAACCAGACTGAACTTGGCAAGAAGGTCAAGTCAATCATAGACGCAGGTGGACTTGTTAGCGACGACATCACATGCGCACTCGTAGAGGACAGGCTAAAGGAAGACGACTGCAAGAAGGGCTTTATTCTTGACGGCTTCCCCCGCACAATCCCCCAGGCAGAAATGTTTGAAAAGCTTAAGGGAGACGTTCAGGTTGTAAACTTTGAAGTTAACAACGACCTGATTATTGCCCGCCTTTCAAACCGCCGCGTATGCAAGGCATGCGGTCACAACTACAACGTAAAATTCCATCCGCCAAAGGTAGAAGGAAAGTGCGATGAATGTGGTGGAGAGCTTTACACCCGCGACGACGACAAGCTTGAATCCATCACAAACCGCCTTGAAGTTTACCGCAAGCAGACAGAGCCTCTCATTGACTTCTACCGCAAGCTGAATAAGCTTACAGACATAGACAGTGCCCGCGACAGCGAACTTGTACTCGTAGACTTCAAAAAGATTTTCCCCGCAAAATAAGCACAAAGGAAAACCTTATCCGCTAAACAAAAAGCTCCTTCCGCACCCGGAGGGAGTTTTTTTGTTATGCGACAACATTAATTCGCTACCATATCCCTTATACCCAATAGGTGTAGAAGGCAAATGCCTATTTTCAATAATTGTAATACAAAGAAATGTTAAGAAAGCACTGGAATGG
>DFJV01000119.1:0-7746 GCA_002373205.1 Treponema sp. UBA3662
AGGACGGGATGGAGAAAGGGATGCAACAAAAAGCCATTGAAGATGCAATAACATTAGTTAAGGAATACAGTATAGCACCGGAAGATGCGGCAGAAAAGATGGGAGCCCATCTGGATAAAGTTCTGGAGAAATTGGACTCAGGAAACGCTGGTAGGTAAAACAACTCGCTTTTTAACCATTCTAAAGCAACCTACGCCGCCGTGGAGGGGCGCAAGTGGGTGCTTGCACCCCGCAGCGTTGCCACGCAGTGGCAATGACCGTTAGGGAACCCCGGAAGGGCGGTGACGCATAGGCATAAATGTCGAGTTAGCCATAAGACAAGTGGTAGAGCAAGCAAGACATCGTCCAAAAAACTACCGCCCCAGAAATTTTCAAAGAAGGCTAGCGCAATTGTACATTATCGCTTATTGCGCTATACTAGAATCCATGGCCTGTATTTTAGGAAAAAAACACGTATGCTGTACTCGCATTGAACACCTGGGAGTTGTTGCCGGCAGGGAAGAAATCCTCCGCGACGTAAACCTTCACCTGCACTGTGGAGAACTTACCGCAATCGTCGGACGAAACGGAGCCGGAAAGTCAACCTTTATGAAGGCGCTGCTGGACGTAATTCCACATACAGGCACCGTAACTTTTGAAAGCGCACGAAAATCAAGATTCTTTTCCGCATCAAAACCGCGCTTTGGCTATGTTCCCCAGTCACTGGCTGTGGACGAGGCAAGCCCTGTAAGCGTGGAAGACTTGGTTCTTTCCTGCGTCTCAAAAAAACCGGTATGGCTCCCCCATTCAAAAGCAGACAAGCAAAAAGCCTACGACATTCTCCGCATGACAAACGCCCACTTTCTTGCAGACAAAAGGGTTTGCGATCTTTCGGGCGGCGAGATACAGAGGGTTATGCTTTCACTTGCAATAACCCCAGTACCTGACATTCTTCTTTTGGACGAACCTGTTAGCGGAGTTGACAGAACCGGACTCAAGGACTTCTACGACCTGGTTTCTTCGCTAAGGCGGGACTATGACATTACGATTCTTCTAATAACGCATGACCTTGACCTTGTGGCAAAGTATGCAGACAGGATTGTCTTTATAAATAACAGCAGCGCGGTTTCCGGCACTGTAAAAGAGATTTATTCCAGCAAGGAATTTATCCAGGTGTTCGGCAGGTTCGACTTGCAAGAGGAAATATAAATGGAAAGCATTTATTCTTTAATGAACCTAATTCTCCCCTTTGAATGGGCATCCACAGAGTTTATGAAAAATGCCCTGCTAGCAATCATAGTTGTCTGTCCCCTCTTTGGAACCCTGGGAACAGCCGTTGTTTCCAACAAGATGTCTTTCTTTTCCGATGCAATAGGACATTCATCCCTTACCGGAATAGCGCTTGGAGTAATTCTTGGGATCCGTGAGCCAACCGTAGCAATGGTTGGATTTTCCCTCATTCTTGGTTTTACAATCATAAGCGTAAAGCTAAAGGGCAAGGCTTCTGCGGACACAATAATAGGAGTCTTTTCTTCTGCATCAGTGGCACTGGGTATAGTCCTCTTAAGTTCAAGCGGAAACTTTGGAAAGTACCAGCGCTACCTTGTAGGCGACATACTAAGCATACGCCCCGGAGAAATAGCGCTTCTTTTGCTTGCAACCCTGGCGCTCCTTTTGGTATGGATTTTTTTCTACAACAAAATGCTAATCACAAACCTGCACCTTACCTTTGCAAAGAGCCGCGGAATCCGAACCTTCTGGATTGAACAAATATTCGCCCTTGTTACGGCTGCAACGGTAACGCTAAGCATAAGGTGGACAGGGCTTCTTGTAATAAACAGCCTGCTTGTTCTTCCAGCGGCGGCAAGTCGTCTTCTAAGCAGGACGAGCAGGCAATACCTTTGCTCATCAATCGTCATTTCCTTTGCAAGCGGAATACTGGGACTGATTCTTTCCTACTACATAGGAAGCGCATCAGGAGCCACAATCGTTATTGTAAACACAGTCATATTTGCACTCTGCTTTTTGGCAAGCACAATAAAGAGGCACTTATAAAATGAAAATAAAAGCTGTCATTTTTGATTTGGACGGAACGCTACTGGACACCCTTCTGGATTTGGCGGAAAGCTGCAATACCGCACTCCGCACATTCGGCTACCCCGAGCGCACTGTTGACGAAGTTAGGAACTTTGTAGGCAACGGACTTGGAATGCTAGCCGCGAGGGCCCTTCCCGGCGGCAAAAGCAACCCGCAATACGAAGAGGTACTTTCATGCCTAAGGGAAAGCTATGCCCACAATTGGAACAATAAGACAAAACCTTACCCCGGCATACCAGAGCTTTTAAAAAAGCTAAATGCGGAAGGAATAAAATGCGGAATCGTCTCAAACAAGCCGGACGCCCAGGTAAAGGAACTGACAAAACTTTTTTTTAGCGGCACAATCCAAGAGGCAATAGGCGAAAACGAAAAAGAAGGAATAAGAAGAAAACCCTTCCCAGATTCAGTTTTTACCGTAATGGAAAAGCTTGGCGTTTCAAAAGAAGAAACCCTTTATGCAGGAGACAGTGACGTGGACATTCAGACCGCTGCAAACGCATGCATTCCCTGCATAAGCGTAACATGGGGATTCAGACCAAAAAGCTTCCTTATTCAAAACGGAGCAAAAATCCTTGCGGACACGGCAGAAGATTTTCTTAAGATAATATTTTCAACAAGAGTTGGACAGGTGGAAAAATGAAGGGCAAAACAGTAGAAGACATTTTAAGGGAACACGTGGCAGACAACAAATGCGTATTTGTTTTCCCAACACAGACGGCCTGCGAACTTTGGGCAGACAAAGCCATTTCCATAGGAAGTACAAAGGCAGTGGCAACGCAAAGGTTCATAGCATGGGATGAATTCAAAAGCACTTCCGTAAGAGGCGTTACCCAGGACAAGAGTGCAATTCCTGCAACCCTGCGAAAGATTTTTGTGCACATGCTAATAGAAAGGAATGCAAAGGAGCATTTCTTTTCCAACCTGATTCCCACCGAATACGCAGACTCAGCTTCAAATTTTGCCGCATGGATTTCTTCCCTTTTGCCAAGCCTTGCCCAGTGGAAAAAGCGGTCAGAAAAATCAACTCTTGAAAAAGACGAAGAAGACAAAGACCTGGACAAGCTCTACAGCCTTTACAAAGAATTCCTTGACCAAAGAAAGCTTTTTGAACCAGCCTGGGAAATGCCGCCACTAAGGGACGACGGAAACAAATACTTCATCTTCTTTCCTGAAATACTCATGGACTGGAGCGAATACAAAGAAATCCTTGAGTCCGGAAGCAACATAGAAATAATCGAGGTTCCCAAAATAGAAGAGGAAGAAAAACCAATTTGCCACTTCTTTGCAAACTCGCGCGAGGAACTAAGGAACATGGCAATCTACCTGCGTAAAATTCACCAAGAAAAAAACATTCCATGGAACAAGATTGCAATCTCTGTCCCGGACATGGAAACTTACGAGCCATACATAGAGAGGGAACTTTCCCTTTACATGATTCCATGTGTGCTAAGGAACGGAAAACCGCTTACACAAAGCGGAGCTGGAAATTTCTTCCTACAGGCAGCGGAATGTGCGCAAAGCAACTTTAGCTTTGAATCCCTAAAAACCCTGCTTCTGAACAACGAACTTCCATGGAAAGAAAAAGACCTTAACGAACAGCTGATTGTATTCGGCCAGGAAAATAACTGCCTCTGCTCGTATGAATACAAGGGCAAAAAAACCGACGTTTGGGAAGAAGCATTCAAGATGTCGGGCAAGGAAGAAAGACTTTTCAATTTTTACAAAAAGCTAAAGCAGGACATCACAAACCTTTCAAATGCCACGTCATTTAAAAACATACGCACCCAATACTTTATCCTAAGAAACGACTTCTTTGACATGAGCGTCTGCCCCGTCTTTTCAGATTTTATCATGAGCCGCTGCATCTCGGAACTTTCATCACTGATTGACCTGGAAGAGGAATACCCAGACTGCACGGTAAGCGCCCCCTATTCATTCTTTACGGACTATATCAAGGACAAAATGTATGTAGAGCAGACACAGGAACTAGGCGTCCAGATTTTACCCTACAGACTTTCCGCAGCAGCACCGTTTGAAGTCCAACTGGTAATAGACGCAAGCCAAAGCTCACTTGGAATTACCTACAAGCAGCTGGGATTCTTGAACGACGTAAAAAGACAGGCCCTTGGCTTTAAGGAAGACCCAAATGTCTCCAACCTTTTTATAACCCTCTACCATCTTTGCGCAGGCCAGGAATCATATTTTTCCGCCGCATCAAAAACATTCAGCGGTTACGGAATAAGCCATGCATTCTTTAAGGAAGCAAACCACATTCCGTCAGAAAAAAATTACACCCCGCCAGACATAGCTGAAGATAGCGACTTTTACACTGCGGAAAAAAACTGGATGCTGCAAAAAGAAAATTCCACCTTCCCGCCGCAAATCACTTCCGTAGAAAAAGAAGGCTTCTGCTCATGGGAAGAAAACCAATGCGAAGAAGAGTCAGAAAAAGAGGCAACCCTTCCCAAGGGAATTTCAAGCGAAAGGCTAAAAGAAATATTCCAATCAAAATACTGCAAGCAGGGCCCCCTTCAAATTTCAGCAACAATGCTAAGAAAATTCTATGAATGTCCGCGAAGGTTTTTGTTTGACAGTGTCATGTCCCTCAAAGAAAAAAACAACGAAGCAGAACTAATGGACTACTTTGCAATGGGAGACCTCTACCACAAAATCCTTGAGCTCTTCTGCAAGGCACTCGCAAAAAATGACCTGCCGCTAACAGCCCCGGATGGAATGCTAAGCGATGAATACAAGGCAATTCTTGACGAAAGCATAAAAGATGCAATAGAAGGCTTTAAGGCAAGCCCCTTAGCCAAGCAGCTCATGCTAACCACAAAGGATGCCTTAACCCAAGTAATGACTTCTACCGTAAGCTCATTCTGCAAAAGCTTTGAAGGATGCAAAGTAGTGGAATCTGAAGCAAAGTATTCCTACACAAACAAAGATCCCCAATATATTTGCACCGGAAAAATAGACTGCCTTTTAAAAAACGAAGACCAGGCGGAATTCATACTGGTGGATTTTAAAAGTTCGGACAATTCAATTCCCAAAGAAACTTTTTATTTTTCAGAAGACGTCAAGGTTCCAGACTTCCAGATGCCGGTTTACCTGAACCTTCTTTCCAAGGCGGAAAATCCAAAGAATGTAGAAAACTGCGTATTCTTTAGCATCAAGGACTACAAGGTGCGAGGAGTAACGGGAAGCCTTTTCTGCAAGGAAGAAATAGACTTTCTGCCAACCATGGAAAAAGTGGATTCCCTCATCAACGACTTTTGTGGGCGCATAAAGAACCTGGACTTTAGCATAAAAGATTTTGACATTGAAGCCGAAACTTGCAGGTCTTGCGCATACAAGTCAGTTTGCCGCAGAACATTTACAGTAGCAGGAGCAGAATAACATGGCAAGAGAATTAGACATTTCGCAGAAAAAAGCCGTCGGGGCAGAATTAAATTCTGTAGTAAGCGCAGGTGCAGGCTCCGGAAAAACAAGCGTCCTCTCCGCAAGGTTTGCCCACCTGGTATTGGAAAAGCACTACAATGTAGACGAAATTTTAACGCTCACATTCACAAAAAAAGCGACAGTCGAAATGTATTCGCGCATCTATTCAACGCTAAAGGAAAAGTCCCCGCAAAGCACTGCCGACTTTTACAAGGCAAACATAAAAACTCTGGACAGCTACTGTGCATACGTTGCAAAACTAGGCTCCCGCTTTTACGGAATTGCACCAGACTTTACGGAAGACAAAGATGCCATCTACAAAAAAGCAGAAGACCTTGCCCTGCCATTCATTCTAAAGCACCGCGACAACTTTGCAATAAAGGCTTTGGTACAGACAAAAAATTTTGCAGAAATTGCAAGCGGACTTTTTGTTAAGCCCATACTGGAAAATTCAACCGTTGCAGAACCAATAGATTTTGACAAGGCAATAGAAAGGCAAAAAGATGAAATCTGCTCAGCTTGGAAATCCACAGGAAAAAGACTCTTGCAAACCGTATACGACACAACATCCGCCCTGCAAAACTATCCGGGAAACATTACCGCTTCCATGCAAAAAGTTTTGGATGTTGCAAATGGCCTGGACTTGCAGGAAATACCACAAATATCAGCCCAAGACTTTGAAGAAGCGAATGTGGAAGCATGCAAAAATTTCATTGCATCCGTACAACCACTTGCAGATGTTGACCTTCCGCGCGGAAAATCATCTCCAGAATTGAACGAGATAAAAGACTTGCTTAGGGGAGTAAGGCAAGCAGTTGCAGACCTCTACCCCCTTGCAAACTATGTAGCCGGAGGAAAAATAATCGGGGCAACAGTCCCCCTGCTAAAAGAATTCCAGGAAGCAATAAACAGGATAAAGCGCACACAGGGAATACTAACTTTCAAAGACATTGCTTCCCTTGCAACATGCATCCTCCGCGACCACCCGGAAATCCGCCTTGCAGAAAAGAAAAAGTACAAGGCAATAATGATAGACGAATTCCAAGACAACAACTCCCTGCAAAGAGACCTGCTCTTCATGCTTGCAGAAAAAACTGAACGCAAAGAAAAGGGAGTGCCTTCCGTAGAAGAACTGGAAAAAGACAAGCTCTTTTTTGTAGGAGACGAAAAGCAGAGCATCTACCGCTTTAGGGATGCAGACGTTACAGTTTTCCGCGGACTTTCAAAAGACTTTAGCCAAGGAAACATGGAGCTAAAGACAAACTACCGCTCACACCCGGCACTGATTACAGCCTTCAACACAATATTCGGAGGCGAACCTTATTCTGCAGATGGCGCACGTAGCGGCGCACGTAGCGACGCAAGAAGCGACGCAAGTAGCAGCGCAAGAAGCGGAACAGAAGCCCAGCAGCAATTTCCATCCGTCTTTTACACCACAAGCTTTCCCCAAGAAGAAGTTCCCGATTACGAAGCAGTCTACCGCAAAGTGGACATTCCCGAACACAAAAAAGAAGAAGCCGTAAACCTGGCGCCAAGAATCCATTTTGCCGTATACGCAAAAGATCAGGAAGAAGAAAAAGGAAGCCTTACCGGAGAAGAAGCGGAAGCCGCCTGGGTTGCAAAAAAAATCCTGGAACTTACATCGTCAGACCAGAGCGGAAAGGCAAAGTACAAGGCCTCAGACATTACGGTTCTTTTTAAAACCTATGCCCTCCAGCCCCTATACGAAAGAACCTTCCTAAACTACGGAATCCCATACAACACAGAAGTTGTAACAGGATTCTTTAACGACGGCCCTGCAAACGACATATTCTCCTTCATGAGAATCTGCGCCTACAAAACAGACTCCCTCGCATACGCACAAGTACTGCGCTCCCCATTCGTAAACCTTTCAAACAACGAGGCAAACGCAATCATACTGCAAAGCCCAGTTCCCTTTGAAGCAGATGCAAAATCAGTCCTTTCCCAAAAGAGCCTTGAGCGCTACCAAAGGGCAAAAGAATTCTACGAAGAACTTTCCGAAGCATCCCAAACGCAAAGCATAACAAAAACACTGGACTCCCTCTGGTACAAAAGCGGCTACTGCTACGAAACAATGTGGAACAGAAAGGTCAACATGTACGCAAGCTTCTACGACAGGGTATTTGAACTTGCCCGCCAGGCCGACGTTAACTCCATGAGCCTTGCATCCTTTACAGACAGCGTAAGAAGCCTTAGCGACGAAAAAGAAAA
>DFJV01000119.1:7897-10522 GCA_002373205.1 Treponema sp. UBA3662
TCTGCGGTTCCCACAAAGGGGCGCAAAATTCAACAAACGCCTCCCCGGTGTACTCAAGCAAGGACTTTGGCATTTCCATAAACACACCGCCATGCAAATCCTTTGCAGACAAAGCCTCCACTTCCTCCATGAACTATTTCTACAATAAGGTAAAAGAAGAAGAAGACGCAAAGGAAGCAGCAGAACTTAGGCGCGTGGCATACGTTGCAGTAACCCGTGCAGAAAGCGAAGTCTACATAACGGCAGTTGCAAACAGGAACTATCCGTCCGACCAAGAAAAGGCAGAAAAATTCCTTGTTGGCGGAGAGGCAACCCCGTCTTCCATAATACAGATTTTTTCACCGCTAATCTATTTTTACAGCGACAAAGAAAATGCCCCCTTCACCTTCCAAAACATTCCGCCTGTAGCAAAAAGCGAAATTCCAAGCGGACTGTCAAAGGGAAGCGCAAGGGGAAACACTAAAAAAGAAAAGCTTGCCTTTGCAAAAGAAGCACGGCCACTTTACGAAAATGCAAAAGAAATTCAAAAAGAAGAAGTTGCACCACTTTACCTCTACCCCAGCCTTCTGGAAAAAGGAAGCCCGGAATCAAACCCGGCAAGCACAAGCCGCCCACAAGCACCATCAGGCAGCGTCCCTTTCAAAGAGATAAACGAAATAGTCGAATCATCTGACGCAGAAAACAAATCGGGCTTTAACTACGACTCATTCGGAACAATCGCCCACGCCTACATGGAAGCCACCGTAAGCGGACAAGAAGTCTCCTACCCACAAAGGGCAATAGCAGGACTAGAAGGAAGTAAAGAAAAAATTCAGGTCATAGAAGGCATCTGCAAAAAAATGGCAGAAAGCTTCAAGGCATCGCAGGTTGGAAAAGCCGCATGTGCAAGCGAATGGAAAAAAACGGAGTTCCCCTTCAAGAGCCTGGCTGGCAAAAAAATTGTAAAGGGAACAATAGACCTTATCTTTAAAGAGCAAGACGGAAGCTACACAATCGTAGACTACAAGACAAACCAAAGCATAGAGCCGGAACTCTACTATTCACAGCTGGCTTGCTACCGACAGGCCGCATCACGGATTCTTGGCGTAGAAGAAAATTCCGTCCGCTGCATCCTCTACTACCTCCGCTTTGGAGAAGCAAGGGACATAAGCGATGAATGTTCAAAGATAGACATGGAAAAATTCGCCTAGAGAACTTGTTCTAAAAGTGTCATTCCGAACCCGTTTCGGAATCTCAAAAACAAAGTCCTAAAACTGACTCTAGAATTTTTATTTTTTAGGACGAGGTCTTTAGGACGAAGTCTTTAGGACGAAGTCCTGATTGCTCTACCATTTTCTTCATTGGCTAACCCGACAGAAAAGGCCTATGCGTCACCGCCGTTCCGCCCTTCGGTAACCCTCATCCCGCTTTGCGGGACTAAAGGGGCTCCATGGCGGCGTAGGCTTATGAAAAATTCGCTATTCACACAAGCCCTGCAAGTTCTAGTGCAGCTTGCATGTGCTCAGGTAGCGGAACAGAAAATTCCTTTGTTCCACCGTCAAGCGGCAGACTTATCTTTGTAGCGGCAAGGCAAAGCTTCTTCATTCCAAGGCGGCGCAAGATTTTGTTCATCTTAAAATTGCCGTGCTGGTCATCCGCAACAAGAGGAGCACCAACTTTTGCAAGCTGAATGCGTATCTGGTGCATCCTTCCAGTGCCAAGCCTTATCCGTAAAAGAGAAAGTCTTAACTTCTGCCCCTCTGCTTCAAGTTCACCAGAAGACTCAAGCGTAAAAAACAACTCTGCCGACTGCTCCTTTCCGTGCGAAAATACCACATCGCGAAGAAGGTTTTCCTGCCCCACCCTGCAAGGATTCTTACCCGCAAGGGGATGCCCCACGCAAATAGCGGTATATTCCTTTTTTACCTGCTTACTGCCAATAAGAGACGTCCATTTTGTGGCGGCAGCGGCATTTTTTGCAACAATCAGCAAACCGGAAGTTTCTTTGTCCAGCCTGTGCACCAGATGAACCGGCTGCCCAAGCTGAAGAGCAAGTTCCTTATCTAGAGGATGAGAAATTCCTACTCCACCTTGTACCGAAACGCCATTTGGTTTGTTTACAATAATGATTTCATCATTTTGGAATACTATGGAAAAGGTAGCCATTATACCGATATATTAGTTGAGGTAAGGGAAAATGACAAGTGTAAAAAGAGTTTTTTGCTCAATATTGCTCTCTCTGGCAGCTTTAGAACTTCCGCTTGCTGCGGAGCGCATCTCCTTTAAAGGGCTGCAAGATGTCTGCGTTGACCTTCCAGAAGATTACTTAGTTTCCGGCTCAAACAAAGAGGGAACGGCCTACCAGCTTGACTACGCAACAGCACCAGTCACAGCCGTAATCCGCATATACGAAGAAGGACGCTTTTCTTCCGCAAAAGAAGCCCTGGACACTACACTTGCAAACCTAAAGGCTCAGGGGCCTTCCAAAGAAGTTATGTGGAGGAACCTTACCGGAGCCACAGGTGAATTTGGCTTTAGGTTCAACACAGTAGAAATGAAGGGTAAGGCAATGGCATCCCTAATTCCAAACGGCAAGGGCTGCATAGTCTGCATAGCATGGTGCCCCGAAAACCAAAAGGAAAAATG
>DFJV01000014.1 GCA_002373205.1 Treponema sp. UBA3662
AAACGCCGCCCGCAACGCCTGCTAATTTCTATACAGATGGTTGCATCTTAAACTGCGAGTTTTCGTAGCGAACGCCCAATACCCCCGCCTAACGAAGAACCGTCACCCTGAACTTGATTCAGGGTCTGTCCACCCCCTATCTTCATCTTCCACAAATTCCGGGTCGCCCCCGAAGACCAAGAACTACTTGTTTTTCATTACCATATAGTTTTTACATTATACAATGGAATCTTAGAATCTGTTGTTACAATTGTTAAATCATTTTCAATTGCTTGTGCAATTAACAATCTGTCAAACGGATCCTTATGTATATCTGGCAAAGCCTTTATCGCTTCCGCATCATATTCTGTCGGCGGAAGATATATAAATTCCTCATTCTCCAGAACAATTTTTAGTTTTGGAATGTCAATATTAAATTGCAATGTACCTTTTGCCTGCTTGATTGCAATTTCCCATAAAGATGCAAAACTAAAAAAACATCTTTTTGTTTCCATAATGTTTTTGGCAGTGGAAGAGAGTTCATCATTACCTGACACATACATCACATATACTCCGCAAATTCTTCAAGTGGCTCATCAAAATCTGGAGACATTTTGCAAGGTATATCTTTTAAGCAACCAAAACCTTTTTTTCTTGTTTCAGTATTACTTTGTTTTTCAGAAGTATTAAACTTATAAAACATATAGTCAACATAAGACGCAATTTCTTCCAGTGCTGCCTGAGGGAGCGTTTTCAGTTTGCTTTCAAGTCCTGCATATACCATACAATACCTCCGTGTTTTCTGATTCTGCTATAACAATCTTCAAATCGTCGTAGGAAGAACGTTCAGTATGTCCAAAGAATTTTCGCTGAAGGCTGCTTCATAAGACTTGCCCTTGTAAACAACAATCACGCTTTCTGCATGGCGGCTTGCAGGCATGGCCTTTAAATCCGCAGCCTTAAGGTTCCCGTCCTTCCATTCAATGTTCAGAATAAGGTTACCCTTTACCCTTACCCCTTCCAAGCGTCCGCTCTTCCAGGCAGAAGAAAGGCCAGGCAAAAGCTCTATCTGCACCACTCCGTCCTTATACTCGCTCTGAACAATACCGCTGTTCATCTGGCTTAGGCACTTACCCGCAAAGAACAAGGGTGAAAATTCATTTTCAAAAACTGCCGGAAATTCCTTTGCTTTTTTTTGCTTAGAAGTCTTTCCACCTTCATCATTGGGCAAAGCAGAAAGGGAGGCACGCAGAGCCTTCCACTTTTCCGCATCAGATTTTTTGTCTTCAAGCTTAAGGTAGCCACAGCAGCTTATTGCGCAGTCAAAGAGACTTGCAATAAGATTTTTTTCTTCATCAGAAAGAACAAAATCCCTGCCCAAAAAATCAGCAAAAAATTCACAGGCAGACTTTATTACATAAAAATTCTTTCGCAAGAATTTTGCATCCAACGTGCGCTCGTAGCAATCCTTTATAAAAAGGGCTATTTTTATTCCGCCAAGAGGCACTATGCTTTCCTTGTTGCCGTCCGCCAAAGGTGCACTGTCTCCCCACAAGTCCGTGCTGTCAAAGGCGGCAAAGCCTTCCATGCCAAACATTACGCGGGCTGTCTTTTTTCCGTTCTTGTAGACTCTCTTTAGCAAAGCGGATGGAAGTTCCTGCCCCATTGCAAAGTTCAATAAATCAAGGGAAATGCCAGACCTTCCCTGAGGGGAATCAAAACTATTGTTCCAAAGTCCCCAGTAGCCAGGCCCCGGAACCTCATTCTTTTTTAAAGAAGAAACATGCAGGTAGCGGCACCAGTTCCAGAACAATTCATTTGCAAAGGAAGTTTTTTCCATGCTCTTGGACAAAATGTCTTCTATAAATATGCTGCTTTCTTCCGCAGAATCAAGCGTAAGTTTTTCCTGGTTGAAAAGCTCCGAAAATTCAGAAACGTGTTCTTTGTAGGAATCTGAATACTCGCAGGATGATGCAAAGCAAAGTTTTTTTAGGGCAAAATCAGAAGACCAAGTTGCAAGCGAATTCTGGGAAGAATGTACGTTGCCCTTTTTCATGTTGTAGCTGCCCTTGCGCCAGGCAGACTGAACGTCTATGTAAATAACAACTTCATCAGCAGAATCTACGATTAGGCTTGCGCCAGAAGTCTTTACCCTTCCGCCGGAACAAACTGCGGTTGCCATAAGCGTAAAAGGAATTCCGTGTGTGTCCTGAAGGGCTATTGTATCGTCTGCCAGGGCAATTGCCTTGGAGACATAGTTGCCCCGGTCCAGGCTTGCCCTAAGGTGAATGCTCTTTGGAGTGGATGCCCCAATGTGAATTATAACCACGTCCTGCGTTTGGCTTACAAATACATCGCGGTAGTATTCAATGCTGCTTCCCCTCATTCCGCTGCTGAAAATTGCGGTGCTTGGCAGGGGGCTTTCCGAAGTAAAGGTTGTGTTTGCAACTCCGGTCTCAAAATCCAGGGAACGCTTGTAGCCAGAACATTCGCTGTAGGGAACTGCACCTTCTGCAAGGAAAAAATCTATGTGCAGCTCTCCTGCCGTCTGGTACATTGCGTGGTTCTTTACGATTGGATTAAAACAGCTGTGAATCAAATCCTGAACTTCTGCATTGCGCCCTTCTTTTACAAAGGCATTTATTTTTTGCAGGGACTTTCGGCAGCTGGGATTGTTGCGGTCAATAAATGAGGACGACCAAATAGACTCTTCATTAAGCTGAATTACTTCGTGCGAGGGATTACCCCAGACCATTGCTCCAAGCCTACCGTTTCCTACAGGAAAAGCCTGTTCCCAATTCTGTGCGGGAGATTTACTGCAGATTGTTTTCATTGATATCCTCTGGAACGTTTTCTATAGTTGAATTCATTCTATCATAAAAGCAAAAATATTCCCACTAAAAAAAATGCCGGCACGCCCACCCATGACCGCACCGGCTAAAGATAAATATTTGATAAGGAGATTATTTAGTTTAGCATATATAAATGCATTTGTGAATATAATTCAGATACAAAAATTCAAAAACTTTAGCAAAATCGATATAATTTTTTGTAATATTTAGGAAATAGACTGGCGGTAGCGTTCATAAAGCAGAACCCCCGCCGCTACAGAAACATTCAGGCTGTCTATTTTGCCGCAAGTTGGTATGGAAACAACGGAGTCGCACTGCTCTCCCAAGAGCCGGCTTATTCCGTTGCCTTCGCTGCCCATAACAAAGCAGGTTCTTTTTGCAAAGGATATGTCCTGCAAAGGCTCTCCACCGGCATCAGCCCCGTAAACCCAAAAGCCGGCTTCTTTTAGCTGCTCAGTGGCCCTTACCAGGTTGGAAACAACGGCCGTGTTTACCCATGCGCTTGCACCCGCGCTTGAACGTGCCACAATCTCGTTGTTCTGAACGTCATTCATTCCCCTGCGCTCGGGAAGAATCAGAAGGGAGGCTCCAAACTGGTCGCAGGAACGCAATATTGCTCCAACATTGTGGGGGTCTGTTACGCTGTCAAGGATTACGACGGTTGCAGATTCACCAACAGAAGAAAGCCACTGGTCAAGCTGAACCAAATTGCTAGCCTTGGCCTTTTCGCCCTGAACGCTAAGCACAATTCCGCGGTGGTCTTGGGCCAATTGCGGAAGACTTTGAACCATTGCGTCAAGTTCATCTTCCGAAACCTGACTGCATGGAATTTGAGCTTCTTTTGCCAAAGAGAGGATTTTCTTAATTCTTGGTCCAGCCTTGCTGTAGAAGAGGGAGGGCTGGCCACCGCTCTTTTCCTGGGCATAGCGGCGAACCCTTTCTTCTACGGCATGAAAGCCTGTGTATATGTTAGACATTAGTTTTTAGAAAATTGCTGTTCCAAAAATACTACGCATTTTTTCCGCCGTTGGGAGTTGCTCCCAGAGGTCGCAACATTTTACAAAATTGTTGCTCCAAAAATGCTACGCATTTTTTCCGCAACAATTTTTATATTTTTTTCCGCTACCGCATGGGCAGGGTTCGTTTCTTCCTATTTTGCGGCCTTCGCGGACAACTGTTGTTGGGCGGAGGAGGCCTTCGCTGTAGAGCCATTTGCCGTCTATCTTCCTAAAGCCTGCAACTTCGTGATGAACGTCGCGGATACCCTTCTGTGTATAGATGGCTTCAAATTCTACTACGCCTTCTGTATCATCCGCACCGCCTTTTTCTGTGCGGAGAATCTTAAGACCGTGCCAGGTGCTCTTGTTGCTCCAGTCTTCCGTAGCCTTGCGGTCTATTTCCGCAATCTTTTCACCGCGCTCAACCGTATTAACAATAAAGTCAATGTTATGCACAACATATGCTGAATAGCGGGCCCTCATCAAGTCTTCTGCAGTAGCCGCTTCTTTTGTACCGTTAAGGATACCTTCACAACACTCTGAATATTTCTTTCCACTGCAGCATGGGCAGGGATCAGATGATTTTACTTCTTTTACTTCTGTTTCACTCATAATGCGCCATTTTAGCAAATCAGAGAGTTTTCTTCAAGGGAGTTGGTGGCCATCCATTTTTGTTCGCTTAGGGTGGCAAAGTCGGAAAGTGATAAAGAAAAATATTTTGCAGCGTTGTAGATTACAGGAAGAGAGGGTATTTTTTTGCCGTTTTCAATTTCCGAAATATACACCTGATGCGAATCTATTGCTCCGGCAAGCATTTCTTGAAAAATTCCCTTATTCTGCCGCAGCTCCTTAAAAGCCTGAGCCACCACACTGCTAATCGACATCTTATATAGAATAAAGTGAATTAAGTTGAAAAGTTATAAGCTATCATTTATAATTTAAAAATATAATTCAGATGTTTATATTGAGCTGTCTTTGGAGAATTTTATGAACAACCATTTTTTCAGTTTTGACGAAGAAGATCTGCGGTCTAAGATTGGTGAAAGTCGGTTTGAATCATTGACTTACAACGAAAAAATCAAACAGTTATACATTATTAATAATTGGAAAATTGAATCAACATCAACAGCAAGAAGAATATTATCAGAATATTGGAACAAACTATCAGATTTAGACACCTTGTTTAATTATAGAAATAAATCACCAGAACATGAAATCGCTATAAAACTGATCTTACCATGTATTTTACCTTATTATATTGACAAAACTATACCGTCCGATTACAAAAAGGATTACAAGGAAGCAACTATATGTTACTTAGAAGCAACGAAACAAGAAAATGCAGAATCTCAATTCTATCTTGGAAATATGTATTTTTTTGGTGACTACGTAATGCAGAATTATGAAAAAGCATTTGAACAGTATACAAAAGCTGTCGAACAAGGTTATTCAAAGGCTTTAGTTAATCTTGGCGGTATGTATTTATTAGGCAAATATGTAAAACAGGATTATAATATAGCAATCGAATACTACAAAAAAGCAACGGAACAAGATAACAGCTATGCTATGATATACACAGAAACTCTTAGAAGCATTGAATAAACGAGGAGAATAACCAAATGGACTACACAATTTTATGGAACAAAATCGTTTCCCAATTTAACAAAAACATGAACTGCAAGGAAGAAATAGTGCAGGCTTCTTGGGAATTGCTGTTCTCAACGATTTTTAATTATTCTGAGCCAGACATCGATGCTCAGCGTTCCGTAAAAATGGGTGTTATGACGAAGAGGGCGGACATTGTGATAAAAAATGACAACGAAGATTTATTCGTTGTTGAATTAAAGCGCCATACCCTGCATGAAGGGCAGGAACAACTTTTTAGTTATTTAAATCAACTCAAAATTGATTTGGGTGTGCTTGTTTGCGACAAACTTTATATCTACGATTACGATTTTACAGTAAAGGATGGAGCGTATAAAAAACTTGAAATTCCATTTACATTAGACAACCCAAATGGAAGCCGCTTTATTGAGTTGTTTTCAAAGGAAAACTTTGACAAACAGAAGATCAAAGAATTCATAAAAGATAGTAATGAAAGAAAAAATGCTGAAGATGAAATCAAAAAAGAACTTTCCTCAAAATTAATTTTTGATTTGTTAAAAAATCATTTTTCAGAAAGATACCCAGATATTGATACGGAAAAAATTCTTTCATCATTCAATATTTCCATTACACCAAAATCCGCAATTCCGACCCCTGCAATACCTACAACTCCCAATACATTTCAAAATTACTCATATTCACCTACTGCAAGTTTTAGTACGAAAGATGCGACACAATTTATGTTGAATGGCACTCCAACAGGCGGAAAAGGGCCAACCGTCTATGCATCCGTAAAAGCTTATGTCGAATCCCATACAGGCATATCCTTTGCGGAGTTACAGGCTGCATTCCCTGATTATTTAGCAAAGCCTGGATTTGGAAAAATGATCCGCCGCGTTGAAGATGTACCACCGAACGAATGGACAGGAAACCGCTTTAAAAGACAGCCTATTTTACTTTCTGACGGAACTCGAATTGTCGTTACAAATCAATGGAAACCAGATAACATGCACACTTTTATTGAAGGCGTAAAAAAGCTTGGAATAGAAATAAAAGCAATTTAAGCTTTATTATTACCCAATAAACAATATAAACTGGCATATCGAGATTCTTTGTTTTATCCAGAATGCCAGTTTTGCCCTCACCCTTAGCAAAACACACCTACTCTTCCACAAAAAAAGCCTACCCCCGATTGGAAGGGTGCGCGAAGCGCATTCCGACCGAAGGGAGGAATGGAGGCGAAAGCCAAAACCCTGGAAAGCGGGTTAGCAGACAAAAGCTGGTCCAAGAAAAAAAGAAAAATATTTTTTCATTCCCGTGCATTGGGAATAAGAGTGTTTTATATTGTATATCATAAGGAAAGGGTGTCAACTTTTGCAAAAGATGCGCTCTTATATATTGTGGGCAGTTACGGAGGTTAATATGGGTATGTACGAGATTGTTCAGAGGCATTTGAAGGGTGTGCTTGGCGAGGTTTCGGAGAGTGAGCGCGAGGTTCTTGTTATGCGTTTTGGGCTTGACGGGAATGGCAGTCACACTATGGATGAAGTGGGAGAGCGTTTTGGGCTTTCGCATGAGGAAATCCGCAAGATTGAAGAAAAGGCTCTGGGGCTTACAAGTATTGGCAATTTTGAGGTTCTGCAAAAAAACTTAAGGTGCGTGCTTGATGCGCTTGAGCCGACCGAGCAAGAAGTTATTGTTATGCGCTATGGGCTTGATGGCAATGGCAGTCATAGCATGGAGGATGTGGCAGATGCGCTTGGGCTTACCCGCAAAGAAGTGCGCATTATGGAAGTAAAGGCTCTAAGGCTGCTTAGGGAAAAGCACTAAGGCGTGGCAGTTCGCGCAAGAAAGCAATGGAGGCAAGGGTATGATAGAAACTGATGTTGATACTGTCATTCTTTTAATCCTGTTGTTTTTAGGCAGTAGTTTTATGGCTTGGTTAATAAGCTGGGCTATTTTTGGCGGGCTCCTAAGAACAGCTAAGGCAAGAGAAGAACTTGAATCTCTTTCAAGCGGAGGCCAGGATGAATAGAGAAGAGCATGTTGTAATCAAGGACAAGACATTCACAGACATAGCAGTTAACGAACTTGCAGATGTTAAAGCACGTCTTATGATATACCGGTATTATCATCAAAATAAAACAGCTGCTAAGCTTCCTGTGTTCAAGAAGTTTTTGACTTGTTATGAGCAAATGAATGACTATGACAAGTTGCGTGTTGACAGAAAAGCTACAGACTTATTTGCTAATTATATGACAAATCCCTTAGGCTTTATGCCATATAAAACGCTTAAGCGCCGTGCTTTTATCTTGTGGCTTATTTTCTTTTGTATATTTTTCTTTGGCTTTGGTGCGCTTTTTGGTGATTATATGCTTATTTATGTAAAGCCAATGTAACAAAAACAGACAAACTGTTAAGGAGGTGCGTATGTACGATGAGCAGACGGTTGTTATTAAGGACAAGTCTTTTACGGACATTGCGGTAAAGGAGCTTGCGGATACAAAGGCCCGGCTTATGATGTACCAGTATTACCATGCTGAATCTTCTGCAAAGAAGCTGCCCTTATTCCAAAAGTTTGAGGCTTGCTATGAGCAGATGAATGACTACGACAGGATGCGCGTGGACAAGACCGCCAACGATTTGTTTGCCGTATACTTAGGCAACCCAGACGGATTCATGCCATACAAGGCTTTGAAGCGCAAGTATTTTAAGATTTGGCTTTTGTGCACTTTTTTTACGATAATAATTATTTCTTTAATTATACATCCGCCATATCCACCTACTTTTACTTTAAACCAAGGCTGCCTAGAAGAGTGCATCTTAACTTATTTTTGGTTATTTACCGTTCCCACTAGTAGCGGATTTGTTGTTTGGCTACTGTCTTTCGCATGCCCAGGCTTTCATGAAGATCTTAGGTTTGCAAAAGCGCGGGAGATGTTTTCCAAGTTTTCGGATAAGACAGAAAAAGAAATTGAAGAATACGGGAAAAAATCTTGAGCAGCAAAATCCATTCCCGTGACTTGGGAACATGCGTCTTGTATATTTTCTATAACAGATAAAACTGTTAAGGAGGTGCAATAATGCTTGACGACATTATAATAGCCATCGGTGTATTTGTTGTAGTGCCCATAATTTGCGGCTTGTTCGCAAAATTTATTATGTGGTTAATAGCAGAAGACAATTTACGTGCAGCAAAAGCGCGCGACATGCTTTTGGAGGAGTCAGTATGTATAGAGAAGAAAAGATCGTAATCAAAAACGAGACATTCACAGACATTGCCATAAAAGAGCTTGCAGACGTTAAGGCCCGCCTTTTGATATACAAGTTTTACCACATGGAAAACAAGGCCCACAAATTGCCGGCATTCCAGCAGCTTGACCACTGCTACAGCCAGATGAATGACTACGACAAGATGCGTGTGGACAGCCATGCAGCGGATTTGTTTGGAAAGTACATGCAGAAGCCAGATGGTTTTATGCCTTATGCAGTTCTTAAGCGCAGGTACTTTAAGTGTTGGCTAATGCTGTTTATATCATTTTTATTCACTGCTTATCTATTCGTATTTTTTGAAGGCACCCAAAGCATCTACAATATTGTCGTTGAGCTTGCTGAACAACCTGAAGACAAGCCCCCTTTGTATCAGCCGCATAATATTGATATGGAGCAAGCTGTTCACAATACTATTTTGGAACTTGATAAGATAGTATACGATATTAGTGAACAGAACGGGCACTTGAATTGTACAGACTATGCTATTGAATTCAAGATTCTTTGGGACATGAAGTATCCTGGCATACCATGTCATGTAGTATGGAATATAAATCCTGGAATAATTAATCATCTGCTTGTTGAAATAAATGGACAGTATTATGAACCTTGGTCTGCTAACTATCCTAAAGGCAAACATGACATGCAATCTGTTTGGGGCAAGTCAGGACGGTATGATCCAAAATATAATCAAGATGGTTCAAGTTGGTATAACATGTACATAAAAAACAGGATGTACTGGTAATGGCAAAAGCATCCAGCTGAGTGGTACAAGGAGGCTTTTAATGATTAGTTTTGCCATTAGAAATTCACCCGAATGGTTTAACCTGTGGGCAAAGGCAGTCAGGCTAGAGCGCCAGTACCAGCATGCAGCAGACGTTCTTGCTGTAACAGACTTCAAGCAGACGGTAAGAAATGTCTTGGAGTGGCACACTTTATGGCAAGAAGAGCTGGGGATGCTTGCTGACACCTGCAACATGGCAGAGAAAAAATTCTTTAGGAATTTTTGCCGGAACTCAGAATATATTCCAACCGCTCCTTTTGAATTAGAGATGCTTGCACTCGTGCTTAAAATGATGGAACGTAAAATTGCGAAAAGTTTTAATGCACCAAAAGACACTCTCACTTTTATCAGGTTAATTGTAAGTGCCCTAAAGTTCTATTGCAGTTATTCAGAAACAGCGGAAATGGAAAGTAAAAAGTTAAGGCAAAGGTACGGAATTACATAGTAGGTTCAATTTCGAGTTCTGTAAATACATGTCATTATCGGGCTCGACCCGATAATCTGCTTAAAAAGATTCCTCACGTCAAGCCCGAGAATGACACATTTTGTGCAAACAAAACCTACCCCCGATTGGAAGGGCGGCGCTAGCCGTTCCGACCAAAGGGAGGAATGGAGTGGGAAGGGCCCCACGGAACCCTGGAAAGCGGGTTAATAAATAAATGCCGGTCCAAAAAGAAAAAAATTATTTTTATTTGCACACTGTAACAGCTTTTACTATTTTTACAGCCGTGGTAAGCAAGGGAGAAAGCGGGTGTATGTTGCCGTCGCTGCCGTCGGGAGAACCTGTGCCGGTTAGATTG
>DFJV01000143.1 GCA_002373205.1 Treponema sp. UBA3662
AGACGGATTTGCCTGGGAGCGGAGCCCAAAACTGATTTATGTGTTTAGAACTGCACGTCGTTTGTCTTTAGGCAGAAGCAGTCATAGTTTTGAACCCGGTATGACTGGAAGACCCCTGTAACCGTTATGCTCTTTCCTTCTGCTGGGTAGTCCTTTGGGTACTGGTGGTTCCCCTCCCAGACAAATTCAATTCCCTGCTGGCAGCATGCCGTTGCATCCAAAATCACTACCGCAAAGGCTTTTTTCCTGCCAAATTCCGGCGGCAGGTCGTAGGATGCAAATGTTCCCTTTATCTTTACCGTCTTTCCCAAGTAACGCTCCGGCTCTGCAATCATGTTGAAGAGCTGGGAATACACAATCGTTGTGCTCATCTTTGTAAGGTCAACGTCTACCTTTGTGGCCTTTTTCTGCTGGGCACTTGCCCTTGTTGCTTGAAAGAAAATTAAAATCAATGTGAATGCAAAAAGAAATTTTTTCATCTTAGCTTCTCCTTGTAATTTTTCCCAAAAGGGTGAATGCAAAAAATGTTATTGCGTCTGCCGCAACTATCGTACAGCCTACGGGGGTTCCTTTTATTATAGAAAAGAGCATTCCGCTGAGTGCGCACAAGACGGAGACTATTGCAGAGCAAAGCGTTACGCTCATAAATGTCTTGAACAGGCGCATCGCAGAAAGCACTGGGAATATTATGAGTGCAGAAATAAGAAGCGAGCCTACAAGGTTCATTGCAAGAACGATTATCACCGCTGTTACGCAGGCAATTGCAAAGTTGTATGTCTTGGTGGACACCCCGGAAGAAGCTGCAAAGGTTTCGTCAAAGGTTATGGCAAAAATCTTGTTGTAGAACATGATGTAAAAAATAATTGTGAATGCAGAAAGGATTATGCAAAGGATGACATCGACTGATGAAAGGGTCAGTATGGAAGTGGAGCCAAAGAGTGTGCTGCAAACATCCCCGGAAACATTTGGCCCTGTTGTAAACTGGTTCTTCAAGAGGTAGCCCAAGGCAAGTGAGCCTGTTGAAATCATGGCTATTGTAGCATCGCCCTTTATCTTTGAATTCTGATTTCCGCAGAGAATAAAGATTGCGCAAAGCACCGTAAGCGGAAGGGTAAGGTACATGGTGTTTGAAAAGTGCAGTATGCCCGCTACAACCATTATTCCGAATGCCGCATGGGAAAGACCGTCCCCTATGTAGGAAAACCTCTTTAGCACAAGGGGAACACCAAGCAGGGAAGAGCAAAGAGCAATAAGGATTCCTACTATGAGCGCAGACCTTACGAAGGGGTATTCAAGGTACATGGAAAGTGTTTCTATAATAGTCATTGTCTTTCTCCTTTTTCTATGTAGCATTCATTTCCCAGGTGAAGGATTCTGTGGGCCCATTTTTTTATTCCCTGAATGTCGTGGGAAATCATTATTATGGTCATGGGCTTTTTCTTTCTTGTGTTCAGTTCATAGATAAGATTGTACATGTTTTCCGTTGCCTGGGGGTCAAGGCCTGTTACAGGTTCATCAAGTAAAAGTGCGTGTTCTGCCGCGCAAAGTGCCCTTGCCAAAAGAACCCTCTGCATCTGTCCGCCTGAAAGCTCACGGTAGCAGCTTTTTGCAAGGTTAAGTATGCCCGTATCCTGCATTGCTTTTTCTGCCGTTTTCTTTTGTTCCTTTGAATAGCATATAAAAAAGTGTCCGTGCCTCTGGCAACCTGTCCTTACAATTTCTTCCACGGAAGCGGGAAAGTCCTTCTGTACAGGTGTCTGCTGGGGAAGGTAGCCTATGCTGCCGGGACAAAAATTTTTCCCCGGTATGATTTTTCCGCCCATTGGTTTTTGTAGCGAAAGCAGGGTTTTTATTAGGGTGGATTTTCCGGCTCCGTTTTCTCCCACGATGCCAAAGTATTCACCTTCGTTTACGCTAAAGTTAAGCCCGGAAATAATTTCTTTTGCACCGTAGCCTAAAGATAAATCCTTGCAGGTAAAGAGTTCCAATTTGCACTCCTTTAAAATATTAGAATAAAAATTGAATTAAAGTTAAACTCTAATAAGATTTATTTAAGCTGGGGTCAGTTTGAAAGCTTTATTTTTTTTGTGACAGATGTTTTTACTTCTAATTCTATTTTTGGTACAGCAAACTTTGCCGCTATAACTTCTATGTTGGCCAGGGCTTTTTTGCAGGGCTTAATTCCGTCCGTAGCGCTTTGCATGGAGGCTTTTGCCGTCATAATTACAGCGCATACAGGGCAGTCGCTTCCGGAGCAGTCGTGGTCAACTTCCGCTGCCACAAAGAGAATGGGAGCCAGGGATGCGCACAAGAACACGATTGCAAGTGCTAGCGTTAGAAGAGAATTTTTTGTGCTTTCTGTTTTTCCAGCAATTCCTGCTGAACCGAATCCGCTTTTCATAAAAAGATGCCGTTTGCTCCCGGTAACTCATTTTATTAAATTAGCGCTTTTTTTGTCAACAATAAAGAAAGCAAAAGGTTCCGTAGCTTTTGTATCCGCATTTTTTGTAGAGTGACAGGGCTGCGGAATTTTCTTTTCTTACAAAAAGAATGGGGGTTTTTTCTTGGCTGCAAATTTGGTTCGTAATTGTTCTTGTTAAGAATTCTGCATACCCCTTCTTTCTGTGCTGGGGCAGGGTGTAGACTCCGCCTATCTGGGTAAAGTTTTTGGAGGATGCGTTTGCCTGAACCTTTG
>DFJV01000144.1:0-10774 GCA_002373205.1 Treponema sp. UBA3662
TACAGGCATAAATGTTGGCAGACAAACCGTCATCCAGAACAGCCAAGCCCGTCATCCCAAACAGAAAGCCCGTCATCCCGAACAGAAAGCCCGTCATCCCGAACAGAAAGCCCGTCATCCCGAACGGAAAGCCGTCATCCCGAACTTGATTCGGGATCTGTACCCCCCACTTACACCGCCGCCAAACCGCGGTCAATATCTTCTATAATATCCTCAATATTTTCCAGACCGCAGCTAAAGCGCACCATGCCGCCGTCAATTCCAGCCGCAACAAGCTGCTCGTCCGTAAGCTGGCGGTGGGTTGCACTAGCCGGATGAAGAACACAAGTGCGTATGTCCGCAACATGAACCTCGTCCGTGGCAAGTTTTAGCGCATCCATAAAACGCATAGCCGCATCACGGCCGCCCTTTATGCTAATGGTAACAACACCGCTTGCGCCAAGCGGAAGATACTTCTTTGCAAGCTCATGATACTTGTCGCCCTCAAGCCCCGGATACTGAACGGAAGCAATCTTTGGAGAAGCCTTAAAATGCTTTGCAACCGCAAGTGCATTTGCGCAGTAAAGCGGCATTCTGGCAGAAAGAGTTTCAAGCCCCAGGTTCAAAAGGAATGCGCTGTGTGCAGCAGGGTAACAGCCAAAGTCCCTCATCAGCTGGGTGCGTGCCTTTACAATATAGGCCGCCTTTCCAAAAGACTCAATGTAGTTAAGACCGTGGTAGCTTGGATCCGGCTCAACAATGTCGGCAAAAAAGCCTGTCTTCTTGTTCGCAGCCACCCAGTCAAAGTTGCCCGAATCAACAATTGCACCGCCACCCTGAACCGCATGACCGTCCATGTATTTTGTAGTCGAATGGGTAACAATGTCGCAGCCCCATTCAAATGGACGGCAAAGAACCGGAGTTGCAAAAGTATTGTCCACAATCAGCGGCACATTCTTTGAGTGTGCAGCCCTGGCCCATTTTTCAAAATCAAAAACACCAAGGGCCGGGTTTGCAATCGTCTCTCCAAAAACAAGCTTTGTGTTTGGCTTAAAAGCCTTTGCAATCTCTTCTTCCGAAGCGTCTTCCTTAACCCAAATGCACTCAATGCCAAGCTTCTTAAAGGTAAAGTTAAAAAGGTTCACCGTTCCGCCGTAAATACAGCTGCTAGAAATAAAACTGTCTCCCGCAGAACAAAGGTTAAGAACCGCCAGCATGTTTGCAGCCTGACCGCTGGAAGTAAGCATGCAACCAACGCCGCCTTCCATATCCGCAATCTTTTTTTCTACCGCATCGCAAGTTGGGTTTGCAAAACGTGAATACATAAATTCCGTGGGCTTGTCAAAAAGAGCCGCCACGTGGTCGCAGGAATCAAACTTGTATGTCGTAGACTGAACAATCGGCACAACGCGAGGTTCACCGTTCTTTGGCTCATATCCAGAATGAAGGCATTTTGTCTCAATTTTCATAATCTATCCTCTAGAGTTATAGTTTTTTTCTATAGTACAACTTTTTCAATCTTATGAAAATACGCAGGATAGATTTTGTACGGAAACCTGATTTCTTTACTTTTCTTGCGGCACTTTTTTTTGCTAAGGGTCTTCCGCCATTCCGCTCCCGCTCCAGCCGCTTCCCTCACTCCCTTGCGGTCGTTCAGTCCAGTGGCCGCCTTCGGCGTGGCTCCACCCCCGGCCGTGCCTGCTTGGGGAAAAAGAGGTATTTTTCCTTATAACTTGCGGATTTGCAGTGCAATTTTACGGAAAATTTGCTATAATAAGCACATGACACAAATCGAACAGCAGAAGTCGGCAAAAGAATTTGCGGAATTTTGGAAAAACAAGGGCGATGAAAAGCAACATACACAGCAATTCTGGACTTCACTCTTGAGAGATATTTATGGAGTCTCATCACCAGAAAAAGTTATAGATTTTGAAAAGCGCGTAAAAATAAACGGAACAAAGTTTATCGATGGCTACATTTCAGACACAAGAGTTGCCATAGAGCAAAAAGGTGCAAAAATCGATTTGGACAAAACCGAGAAACAAAGTGATGGTAAAGAACTAACACCTTTTGAACAGGCAAAACGCTACAACGACAATTTACCTTACTCAGAAAAGTGCCGTTGGATTGTTGTTTCAAATTTTACAGAGTTCCGTATTTACGATATGGAAAGAATTGAACCAGAAAAAGAATTTGAAACAGTAAAGCTTTGTGATTTGCCCAAAGAGTTTTACCGCTTGCAGTTTCTTGTTGACCAGAAAAACGAGAACATACGCCGCGAAGAAGAACTTAGCTTAAAAGCCGGTGAACTTGTAGGCAAGCTTTATGATACGCTGATAAAACAGTATATAGATCCGGATGAGAAAAGCCTGCGCTCATTGAATATTCTTTGTGTCAGAATTGTTTTCTGCCTTTATGCTGAAGATGCAGGTCTTTTTGACAGTAAAACAGCTTTTGAAGATTACGTAAAATCATTTGCACTTGAAAATTTGCGTGCAGGAATAATCGCATTGTTCAAAGCATTGGACACAAAACTTTCTGACCGTGACAAATACGATCTTAAATTAAAGCCTTTTCCGTATGTGAATGGAGGTTTGTTCCGTGACGAGCAGATTGAAATTCCGAACTTTACGCAAGAAATAGTTGATGTAATCGTGAACCATTGTGCGCCGTTCAACTGGAGCGACATAAGCCCTACGATTTTTGGTGCAGTTTTTGAAAGCACGTTGAACCCTGAAACACGGCGCAAGGGCGGAATGCACTACACGAGCATTCAGAACATTCATAAAGTAATTGACCCACTTTTTATGGATGACCTGAACGCTGAATTTGACTCAATCTGCGCAACCAAAATTGCAAAGCAAAAGACCGAAAAGCTGCACGATTTTCAGGCAAAGCTCGGCTCGCTCAAATTTCTAGACCCTGCTTGCGGTTCTGGCAACTTCCTTACCGAGACTTATATTTCGCTCCGCCGTCTTGAAAACAAGGTTATTTCAATTTTGAACAAAGGCGAAACAGTTCTCGGATTTGACGAGTTCATCAAGGTTCATATAAATCAGTTCTACGGAATCGAGATTAATGACTTTGCGGTTACAGTTGCAAAGACTGCACTCTGGATTGCAGAAAGCCAGATGGCCACCGAAACAGAAGCGATAATCAGCCAGACAATTGACTTTTTACCATTAAAGACAGGCGCAAATATTGTTGAAGGCAACGCACTGCGCATGGATTGGGCTACGCTTACAGAAGAAAAACAGTCGGGATACCTTTTTGTTGACAAACTTAACCTATATGATGAAGCAGATTTTGATAGCGCAAGCGAAGTCCATTCACCAGAAATAGAGCCGCGTTCGCTTTACGGAAAGCACATGGAAGAACTGAATGCCCGAGTGCGCAAAGTGGAAAAGAAAAAGCCCTCAAAAGAAAAAGCTGAGCCGATTGAATATGATTACATCATCGGAAATCCGCCTTTCTCTGGCGCAAGAATAATGCGTAAAGAAAGCGACCAAAAGAAAGACATTGCTGATACATTTGCTGGTGTAAAAGGCGCTGGCAATCTTGATTATGTTTGCTGCTGGTACAAAATAGCTGCCGAATACATGAAAGGCAAAAAGACAAAAAGTGCTCTTGTTTCTACGAATTCAATCTGCCAGGGAGAACATGTTTCTATTCTATGGAAATTAATTTTCGGGATGGGAATCAAAATTGATTTTGCTTACCGTACGTTCCGGTGGTATTCGGAAAGTTCTGATATGGCACATGTTCATTGTGTTATTGTTGGATTCTCTGATAAAGATTCTTTACAGAAGCAGAAATTCATCTTTGACAAAAACGGCAATAAGCAGATTGTTCAGAATATAAATGGCTATCTGCTTGACCTACCTAACGTATGTATTGAAAGTCGGCAACACCCATTGTGTGATGTTCCTGAAATAGGAATAGGAAACAAGCCTATCGATGGAGGCTTTTACCTATTCGGTGAAACAGAAATGAAAGCATTCATCAAAAAGGAGCCAAAATCTAAAAAATATTTTCACCAATGGATGGGAAGTGATGAATTCATCAATGGAAATAAACGTTGGTGCTTGTGGCTTGGTGACCTTTCTCCCGCTGAATTACTCAAAATGCCCGAATGTATGAAGCGCGTAAAAGCCGTGCGTGAATACCGCTTAAAAAGCACAAGTGCTCCAACTGTAAAACTCGCAGAAAAGCCTACACGTTTTCATGTGGAAAACTTTCCAAAAGGAAATTATCTTTTGATTCCTCGAGTTTCTTCTGGAAGACGCAAGTACATACCCATGGGATTTTTGCAACCAGAGATTATTTCATCAGATTCTGTGCACATAATTCCTGATGCGACATTATTTCACTTTGGAGTACTTAGTTCATGTATTCATAATACATGGATGCGAACAGTTGGAGGTCGACTGAAAAGTGATTATCGCTACAGTAAAGATATTGTCTACAACAATTTTCCGTGGTGTACGCCTACAGAAGAACAAAAAGCTAAGATTGAAGCAACAGCACAAGCGATACTTGATGCAAGGGCAAAATACGCAGACTGTACGCTTGCCCAACTCTACGGCGAAAATACATATCTGTTTCCTGAACTCGATAAGGCTCATCAAGCCAACGACCGAGCTGTTATGGCAGCCTATGGATTCAAACAGAGTATGACGGAATCAGAAATAGTTGCAGAACTTTTTAAAATATACCAGGCTATGGTAAAATCTTCTTTTAGTAAAATGGCCAACTGACAACACGGTTACCATAACAATTCTGAATTGACAAACATTTTTCTTAGTGCCTGTATAAGCACAAAAGGGCAGAGCTATGAGGATTACATTCCCCAAAGCCCTGCCCCAATTTTAAGCTACATTATTCAAATGCAGAAATCATAGGCTTTTCGTCTTTTCCGTGGATTATGCGCTTAATGTAGTTTGCGGTGATGTGGGCTACAAGAGGCGAAAGGGAAAGGACTCCTATAAGGTTTGGAATCATCATAAGGCCGTTAAAGGTGTCGCTAAGGTCCCAGGCAAGGTCAAGCTTCATGATGCAGCCAAAGAAAATCATGGAAACAAAGAGGCCCTTGTAAATGAACTGGGTCTTTTCGCCAAAGATGTACTGCCATGCAGTTGCACCGTAGTGGCTCCAGCCCAAGGTTGTGGAAAAGGCAAAAAGCAGGATTGCAATTGCAATGAACTTTGAACCGCCTGAACCAAAGACAGTTCCAAAGGCTTCTCCTACAAGGCCAGCCCCTGCACTCTTGGCAATGACAGCACCGCTTTCCAAATCAACGCAGCCGGAAGAAAGGACAACAAGGGCTGTCAAAGTACAAACGATTATTGTGTCTGCAAAGACTTCAAAGATTCCCCACATTCCCTGCTGAACAGGTTCCTTTACGTTGGAGCTTGAATGAACCATTACGGAAGAACCAAGGCCAGCCTCGTTACTAAAAGCGCCGCGCTTAAAGCCCCAGGTTATAGCCTTCTGAACTCCGTAGCCAACAAGTCCGCCGCCAGCCGCACGAAGGGCAAATGCCCCCTTGAATATAGAAGCAAAGACCTGTGGAACTACAGCTGCATTGGAAAGGATTACCACAAGGGCACCAATGATATACAAAAGTGCCATAAAAGGAACAAGCTTTTCAGAAACACTTGCAACGCGCTTTAAACCGCCAAGGATAACCAAGGCCGCAATAATAACAAGTACAATTCCAGTAACCCAGGCAGGCACGCTGAATGCGCTGGTCATATTTCCCGCAATGGAGTTAACCTGGCTCATGTTTCCAATGCCAAAGCTTGCCAAAAGGCAGAAGAGGCAGAAAAGGAAGGCAAGTACGCAGCCAATTTTCTTCATTCCCTTATAGCCGCCAAGTCCGTCCTTTAAGTAGTACATTGCACCGCCGCGCCATTCGCCAGTAGCACTCTTTCTTCTAAAGTATATGCCTAGCACGTTTTCCGAATAATTTGTCATCATGCCGAATATGGCCATAACCCACATCCAGAATATTGCTCCGGGTCCACCAGCAATTATTGCAGTTGCAACGCCAACAATATTGCCAGTTCCAATCGTGGCAGCCATAGCCGTGCAAAGGCTCTGAAACTGCGAGATAGCCTTATTGTCTTTTGCAGTATGAGCCGTTATGTGGCGGTCAGTAAAAATAGCGCCAATTGTCTTTTTAATCCAATGGGCAAAGTGCGTAAACTGAAAGCCCTTGTTCACAAGGGTCATGATTATTCCGGCCGCAAAAAGCAATACAATTCCGAAAACACCCCAAACAACGCCGTTAACCGCGCCGTTCACCTTTGCTATGACATCAATCATAAGCACCTCCGCAATAAAAAAAGGCACAGAATTATGACAAGTCATAACGCTGCGCCTTTGCTACTATTGATAGTATTGCATAAAAATGCAATCTTGTCTAGCCGGTAACATGGAAATCAGTTTTGGGCTCCACTCCCAGAAAAAATTGATTTCCGTACAGGCCTTTGCTACCAGCCCCAAGAATTGTTCTGGTCACTGACATTTTTTGTATATGGGGAATCCCTAAAGGAATAGTAAACCTTTGTTACGCCTGAATGGTCGGGGTTTGTAAAGGTGTTTCCGCTAAAGTCTATGTTGCGGCACTTGTTAAAGACGATTACCGCCTGGTGCGTTCCGTAGCCCGTGTTCTTTCCGGTGTTGCCTGTAAACCTTACGTTCTGAACCCAGCCCAGGTTTGCCTTGTAGCCACCGCAGTGCCAGACACCGTGATGGAAATTTTCCACATAGTTACCTTCAATTAAAATGTCGCCGGTGGAATAGTTTTCGCTTATTGGAACCTGTTCTGCGCCAGTGCTGAATCCTGTCTCGCCATCGTAAAGGCGGTTGTTCCTAATTATTATGTGCTGACCACCGTCGCAGTAGATGCTTCCTGCCGTAGCATTGGGGGAGACGCAGTTTTTTACAGTGTTGCCGTAGATGTAAATGTAGCGGGCAAAGTCTTTTGAAGGGTCGTCACAGTAACCGTAGTTTCCGCCAACGTCTATGCCTATGTTGCCTGTTGTGTCTATCGTGTTGCTTATAAGGTTTACGTATTCAACGTTTGCGGTTACGGTAAGGCATTCAGCCCAGCCGGTTGCCATGTTGCTAAAAGTGTTGTTGCTGATGAATATGTCGTGGATTGTATCCGTGGTGGAATCTCCGTAGACAATGATTCCGTTTGTTGTGCCGTGGTTTGTCGGTTCCGTTGTCTTTAGGTTTGTAAAGGTGCAGTGGTCAATTACTATGTGGTTTGCAGGCGGAGATACACCTATGCCGCCACCGCCGTTTTTTGTACGCGTGTGATCGCAGAATGAAAGGTGATCAATCTTTAAATATGAGCAGTCTTCTATCTTAAGGATTTTGTTATCGTTCCTAGTAATTTTTTCACCGGAAAGGGTAGCCCCGCTTGCTCCCTTGATTGTTATGTAGTTACCGGCACTTCCATGAATGGAAGAAAGTTTTATCCTTTCTGAGTTTTTGAATGTTCCCTGTATTACAAGGGTGTCTCCTGGCTGCAAAGCTCTTGATGCCACTTCAAATGTCTTGAAGGGACTTGAACTTGTGCCGCTACCTTCGCTTGAAGCACTTGCAGAAATATAATAGGTATTTCCGCTGCAAGGAACGCTTGGGCTTGAAAGGTCTCCCATGTAGCCAGTTAGCCTTCCGTCCAAGACAGGGGTAGTAAATTCGCCGTCATCATCACCACCGCCACCAGCACCGCATCCTGTTACAAGTGGAAGAAGAGCCAATGCAGACGTTACAAGTGCCAGAACCTTCTTTTTAGAAAACAACTTATCCGCTTCTTTTATAAAATTTAAAAACTGAAAATCTCTCATGGCACTTTTATACTAAAACGACATGAAAAATACAACACATTTTTTTAGTACAAAAAACCTTAAAAATTGCATAAAGCGGACACAGGGAAATCAGTTTTGGGCTCCACTAGCAGTAAAATATGGACAAAAAAAATACCGGACGGCAAGCACCATCCGGCATTTGTTAAAGGTCATTCAGCTTATTTGTTTGTGATAAGCAAAGTCTTTGAATCAAGCTTGAGGTCTGAATCAATAGCACCCTTCTTGCCCATCTTAAGGATTTTTACCTGTGTTCCGTTTGCCTTAGAAGCAACAAGGTGAACAACAGCTGTAAAATAAGGAAGAATAGCCTTTGGAGCCTGAGCTTCAAGGTCTTCGCTGTCAGAAGTTGCGCTAATCCAAACCTTTACCTTTGCAGCCTTTGCATAGCTTGCAACAGACTGGATGTCGTTTTCCTTTACCTTTGCAAAGTCAACGCCGTCAATTACAACGCCAGCAACACCGATTCCGCCTGCCTTGAGTGCGTTAAGAGTGTTAACAACCTTTTCCAGGTTAAAGTTGTCCTGGTTAAAGTTAAGGATTGTGCGGTTGCGGTTAAGCTGTTCCTTTACGTCTGCTGCGTTAGGAAGAGGCTTCTTCTTGGAGATTTCGTTAAAGATTCCATCGTACCAAGAAATTACGTTGTCTGACTTCTGGTCAAAAGAAACGTGAACAAGCTGCTTGTTGTTCAGAAGGGTGTCCATACCAAACTGTACAAGAACAGATGTCTTCCCCAAACCTTTCTTTGAAGTCAAAAGACCAAGTTCACCAGCCTTAAGACCACCGTTTGCAACTTCGTCAAAAGCGCGGACTGGGCTGCGTTCAAAAAGTTCCTGTTTAGCCATTGCTTACTCCTTATTTGCCAGCCTGCTCAGCCTTGCGTTTTTCCTGATACTTCTTCATCAGTTCTTCTGCAACAGCGTTAGGCACTTTTGCGTACTTTTCGAATTCCATTGTAAATTCTGCCTTACCCTGTGTTGAAGAGCGGAGAATTGTAGAGAATCCGAACATTTCAGAAAGAGGAACTTCAGCGTTTACCGTAGAAGTGTTGTTTTCATCTGTTGAATCAATGATAACACCACGTCTCTGGTTGATAAGGCCGAACATGTTCCCCTGGAATTCTGTAGGACCTGCAATCTGTACCTTCATGATAGGTTCAAGAATTGCTGGCTTTGCCTTCTGGTAGCCTTCGCGGAAAGCAAACAAAGCTGCTGTCTGGAATGCCTGGTCAGAAGAGTCAACTGGGTGATACTGACCATCGTTAATTGTAATCTTTACGCCAACAACCGGAGCTCCGATGAGGGAACCCTTTTCCATAGCCTTTCTAAAGCCCTTGTCGCAAGACGGGATGTATTCGTTAGGAATTGCACCACCCTTGATTGAGTCAACAAATTCGTAGTCTTTGTCTGCGAGAGGTTCCATAAAGCCTGCTACGCGACCGTACTGACCGGAACCACCAGTCTGCTTCTTGTGTGTGTAGTTGAATTCTGCACGCTGTGTAATAGATTCGCGGTAAGCTACTTCTGGCTGTGAAACTTCTACTTCGCACTTGTATTCGCGCTTCATGCGTTCTACGTAAACTGCAAGGTGGAGCTCACCCATACCCTTGATGATTGTCTGGTTTGATTCAGGATCAACGTAGGTCTGGAAAGTCGGGTCTTCCTTTGTAAAGCGGTTAAGAGCCTTTGCCATGTTTGCAGCATCAGACTTGTTCTTTGGAGCAATAGCTTCAGAAATAACCGGGTTAGGAACGTACATAGACTGCATTGTGTAGTTAAGGCCGCCACCGCAGAATGTATCACCGGAAGCACAGTCAACGCCGAACAAAGCGATAATGTCGCCCGGCATACCTTCGTTAATATCTTCCATTGCAGCTGCGTTCATACGGACAATGCGTCCAACCTTGAACTTTTTCTGTGCGCGTGTGTTAAAGAGTTCATCACCCTTAACAATCTTACCCTGGTAGATACGAGTGTAAGTAAGCTGGCCATACTGACCGTCATCAAGCTTGAATGCCAAAGCAACACAAGGCTTGTCTGCTGTGTTGAAGATTTCAACCTGAGCTTCGTTGTTGTCGCGGTCAAGAGCATAGTTGTGAACTTCTGTTGGGTTAGGCAGGTAGCGCTCAACAGCATCCAAAACCGGCTGGATACCCTTGTTCATGTGTGCTGAACCGCAGAATACGCCAACAAACTGTTCTGCAAGAGTTCCCTTGCGGATAGCTTCGATAACCTTTGCGTCTTCTACATCATCGTAGCCCTTTTCCATGATTTCTTCCATAAGGGCATCATCAAACATGGAAGCTGCATCAAGGAGCTGCTCACGCTTTTCCTTTGCCTGGTCAAGCAATTCAGCAGGGATTTCTGCAACGCGAACTTCTTCACCGTCGTGGCCTTCAAAGTAGTATGCCTTCATAGCGATAAGGTCTACTACACCCTGGAGCTTGTCTTCAAGTCCAATCGGGATTTCCATCATATATGCGTTAAGACCGAGTTTCTCGCGAAGCTGCTGGCATACGCGGATTGGGTTTGCACCCTGGCGGTCACACTTGTTAACAAATGCAATGCGGGGTACATGATAGCGCTTAAGCTGGCGGTCTACAGTAATTGACTGGGACTGAACGCCTGCAACAGCACAAAGAATCATGATAGCACCGTCAAGAACGCGGAGTGAGCGCTCTACTTCTACGGTAAAGTCTACGTGGCCTGGGGTGTCGATCAAGTTGATCGTGATGTCCTTCCACTGAACCTGTGTAGCAGCTGACTGGATTGTGATTCCGCGTTCGCGCTCCAAGTCCATTGAATCCATTACAGCGCCTACACCGTCTTTTCCATGAACTTCATGAATCTGGTGAATCTTGTTGCAGTAAAACAAAATACGTTCAGATGTAGTTGTTTTACCTGAGTCAATGTGGG
>DFJV01000144.1:10846-20947 GCA_002373205.1 Treponema sp. UBA3662
CACTGATACCGATATTACGAACTTTAGTAATATCAAAAGCCATATTGTCTACCTCTCAAAAAAGAATTCATAAGTAACAATCCGCGAAAAAAAGCCAATTTCGCATAATGTATATTATTATCGCATTACTTTACTAGAAATAACCAGAAAATTCAATAGGCAAAGCAGATTTTAATGGCATTTTCCAACAAAACTTTACTGAATTTCGCTGGAAAAAGAAAATTTCGCATTCACACAAAGGGACTGCCCCCTAAAGCTCACCGCCAAAGACGAATCAATTTTTTCGCCATCCAATTTTCCTTCTATTATATTGCAAGTCGCACCGCCCCCCAACAAAAGCGAAAAGTCATCAGGAAAAACTTCCGGCCGCAAAGAAAACTTTAGAGAAAGCGTGTCCTTTTCCCCAGCCCTCTTTGCAGAAAGAGACATGGACGAGCGCAAGAAATCAAAATTCTGCTTCCAGGAAAGCCCCGCCTTGTAAACGCCCTCCTTTTCAGCCTCAAATTCTCCGCTTGCGTACAAAGAAAAAGCCGCCCTGCCCCGGTTCAAGGAAAGATCCGCCCTAAGCAAATCACGCTCCCTGCCCTCCCCCTCAGCAGAAGAGCCAGAAGAAGCAGAAGCTGCCCCGTAAACAGTCCGCCTAAAGGAAGCCCCGCCACGCAAAAGAGACTCCCTAACATAAAAAGCATGTGAAGCGCAGCCAAAAAACTGCCTTGCAACATCAGGAGCAGAACCGCTTGCAGTAATCAGCCCAGAGTCTGCGCCATAAAAGCCCCCGGAAAAAGAAGTAAGCCCAAGCCCAGAAGGAAGGTCAAAGCCGTCCACCGTCCTGAACCAGCGGTAAAAGCCACCGGAAGGATTCTGGTTTGCCCCAAAGACGGACGAAGACTTTGCAAAAGGAAGCTTAAGATTCAAAACCCCGCAACAAGCAGCATAATTTTCTTCTTTATAAGGAAGACTTTTGCTAAACCAAGAAGAAGAGTATTCCTTGCCATGGGTAAAAGCACCCGCCGCAAGAGCCGCCTCCAAAAGACAGCCCTTTGCAAATTCAAACGGAAGGCTAAGACTAAGCGCCCGGCTCTCATCATTAGAATACATGGCGCAAAGTTCCGGCTTAAAAGAAGAGTTCCCCACCCCCAGGCTTGCAAATAAAGCCTCTTCCCTCTGGGCGGAAGAAAGGGATGGCATGGAAAAACCAAGGTCCCCCTTTGCAAAAGAAATACCCCTAAGCGAACTGCCACCGGAAAGCAAGGGACTTTTAAAAAGAGAAATTGCATGCGAAAAAGAAAGCGTTCCCAAAGCAGCCCTTGCCCTAAGAGGAAAAGCACTTGGACTCTGAGCCGAAATTCCCCAGCGCTTAACAGCCTGACCTTTTACGCAAGAAAAGCCTCCTTCAAACCCTCGCTCAATTTCATCAGCGGTCTGCAAAGGAAGCCCGGCACCTGCAAAAAGAGAAAGCCCCGTAAAGTCAAGCCTTACCCCGCCGTCAAATTTGTACCTGGCATCCCCTTCTTTTTTGCCAAAAGACTTATCCATCTTTGCGGCAGAAGAAAGCACAGCCCCTTTAAAAACTCCCTTCTTCTTTGCCGCAGAACTGTCAGAAGAACTTGCAGGAGGACTTTTAGGCACAACTTTCTGAACCGCATCCCTAAGCAGGGCAGAAGATGCCGAATTTGCAAATGCAGACAAAGGCACAAAGGGCAAAATAAAAGCCAGCAAAAAAATGCGGCCATTGCAAAAAAGTTTTTTCTTCATACCTATTAATTAGCCGTAAAAATTCAAAAACTGACACATTTGCGTAAATTTTTTATTTTATTTTTTAATTTTGCGGCACTTGCCTTTAAAGACCGCAATTTTCTCCGCTGCCATCCGGTGCCATTTGTGTGGCGCTTCCGGGGTTCCGCGGGGCCCTACCCGCTCCATTGCTCTGCAACGTGCTACGCACGCCCCTACAGTGCCTGCCGTGCTTTTTTATGCTGCCAGTTAGCATTGGAGCAAGAAATCTTTAGGGAATCCCATAAAATGCATGGCTTTGCAGAAAAAAAAGTTAGCAGACACAAGCGCGGCAGGTGCTGGAGGGGCGGGCGAAAGCCCGTTCCGGCGGGAGTGCGCAGCGCGACCAGAGGAATGGAGCCGAAAGGCGGAACCCCGCAAGTACCACACAAGGGGCATGTCTTGCAGCAAAGAAGTTTTGGCGGAAAAAAGCCAAGCGCCGCAAAAAAAAAGAAGAAATTCACCTTGAATTCTGCAATTTTCCTTTGCAAAGCCTTGCAAACTTTTGAAAAATTTACTAAACTATGCAAACTTTACATGGCATGAAAGCCCGTAGACCGCGTCTGGTACAGGGGAAAATCAATCAAGAAACGGTTTTGTTTTTTCATTATGCGGTTCCAAGGCAATTCATGCAGCGCAAAATGCGCATGGGGAAAACATAATGGAAGAATCTACTCTCTCACAGGAAGCGGAAGTTTCTACATCCCTTCCACAGGACGCGGCTGTACAGTCCGCTGATCAGAATGTTTCCGAAGCAGTTGCCACGGAAAACTCAGAAGAAAAATCACAGTCAAAGGCAGAATCCTCTGTTCCGCAAGCAGAAGAAATTACCGACGAAGCAGAAGACGAAACAATTCACTTTGAAGACCTTGGCTTGGACGAAATTACACTGGAAGCAATCCGCAAGAAGGGCTTCCGCGTACCGTCTCCAATCCAGGTGCTTGCAATACCCCGCCTCTTGAACGGAGACGCAAACGTTATTGCACGCGCCCGCACCGGTACCGGTAAGACAGCCGCATTCGGACTGCCTCTTGTCCAGACCCTCCGCGAAGAAAGCGACCACGTAAGGGCCATCATCCTTGAACCAACCCGCGAACTTGCCATGCAGACCTGTACAGAAATGGCTTCGTTCACAACAGGACGCTGCCCCCGCACTGCCGTAGTTTACGGTGGAGCTTCCATGGGCGAACAGATGCGTTCCCTCCGCCGCGGTGTAGAAATCGTAGTTGGAACACCGGGACGCGTACAGGACCTTATGGACCGCGGTGTTCTTGACATTAGCAAGATTGACTACTTTATCCTTGACGAAGGCGACGAAATGCTGGACATGGGTTTTGTTGACGACATTGAAAACATTTTCTCTGCCGCAAACCCAGACTGCCGCGTTCTCCTCTTTAGCGCAACAGTTCCCCAGCCAATTCTTAAGATTGCCCAGAAGTTCATGGGTGACTACGAAATTGTAGAAGAAGAAGGCCACGAAGAAGAGCCTCTCCTAATCGAACAGAAATACTGGCTTCTGCGCCAGAACGAAAAGATTGAGGCACTTGTACGCCTTATAGACATCTCTCCAGACTTTTACGGTCTTGTATTCGTACAGAGGAAGGCAGACGCAGACATGCTGAACAAGGTGCTTGACGAAAAGGGCTACCAGGTTGCAGCACTCCACGGAGACATTCCACAGGCCCAGCGTGAAAAAATCCTTGCCCGTTTCCGCGCAAAGAAGACACGCATTCTTGTTGCTACAGACGTTGCAGCCCGCGGAATTGACATTGGCGGTTTGACCCACGTTATCAACTACGAGCTTCCATTTGACGCAGCAACTTATGTCCACAGAATTGGACGTACAGGACGCGCCGGTGCAGAAGGAATGGCTGTTACATTTGTCCGTCCCGAAGAAGCAAGGCGCAAGCTTAACTTCCTCCGCAATGCGGTAAAGCGCATGGCAAAGGGAGAGATGCAGGAAGGAACAATTCCTTCCATAGAAGAAGTCCTTAACGCAAAAAAGCAGCGCCTCTTTGAAGAAGTAAAAGAACAGATTGGCCTTGGCGAGCACGATGCAGAAGCAAAAAAGGCAGATGAAGATGATGATTCAGAAAAGACGATTGGCGAACAGTGGAAGGAAGGAGCAGAAGCTTCCGCAGAAGAAAAATCTGCTCCACACCTCCGCAAGGGCGACCCAATTTTTGACAAGCTTGCAGAAGAAATCTGTAGCGGTCAGAACCCTCAGGACGTTGTAGCATCGCTTTTGGCAGCAACATACGGAAAAGAGCTTAGCGTAAAGCGCTACAGCAAAATAGGCACAAGCCTTGCAGGACGCGCAGACAGAGACCGCGGGGAACGCAGTGGACGCGAAAGAGAGCGCGGCGGAAGAGACAGAGACCGTGGCTTTAGAGGCGGACGCGAAAGAGACGGAATTGCTGTATCCGAAAACCAGATTCGCCTTTTTGTTCAGCTTGGCTGGAAAGACAGGTACGATCCACGCCGTGTGGCAGAATTCTTTAGCGACCTTGTTGGCGTACAGAACAGGCAGGTGGACGACATAGACATGGCAGAAAGATTCTGTCTTGTTACCCTTCCAAAAGAAGCGGGAGAACGCGCACTTGACCTTTCCAAGATGGACACTTCACTTCCACACATGCACGTAGACTCAAAGTCTGTTCAGGGCGGAGACAGCTACGGCGATGACTTTGGTGGAAGAGGCGGACGCTCTCGCAGAGGCCGCAGGGGTGGACGCGACAGGGACCGCGACGGTGGCTTTGGACGCGAAAGAAGGTTCGGCGGAGACCGCTATGCAGTTGCCCGTGGTGATGATGACGACTGGGGACGCGCAGACCGTGGCAGAGGATTCAGCTCAAGGGCAAAAGGCGGAAGCCACACTCGTCCTGGAATCCACACTGCAACCCAGCGTTCAGGCGGCGGCATGGCAGCTCTTTACAAGAAGGGCGGAGCTGACGAATACTAAGAAAATGATTCCAAGGGAGTTCCCTTGAACCCCTAACCTTGGAGGGGGAAAACCAGCTCGGAGTCCGAAGCCCGCAGTTTTTCCCCCTCCAAACCTCCCCCTTTACTTGGGCACGGCTTAGGGCTCTGCCCTAAGAACCCGAATTTTTAGTTCACCAAATGTTTTTTTTTGTGAAAGTTCGCTTTATCGGGTTCAGTGTTATTTTTTTTCTTTCTTGCCAAACAATATCGAGCCATGGAGGGCGGGTTAGCAGCATGCAGAATTGCATAGCGATTCTGCAATCCCAAGAAAAATCCACGGAGGGGGTTTTCTTGGGCAGGCACGGCTTAGGCATGTTGCGATACGTTGAGTAACATGGCCCTAAGAACCCCTCGGTTTACAATAGTTTTTTTCCTTGCCATACAATATCAAGCCATAGAGGGTGGGGGTGCAGCAATGCCAACCGTCATCCCGAACTTGATTCGGGATCTGTAAAAGCTGGTTCATAAACTTCTACAGACCCTGAGCTGCTACAGGCGCACAAAGCGGTGACCAGAGAGGAATTTATCATGTACTACCCTAATAAACCGCAAAGGCAAAAAACTTCTCAAATAGTAGCTTTTATTTTTTTCCTGATTCTTTACTGTGCACAAATGGTCTTTGCAATGCTGTTTTTGATGGATAAGTATGTGGCAATTATGAAGCTGCTGTTTGGGATAAAGAAGGGCGAAAGAACTTGTCCGTGCTAAAAAAATACAAAAGTGGCGAAGAAAAAATAAGGCTCTTATACAATTACATCCTGCAAAAACAAAAAAGCACAAATGTGCAAGGAGAAATATATGGAATGTAAAATGAATTTAAAAAAGGCAATCAAGAACGACTACCTTTTGGGCCTTGCGCTGATTGCACCGCTTATGTGCCTTGTTGTACTCGCCATCCTAATCGGGACAAATAACGTATGCCCGCAAATATTGCGCAACATGACCTTGGCAGAAATGTGGGGAACTCCAGACTTCCGCATACTTGCTTTATTTTCCTTGATTATTGTCGTAACACTTATTTTATTTGTAAAAAGAGTCTTGTACATAAAGTCTTTTGAAAACGAGTACAGAACTGTAGACGCAAAAGTTGTAGACATAAACTATGTAAAAGACAGATGCGGTGTGGACGTGGAGTTTAACTTTAACGGAGAAAGCTGCAGCAAACACTTTATGCTCTTTAACAACAAGCAGACCAGATACGTTCACATGGATTCAGACGTAAAGCTGATAATGAAAAACGAAAACCCAAAGAAATGCTTGATTAAAGACCTGTATTTTGATTAGTTTTTAAAGAAAGGCTAAACTTATACAGACCCTGAGTCAAGCTCAGGGTGACAGGCGGCACCCGTCATCCCGAACTCGATTCGGGATCCGTTGAACATGCAACCGTCATCCCGAACTCGATTCGGGATCTGCTGAATATAGCAACTGTCATCCCGAACTCGCTTTGGGATCTGCTGAACATGGGCAACAGTCATCCCGAACGCTACGCCACATTCGCACGCCTTGCTACGAATGTGTGATTCGGGATCTGTAAAAAATACGCATAAAACTTATACAGGCCCTGAGTCAAGCTCAGGGTGACAGGCGCAATATAAATTAAAAAAGGAGACAAAAGTTATGGAAGAAAAAGAAACAGAAGCAAAGCATGCAGACAAGCTGCAGAAGTTTGACGTGCCAAAGTACATAAAGGTTTTGAGCGTAATATTCATTGGGGCAAGCATTGCAACAGGCTTCTTGAGTTTTGCGGCAACCTTTTTGGAGCAGGGAAAAATTACGGTAGTCCAAATTCAGTATATCGTAACTGTCTTTGGCCACGTCCTTACAGGATTTCTCTTTTGGGGAATCGGCCAGGTCTTTTCCAAATTTATGGAGAAGAACAAATGAAATTCAGAAAGTACCTGAAGATAATTAAAATTTATTTTCTGTTTGGAATAATCATTGCGCACGTAAGTCTGGTCATGCTGATTTTTGGCAGCAAATCGATGTTCGAAATGTTCAGCCAGAGCAAAGAATTGCACAAGGAAATACCAGTACTAGCAATATATTTTCGCGCTATAAATCAGATATTAGGACGCATTCATTTTCAACTTTATAGGCTTCTCATAAGCCTTACTATTTTTTTCATCGTAAAGAATTTCAAGCTTGTGTACGGAAAGATTCGGGAATATTTATAGATGCCGAATCCAGTTCGGCATGACAGGTTTGTTATGTTAATGACACATTTTTTTAACGCATTACCCCTGCGTCACCCTGAGCTTGACTCAGGGTCTGTGCCGATATTCAACGCCAACATTCATGGATACCGAATCAAGTTCGGCATGACAGGTTTGTTATGTTAATGACGCATTTTTTTACGCCATTCCCCTGCGTGTCACCCTGAGCTTGACTCAGGGTCTGTGCCGTCTTTCAACGCCAACATTTATAGATGCCGAAACCAGTTCGGCATGACCGGTTTGCAGCACAAGGAAAAAGAGGCCTACGCCGCCATGGAGCCCCTTTAGTACCGCGCAAGCGGTATGAGCCGAATAGGCGAAGGGCGGAACGGCGGTGACGCAAAGGCATGGGCGGTCGGATTAGTCAAAGAGTAAAATGGTAGAGCAAACAAAAGCACCGTCCATATTAGAAAAAAATTATTTTGCGTAAGAGGGTGTGTAGGCTTCATAGGCATCCAGCCAGCGCGTAATTGGAAGTGTCCAGTCGTCTTCGGTAGTGCCTTCCAGAAGGAATCGTTCGTACATAAAAATTATGTGGCTTCGGATTTCGACCTTGTCTTTTTCTGCAACGTCTTCTGCCTTTTGAAAAAGGTCGTTCACAAAACGCACGGCATCGCTTGCGGTAAAAAGTTCCGGTGCAAGGCGGGTGAGCATGTAGAGGGCGGCGGGTATGCAGTTTACGCTGTGCTGCTTAAGGTAAAGGACGGTCTCGCCAATTTCTACCGCGCGGGAATAAAGCTCCCAGTTCCACCTTTGCTTTTCCATGAATGTAAAGTTCTCGCGGTCAAAGAGCATTTTGTAAAAGCTAAAGCAGAGGCAGACGATGGAAATGTGCAGGCTTGGAACGCAGCAATAGTGCGGGTCTGCGGCACGGAGTTTTTTTACCTGTTTTTCATCGCAGGGTGTGCGGTAGGTTGTGGTCATGCAGTGCCTGTAAATTTTTAGCGCATAGGTGTAGGTCTTTATTAGGTAGCGCATGAATTCTGCGCAATGCCTTGAACCCTGCAGCCAGCCGTAACGGTGGAGCAGCATGTTTAGCGGGCGGATCCAGATGTTTATAAAATCCATGTAGCACTTTACGGTGTCTGCGCGGAAGGGAACCTTTTCGTCCAGCTCGTGGTCAACATGTTTTACAGGCCACCTGATAAGCTTTATTTTTCTTAGGTAAAGCGGCGCAAAGAATTTTCCTATTACGGAACCAAAGACCAGCCTAAAGGACGTTATGCAGCTGAATGGGCTCAGCGGTAAAAGGAACCAAGGCGAAACCGGACAAAATGAATTGATGCTTTTGCAGCACACTTTCTGAATACGCTTTGCAGAAGGCTCTTTTACAAGCCCCCTTCTAAAAGGATACATTCCGCTCATTTTCCAAACACCTCTTTAGCAATAGCAACAGATTCCATGGCATCCTTTGCGTAGTAGTCCGCCCCGATTTTTTCTGCATAGTCGGCGGTAAGGACGGCACCCCCAACCATTATCCTGCACTCTTCACCGGCATCTTTTAGCGCCTGATGCAAAAGCTTTATTGTCTCTTCCATGTTGGCAACGGTCGTTGTCATTAGGGCGCTAAGTCCCAAAAGCTTTATCTTGTTCTGCAAGACTGTGTCGATTACGGTCTGGTAGGGCACGTTCTTTCCAAGGTCAATAACAGTGTAGCCGTAGTTTTCAAGCATTGCCTTTACGATATTTTTTCCAATGTCGTGAATGTCCCCGTAAACGGTGGCAATTGCAATCGTTCCTTTGCTCTCTTCTTCTGCACCGCTTGCGGCAAGGGTTTCCTTTATTTTTCCGAATGAATTTCCTACGGTTTCTGCGCTAAGCAAAAGCTGGGGCAGGAATTTTTTCCCGGTCTCAAAATCCTTTCCTACGTTGTCCAGTGCGGGAACAATGCAGTTGTTTATTACGTTTACCGGTGCTTCCGATTTTAAAAGCTCTTCGGTTGCAGCGGCGGCCTTTTCCTTAAAGCCTTTTTCTATGATGGTTATAAGGTTGTCTTCCAGGGGATTTGACCCTGTTTTTTTTCCGTCTGAATTTCCTGCTCCAGAAGAATTTACTCCATCAGGCTTTTTTTTTTGGTCCGAATTTTGATTCAACTGACCGCCAGCAGAAAGACCTGCCGACTTAAATGAAGTGCTTCCGCTTCCTGTGTTCAGGCAGATGGAAATTGTTCCGTCCGCAACGGCTTCTTCAAGGATTGCCTGTCTTGCCTTTGCGGATGAAGGGTCAACGGAACCTGTGTATGTCTGGATGTAGTCGAGTGAATTTTCATCGTAGCAGGCGAGCGAACGGTATGCGCGGAAAGTGTCCATCATTTGTGCGCTTGCCGGGTTTGCAATGCAGCCGGTAAGACCTGCTTCCAGTGCAAGCATAAAAAAGCGGCTGTTCATTATGTCACGCCTTGGAAGGCCAAAGCTTATGTTGCTAACGCCCAGCACAAACTGCAAGCCGTCTTTGCCGTATTTTTCCTTTAGCATACGGATGGCGCGTACCGTTTCCAGAGCAGTTTTTTGTTCAGAGCTTACGGTAAGGGTAAGCGTGTCTATAAAAATGTCGCGGACAGGGATTCCGTATTTGGCGGCTTCTGCAATTATTTTTTCTGCAACAGCAACACGGCCCATTGCAGTGGGTGCAATTCCGCCCTCGTCTATGCAAAGGGCAACAAGGCATCCACCGTAATGCTGAACGATGGGGAATACCTTGTCCATAACTTCCTGCTTGCCGTTTACGCTGTTTACCAAAGCCTTTCCGTTGTAGTACCTTAAGCCCCGCTCCAAAACAGCCGCTTCGCTAGAGTCCAGCTGCAAAGGCACGTTGAATGTTGACTGGATTGTCTTTACCGCACGAACCATCATGTCCGCTTCGTCAATGCCAGGAAGTCCTACGTTCACGTCCAAAAGATGGGCACCTTGATTTATCTGGCTTTCTGCTTCGTTTATAAAGAACTGCATGTCTCCTGCAGTAAGCGCTTCCTTGCACTTCTTTTTTCCGGTTGGGTTTATGCGCTCACCGATTATTACAGGGCCAAAGCTTCCGCCAATCTGCTGGCTCTTGTTGTAGGAACAGACGTAGGTTGCGTTAACGCCGTCCGTAAGAGGTATTTCTTCTTTGCCATCTCCACGAGACTGGTCAC
>DFJV01000001.1 GCA_002373205.1 Treponema sp. UBA3662
CAAACCTTCTTGCCATGAATGCGGCTATTGAGGCTGCCCACGCTGGAGATGCAGGCAAGGGCTTCTCCGTTGTTGCGGACGAAATTAGAAAGCTTTCGGAAACATCCACTTCGCAGAGTAAGAGGATTGGTGAAGAGCTTAAGAAAATACGCAAGTCAATAGACACGGTTGTTTCTGCATCAGCTGAATCAAGCAAGGCTTTCCAGGACGTTGCAAACGGCATTAAGGAAACAGACCAGCTTGTTAAGCAGATAAAGGAAGCCATGGCGGAACAGCAGGCAGGCAGCAAGCAGATTAACGAGGCCCTGCACGAGATGAACGATTCCACGAGCGAAGTACGCTCCGCTTCATCAGAAATGTCAGAAGGCAACAAGGCAATCCTTGAAGAAGTAAAGGAACTGCAGAACGCAACGCTAAGCATGAAAGACAGCATGGAAAAAATGCGAAAGGATGCAGGCCTTATTAACGAGTCGGGAACGGCGCTTACCGAAGTTTCAAGCAAGATGAAAGAGTCCATTAACGACATAGCCTTGCAGATTGACCAGTTCCAGATTTAAGGGAGAGTAAATTTATGAAGAAGTTTTTATATACATTAACAGCATTGGTAGCGGCTTTTCTTGCAATACCAGTCATTTCTTCTTGCATGCAAAGCGGTGCAAAGAACCAGAAGGATGACCTTTCCCACCACGTAATCATAACCTACATGACTACTGGCGACCGCCCCACAAACGGAGCTACGGAAAAAATGCTCAAGGAACTGAACAAGATTCTTACGGAAAAGGTAAACGCAGAGCTCCAGATTTTCTACATTCCATGGAACGACTATTTGGTAAACTACAACATGTGCCTTTCCCAGCTGGACGGTTCGGTAGACCTTGTAGGAACTGCATCCGACTGGCTTGACGCCTGGAACAACATCAAGAACGGAACCTTCCTTGGCATGAGCGACGAAATGGTAAAAAAATACGCGCCCAAGACCTACGAATCCGTTTCCGCCGAGCACTGGGAAATGTGCCGCATGAACGGAAAGCTCTACATGCTGCCGGAAGACAACTACGCCCAGTGGATTAACCACGGCTTTATCTACAGGAGCGACTGGGCAAAAGAAGCGGGCCTTTCAAACGGAGTGCACAGCTGGGAAGAGCTTACAAGCTATTTGGAATACGTTGCAAAGAGCAAGCCCGGCATTATCCCCTGGAATTCCGACGGAGGCCTGGACACCTACCACCCGGAAGGCTACATTGAATCCAAGAGCGACTATGTTCCGCTCGAAGGCATTTCCACAAACCTCTACTTTGGCGTACACAGGAACAACCTTACAAAAGTCTATTCTCCTTTTATAGAAGGAAACGAACTTGTTGAATACGCAAAGCTGATGAAAAGATGGAATGAAATAGGCGTTTGGCCAAAAGACCTAGCACAGTCTGTTCACTCAAAGAACCGCGAAGAATTCAAGGTTGGAAAAGTTGCCTTAGAAGAGCACCACACCCAGACCTGGTACACGGAAGTGCGCCCTGCCCTGCAAAAGAACGTTCCCGGAGCAGACTGCGAATTCTTCTGGTTCGGGGAAGAAGCTGGCAACATTACCGCAATGACGGTTACCCACGGAGCAATGGCCGTTTCCGCCGCATCCCCAAACCCGGAGCGTGCCCTTATGGTTTACGACCTTTTGCGAAACGACCCCGAATGTTACCGCCTGCTCAACTACGGAATCGAAGGAGTCCAATACGTTCTTACCGGAGACGGTTACCGCGACACGCCGCCAAGCTACGACCCTGCCACACAGAAAATCACAACCAATTACTGGTGGGGACGCAACGACAATCTGGAAGTGCGCGACAAAAGCGGTTCATGGGACAAGTTTGAAGAAAAGAACGCCATCTACGGCAAGCACAAAATTGACTATCCCTACCCCAAAATTGTCTGGGACATTTCCAACATAGGCCCGGAGCTTGCGGAACTGAACAACGTCTGGGGAACCTACATGGGCAACATCTGCTACGGAAGGGAAGACGACGTGGAAGCCTACGTCCAAGAATTCCGCCGTGCATGCAAAAAAGCCGGAATAGAAAAAGTCATCGCCGAACTTCAGCGCCAGGTTGACGCAGCAAACAAGTAATTTTTTCTTTTTTATTCTGGAGCACACTGAATCTTTAACTGTGCGGAAGGCTACCCCTTCCGCAATTTTTTTTTCATTCCCGCTTTCCAGGGTTCCGCGGGTCCCTCCCCGCTCCATTGCCTAGCGGCAACGGCTCCGCCGCCCTTACAATCGGGGCTAGGCTGTATTTTTTACCCTATTTACCTCCAATGACTGCAAAAGACAAGTACATATATTCAATAATTGTAGTGCAAAAAAAATGTTAAGAAAGCACTGGATGGAAACGGGAACCATGGCAAAAAGCTTTGCATAAAAAAGCGCGGCAGGGATTGGAGTACCTTTAGTCCCATCCGCAGGATGGGATGAGCCGCGCAAGACGGCGAAGTACGGAAAGCCCACCCACAAGGCACTCACGGTTCTTTTAGCGACTGACGGTAAACAATAACTAGTGCCGCAAAAAATATCAAAAAAAATATCGACATTTCTTTCTCTTGCAAAAGTCCCCGCCACAAAGTATACTTGGAAAATCATGGTAGAAGTTCAGCAGGAAGAGGAAAAAAAGGCAAGGGCACTTTTAATTGGCGCTCCCAACAAGGGCAAAGGTTCCAAGCCAGACGCAAAGCCAGAAGAACTGGAAGGTCTTGTAAAAACGCTGGGTATGGAAACGGCAGGAATTATTGTTCTTAACCGCATTGAACCAACCCCCGCATACGGAATCGGTACAGGAAAAACAAAGGAAATTGCGGCAAAGGCAAAGGAGCTTTTTGCGGACTGCATAATTTTTGACTGGGAGATTGACCCGACCAAGCAGCGCAACTGGGAAAAGCTTTGTTCAATTCCGGTTTTTGACAGGAACGAAGTGATATTACGCATTTTTGCATCCCGTGCGCAGACTAAAGAGGCAGTGCTTCAGGTGGAACTTGCCCGCCTTACTTATTCCCTTCCCCGCTTAAGCCACATGTACGGAGACCTTGCACGCCAGAGGGGTGGCTCCTACGGTTCAAAGGGTAGCGGAGAAACCCAGCTGGAACTTGACCGCCGCCAGACGGAAGACAAAATTGTGCAGATAAAGAAGGAGCTTGAGCAGGTTGCGCAGACAAGGCGCACCCAAAGAAAACAGAGGGAACGCAATTCATTCAGGAACTGTGCTCTTGTTGGCTATACCAATGCGGGTAAATCAAGCCTGCTTAATGCCCTTACCGGGGCAGACGTTTTTGTGGAAAACAAGCTTTTTGCAACCCTTGACCCTACGACAAGAAAATTTTCCCTTGGCGAAGGTTCTACGATTCTTCTTACAGACACGGTAGGATTCATCTCTAACCTTCCCCACACGCTGATTAACGCCTTCCGCTCTACTTTGGAGGAGGCCTCTTTTGCAGACCTGCTTCTTATTGTAGTAGATGCTTCTGACCCTGAATGCCGCAAGCAGTACGAGCAGGTTATTAAGGTTCTTGGGGAAATTGGCGCGGACAAGATTCCACGGCTTGTTTTGCTTAACAAGTGGGATGCGGTTAAAAGCTACTGTCCGGGGAAGAAGACCGGCATGGGCAGCATTGAATCTGCTGCGGATGAAGGCGGGGGCACGGAGCAAGGAACTGATGCTTTGGAAAGCGGTGGCCTGTTAGCAGACGAAGCTGACGGTTTTGCAAGCGGCGGGCTGTTAGCGGAACAATCTGACGGTTTTGCAAACGGTGGCCTGTTAGCGGAAAAATCCGACGGTTTTGCAAACGGCAGGCTGTTAGCAGAAAAATATGACGGTTTTGCAAGCGGTGGCCTGTTGGCGGAACAATCTGACGGTTTTGCAAACGGGGGGCTGTTGGCGGAAAAATCTGACGGTTTTGCAAACGGTGGCCTGTTGGCGGAACAATCCGACGGTTTTGCAAGCGACGGGCTGTTGGCGGAAGAATCTGACGGTTTTGCAAGCGGTGGCCTGTTAGCGGAACAAAGCGGCTCTTTTGCAAACAACAGCCGATTAGCACAAGCCACTGCATCTTTTGCAAACAGCAGCCAGTTAGCAGAAAAAACTAACTCTTCTGCAAACAGCAGCCTGTTGGCGGAAGAATCTGACGGTTTTGCAAACAGCAGCCAGTCAGCGCAAGCCCCTGACTCTTCTGCAAACACCGCCCAGTTAGCGGAAAAAACTAACTCTTCTGCAAACGGCAGCCTGTCAGCGCAAGCCCCTGACGCTTCTGCAAACACCGCCAAGTTAGCAGAACAAAATGCTTCTTTTGCAAACAACGCCAACACCAGCGCCCTAATCGCAAGCCTAAACGCAACCTTCCCGGGAGCAGTAAAAATCAGCGCAAAAACCAAAGAAGGTTTTACTGAACTGTCGCAAAAAATTACCGAAAATCTATTGGGGAGCCTAAAAAGCTATCTAATCCCAATGGACAAGGCAAACCTGGTTGAACTTGCAAGAAAAAACGGAACCATTCTAAAAGAAGAATGGCTGGAAGACGGCATCCATCTGGAAGCAAGAATCCCCGGTATTATAGAAGAAAACGGAAACGCCACCACAAGAACGATGGCGCTGCTTAACCCATACGAAGTCTAAAAAGACGGCATAAAAAGCAAAGGAAAGAAAATGAGATACAAATTTGCAAAAACCTTCTCCCCAAAGCAAAAAAACAACGGCAACTGGCAGGACCAGGACTTCTACGACGAAAAATTCAACTTCCTGCCAAAAGTCCTTCTTATTATACTGGCATCGGTAGTGGCAATAATCACGCTGGGAACAATCATCAACATAGCAACAAGAGACACGGCCATAGGAAGCAACTACCGCCACTCAGACCCCGAACCCCAGAAGGTCATTAAAAATTCCAAAAAAACCGACCAGAGCGTAGACGCATACACCGCAATGGGGCAGCTCCGCATAAACACAAAAGGCGCGGAAGAAAACACACCGGGCGCCCTGCTGGTAGTCTCACCCTGGTTCACATACCCTTCTGCAGACACGGCCCTCTTTGAAGAACTACAGCAAAAGGAGAGGCAGGAAAAGTCCCTCATAACAAACTACTTCTCCCGCTTTACCAAAGAAGACCTTCTTGCACGCGGAGAGGCAACCGTAAAAACCGACATCGTGGAACTCATAAACAGCCAGCTTGTAATGGGAAAAGTCCGTGCAGTCTACTTTGACCAGTACACTTTCTTTGAATAGTCTTAATTTTTCTCATTTTGGACGGCAATTTTCTCTTTAAAGTTGTCATTTTTTTTGCAAACAAAAAGGCCACTTATTACGGCGTTCCGGGGTTCCGGGGCCCCTACCCCTCCATTGCTATCGCAACGGCTACGCCGCCCCTCCATGCCGGCCTAACTCCTGCCCAAGAAAAATCCATCCATGGATTTTTCTTGGGATTGCAGAATTGCCTTGCAATTCTGCACGCTGCTAAGCCGCCATCCATGGCTCTTTAATTTTTATCAAGATCGAAATACGTTCCTTGCCTAAAAAAAATCCCTCCGTGGATTTTTTTTAGGATCGCAGATTCGCAAAGCAAATCTGCGCGCCTCTAAGCCGCCATCCATGGCTCTTTAATTTATATCAAGAACGAAATAGGTTCTTTGCCTTAAAAAAAACTCCCCAACTTGGCATTTGTTTGGCAAGAAAAACCCGTTCCCTGAGCCTGTCGAAGGGAACAGTTCCAAAACAAATGCCTTTGATTTCTACAGATTCCGGGTCGAGCCCGGAATGACGGCTGTATTTAAATAGTGGGGTTCTTAGGAACATCGCGATACGTTGAGCGATATGCCCCTAAGCGATTCTGCACGCTGCTAAAACGCCCATCCATGGGCTATTTAAATTTCATCAAGAAAGAAACACGTTTCTCGTCTTTTAAAAAAACAGGTGTTGAAAATTGGGGTTTTTAGGGGCTAGCCCCTAAGCCGTGCCCGAG
>DFJV01000031.1 GCA_002373205.1 Treponema sp. UBA3662
CCACCTCTGGTGGTGGTACATGACTGGCTGTAAAAGTGCAATGGATAAAATATCTGCTGATGCAATTCCAGAAGGCTGTAGCAATGCAGTTTTGCTAATGCAGAATATAGGCTTTCCTCCCGTCAAACCTGACTGCAGTAATTGTTGAATTTTCACCTTGATTATGTTGAAGAAATGCGTATCATTTTTTTATGCTAGGAAGTGCGTAAAAGGAAAGGGGATGATTTTATGAGTTTGGATGGTGCAAAAATTATAGATGGCGATTTGGCAAATGATATATATAATGATTTTATGTCTCTTTATGATGAAGGTTATGAAATTGAAGAGATAAAATCAAAAATAGAGGACTACAAACTAGAACTGATAGATGATCTTGAGCAGGAAATATATCTTACGGTTTTTGCCCAAGCCTTGTGGGAGGTTGGGGAAAATGTTGAAGATCTAAGGCTGCAAATAGAGGATTTTCAAAGATCGAATAAAGCGTTTGCAATATGGAATAAAGTGGACAAGAATCTTGCGGAAGAGCGGAAGAAAGTCATAGGCAGATTTTTGAATAAAATTTCGGTAAAAAGAAAAAGTCCACGGCCACGCAAAAAGTATAGGAAGATAAAAAATGCAATTTTTGCCACAGGAGATCTATTGTCTTTGGAAAGTAGAAATAAGAAGATAATTGTTTTGATGGCAGGAAGTTTTCAGAATGGGAATAGCTTTGTCTATAAGTTTGCTTTTTGCAAAGAATCGTTTGATGCGGCCCCAAATGAAACGCAAATAAATAGATTGGAATTCTTTGGGCGCAAGATTCCGAGCAGCTTGACTGAATGCGGGTTTGTATTGGGACTTGAAGAAATTTTTGTTGAGCATTCAGACCTGGTAAAGATAAAAAATGAATTTGCAAAGTTTGGGCATGTGGAATTGGATAAGGAAAAATATGGCGACGGTTCATTCTCTTATTCATCTTCTACAGAGGAAATTATAAAAGATTATGATAGGATATCTTCTAATAGCAATGAATTAAGGTATAATATTAGCCTTAGGGAAATAAGCTAGGCTACAAAAAATGTTGCAGAACCAATATTATAGAGGAAGTTTGGAGAGATAAAGATGAAAAAAAAGATTTTGTTTATAGCATATTGTCTTTGCGCAATTGCATCCTTGTTTGGCAAGAGTGTGGATAATTCTTTTAGCTTGGGCAAGGCAGAAGATATAAAGGAGATTGTTGTTAGAAAAAGAAATATAAATGACCGTCAACAGGATATTGTCGTAAAACTAAATGAAAGTCAAAAAAATGAATTTCTTGAAAGAATAAAATTTTCAAGACAGGAACGCTATCTAAAAGTAATGCTTTTATATGAAGCTACTATTTATTATAGCAACAATGAAAGTACAAAAATATGGTTGAACGGTAGTGTGATTAAAGACGAGGAGGGAAAAAAATACAGGCTTGAAAATAATATGCGCCTCTTTGTAAACTCTTTGTTTTCAGAGGAAGACCAGTCAAAGCTTTATAAAGAAAAGATTATAGAAAATAAAGGCCGCAACATTCATGTGTATCAGGCAAATTATTCAAGAAAAGATTTGGTGCGCATAAACGGAGTTACTTCAAATGCAAACCCGGCAGGCACTTACGACCTTGAGTGGAAAATTGGTCAGGAACTTATTGATGCGCAGACCAGCTTTTTGAAGAAAAAATATCTTAAGGATTATATCAAAAGGGAAAAGCTAAGGAAGCTGGCAGATTCATATATAAAACTGATTTTTTATTCCGATGAACCATTGAATTTTTCATCATATGAATTGCATCCCCTTGATGACAAAAAAGAAAAGTGGATTATTTATTTTATCTATGTAACGAATGAACATAAAGGAAAAAAGAATTATTGGGATGAAGTTGTATTCATGATGCCGGACGGTACGATTGTAATAAGCGATGCTAATTATGAAAACATAAAATTTGACAAATAATCTTGCATGGGCAAAGAAGAGTTTTGTTGAAGGGGAGAAAATAAAATGAAGAAAACTTTGTTTTTGGTTATAATGGCATTTGCACTTGCAGTCTGTGCGTCTGCAGATAATGCTCTAAGCCCTTTTTTTTATAAGATGAAGGCTGGGGATAAAATAAGCCTAAAAGGGAATTTTTGCGTCTTTAATGGAAGTGCTCCGAACGTCCGCTTTGTAACGGATGACAATAAAATTTTAGGAGTTGGAAAGGAAGAGGCTTGTAGCAACGAGGACGTGAATAAAATCTTAAGCCTTCAAGTGGAAAACGATGCTGTTTACGAAGTGGAAGCCGTGTTTGAATATGCTGGCAATGTAAATTTGGATTCCCCGGCAAGCAGCGTGATTGATTTTGCTTCTGTGGAAATTCCTCCGGGAGCATCCGTAAAAAAGAAAATATATTTTGTGATGGAGGAAGATGCCTCTTCTGATAATATATGGTACGATATGAAGCCATCTTATGTGGAGGTGGGATTGTGAAAAGTAGCAAGTTCGTAATTTTGAATAAGGGCGATGTAATAAAAACTAATCCTCAGAATGGCTATTGGGGGTGCGCTCTAGTTCTGGATGTTCAAGAGCATAATGATGAATTTCAACCTCTTTGCTTGATTGCGGTTACGGATTTTATTTCTAAGGAAGATTTTTCTTTTGATCAGCTGCCACTGGAAAAACTTTCTGTTCTGAATATTGAACGGAGTGTTAGGGTTGGGGAAGGCAGATATTGTGATGACGGAAAAGCAGTGTGCATAGAAATTCATACTAGAAGGATGAAGTCTGGTCAGGAAGTGATAGGACGCATAGAGAACTTTCCCTTTAAAATGCCTGTGCTTACCTATGAAGTTGGCAAGGGCAAGGGCAAGGGCTATCCCCTTTGCGGCCCAATAACAGCAATTTTGGGCTATCAGGCTGTGATTGCTTGGAGAAAGGTTAATGAAAAAGAAGCCTTTTTAATGGATGTGCAAGACTCTAGACAGAAAACAGAGAATGTATTACGGAAAGTAAAGATATGAGCGAATTGAATTTGTCGTATAAACAGTTTTGCATATTCAATGCAGGGCTAAAGAATCCATTTAATGAATGGTCTGATGAACTAATAGAACAGGGCTTTTCCATAAGAAAGGAGTCTTTGTCCATAATGACCATATCAAATGCCGGCCTGCTGGATGTATACATTATGAACGAAGATAAAATTATTGAAGGTGCCAGTAGAATTGTAGAATTTGAATTCAAGGTAAAAAGGCATGGCGTTGAAATTGCAACCGTTACAGACAGCTTTCCGGTGAAGGTTGAAAAAGGAGTGTACAAAGTAAGGGTTCAATTGTGTTCAGAAGAGGAGGGTAAGGACATTTGCTATATATCATTCTTGGAAAAAGATAAAGGTGAGCGCTTTCCTAAATACTTAAAATATGGTACAGAAATAAAAAGAGCGGCGGATTTTATATTGGATTCTAAAGCGGCAAATTGAAATTTATAAAATGGGAGAAAGATATGGGATTGTTCAGCAAGTATAAAATAAAGGCTAAGGACATAAAGCAGTATGTTGCGAACTACGGAGGCTGCCTTGCTACCAAGATGATTACCCAGAAAGGACTGGGTGTAAACTATATGTACAGGGAAAAGCCTGACAACGATATTGATAGCGGCTGGAGATTTTTTTCTGGCCACGAGACGGATGATTATGTTAGCAATCCAAAGAACGTAGAAGTTTACGATGTTAATACAATAGTAAACTATTCCCCGGACATTATGCCTTTTCTTGATATTGAAGAAGGTTTTGCCCTGGAGAGGGATTTGGAAACAGGCCGGTTTTATCTTTTAAAAAATGATGAAAAGACAAAATTCGATTTGGACTATGCGGTAAGTCAGCTAAGGAAAAGAGACGAGGATGTTCCCGTCCATGCGAAGCTGCCTGTAAAAGAAGACCTTGAAAAGTTGGCAAAAGAACTGGGGCTTGACTTGGAAAGTGACATTCCACTTGATTACGCCCGCTATTTGCTGACCGCAAGCGATGTGTCTTTTGGAGTGCTTGAGCCGGTTCAAATCCTTTATGAAAAGTCAAGGCAGGATTATCTTCCCTGCTTGTTGGAAGAGATGGAAAGCCTGGGGCTGGGGGGAAAGGGAATGCCGGTTTGCAGTGATAACGGTGATATTTATTATATGGCAAAAGACGGAAAGGTTTTTCTGTATTCAGCAGATGATAGCCGGGATGTTGACCAGTGGGATAACCTTGCGGATTGGATTTTGAATGAATGGATTTTAAACAAGGGGTAAAATTGTTTCCTGCTATGAATGAAGAAATAGTAAAGAAAGCAAACCTGTGCAGGGCCGCTGATTTAATTGCAGGGGATGTTTCTGGATATATTGATTTTGCTTACTATCTTTTGGACAATAAGATTGAGTCTGACAATGTGTTCATATTGGCAGGTTTGTCTGAAAGCGAAAAGGAATATGCAAGGAGGTATTTTGATTGTCTTCTTTTGGAGCTGGACATAAAAACTGATTTGGACAACATTGATTATTTATATATTTGCTATTTGAATGAAAAAATTCATGAGGGAAAGAAGGATGCCCATTCGGCATTGGCTGAACTGAAAGATTTTTATGTACGCTATGAAAAAGAGATATATTTTGAGTTTTATGGATTATATTACATGCTTGATTATGTTGACATGTCAGAGGCCTATAACATGGAACATATTACCAGCAAGAATATGGATGAATATATAAAAAGGGCTTTTGAGCTTTTTGTTGAGATGTACGGAATGGAAGTGCCAGAAGATTTTTGCAAGCAGGCATATTGCAGGTTATGCGGAAAAAGGGGAATTCCTCTTTTTGAAAGAAAGAAGACCTTGTTTGGCAAGACTAAGCACAATTGCATCTGTCCAAATTGCAAGCGTTCCAATCTTTATAAGTGGAGCTATTGTTCAGCCAATTCTGGGAAGGAGCTGTATTTAAAAGAGATAGGCCGGAAGGGTGTTGTCTGCAAACCGGATGCTTGGCTGTAAGAGAGCCGGTTGAATTACATTTTGGAAAAAGTAACAGGGGATGAATGTGGAAAATTTGGATATTGTTTTTATTGTTTTCTTTTCAGTTTTTTCTATTTTTATACTTGAATGGATTTTGCTGGGCTTTTGGAAGAAGATTTGCTGGTCTGTTGGAATTCCCATCTTTTTTAAGAGGTTTGACTTTAAGGACGCAGAGGGTACATTGAAGAAAGTTGAAGACTTTGTAAATTCATTTGGGGATGCAAAGGGCTTTAAGGATTTAACGGGCAAGAAAGTAGAAGATAACGTCTTCTTTTTTAGGGTCAGGATGGACAGAAAAAACTCTTCATTTTTTCATGGGAGCATAAGGCTTGATTTTGAGAATAGGATTCTTGTTCTAAGGGGGGTACTGGGGGTGTCTGACCTGCTGGCCTTTTTGCTTATAGTTTTTCTGTACATAAACTTCTCGAGCGGTGTGGGATTTTTTTCTCCATACCTACTTGCTGTTTTGCTTGTTGCGGTTAACGAGGGGGGGAACTTTTGGAAATGCAGGAAAATAGCCAAGAAAATAGAGGAACTGCTTACTTGCTGTGCTTGCCCTGCTGCCTAATTTTCCTTTACAGGGGAAAAATCATGTGCTATCATATTCAGTATAGCTAAAGGAAGACGTTTGTTTTTTCGATGTTAGGCCCGGTACACTTACAGGCTTCTTGTAAAACCGGGCATTCGGCTTTGCATCTTTTCTATGCTAAAGGAGTTTTTTATGCAAAAAAGGACATTAGGATTTGGGGCTTTGGCATTTGCCCTGCTTATGGCTTTTGCATCCTGCTCTTCCATGAAGCAGATTTGGGATTTGAAGGGAATTAGGGTTTCTTCAAACGACCAGGTTTATACGGGAAAGTCAACGACTGTTCCCATGGATATTAAAGGCGGAAATCTCCGCTTTGAATTCAATGCTACGTCTGACCCGGTAGACAACGGCTATCCAGTCTCGGTAAAGGTTGATGACTCTTCTGTTGTGTCTGTAACTCAGAGTGCATCAGACCCCACCCGCTACACAATCACCGGATTAAAGAGCGGATATACGGCGGTAACGGCATCATGCTCGTCTGCCTACACTTTTACCTTCTTTGTTTACGTGGCGGATTCATCCCGCGGCATTACGGTAGACAAACTTAAGCAGCAGAGGGAAGCTGAACTTGCCCGCATAGAGGCTGAGGCAAAGGCAAAAGCGGAGGCAGAGACTGCTGCAAAGAAGGCTGCGGAAGAAAAGGCGGCTGCTGACAAGGCTGCGGCTGCTGCGGCGGCAAAAGTGGCGGCGGACAAGGCTGCTGCAGATAAGGCGGCTGCGGAGGCTGCAAGCAAGTTTGCACCAAAGGCCGGGGAAATCTATCTGCTTGATGCACAGGAAACAGATACTCCTGTTAAAAAGTATGTACACTTTACAAGTGCAGGCGAGATGCGCATGGTCCATACCTTTGGAGGAGAGGTCGAAGGATGGGTCTACAGCATAAAGTACATGCCCAATGACTCAAAGAGCGAGAACGGCATACGCTTCAAGAACTTTGGCGGAACAATTGCGGCTTTTGTGGATGACAGTGCCTTAACCTATGATGGTAACTGGGCTGCAAAAGTAGAAAGGGAGGGAATGAAGTCTTCCAACCGCTATATATACCCCAGCGGATACAGGTTTGATCCGGAAACGTATGCAGAAAACCACGGAAAGAACATAAACTCCTCTCTATACAATACTTGGAGAGTAGACTATAGGGATGAGGGAATGAATTTCCCGCGCTACTACGGCCTGAAATTCTCCTCTAACGGCAGCGTTGTAAAGTCCGGCCCACGGTACATGTTTGAGAGCATTGGTGATGATATGGAAAAGGCCTTTGATAGTATTAGCAAGACATACACCTACACAAACAAAGAGGGGCTTGTAACACTGCAGAACGGAGAGGCCTATTACTATGACGGAAAAAGGTTGAATGACGTGTGGCTTGTAAAGAAGGTGACCGACAGCGCACTGATTAAAGATATCAAGAACGCATCGTATTACAATCCTGAAAAATAGGAGTTTGCTCCTGTTTTGGTAAAATTATACTCAGCCCCTTTTCGGGAATCGTTCGGAAAGTTTTTTCCGGGCGGTTTTTTGTACTTAACATGGGGCTTGACCTTTGGAAGTGCAGGAAAATAGCCCAAAAATAGGGGGGGTGCTTTGTGAGACAGAAAATTAACAAAAATATGCAAAAAATTCTTATTTCGTATTGACAAAGTTTTTCCAACTCAATATAATACCATTATTCGATTTGCAAAGTTCTTTTGCTAATGAATGCTCCCTTAGCTCAGTCGGTAGAGCAACGGACTGTTAATCCGTGTGTCGCTGGTTCAAGCCCAGCAGGGGGCGGATGAAATGGACACCTTTCGGGGTGTCTTTTTTTTGCCCTGAAAGTGTTTACGTGTTTTCAAGGCATTAATCTATATTCTTTTCAGCCAGCCTTCCGGGCGGGGAGGACGCTGAAAACCTGGGGCTTTCCCAAAGAGTTTCCCAAAAAACTTCCCTTCATAATTACAAGAAAAAGACAAATAACACTTTTTATGCTATATTGGTGTTGAAGCAAGCAAATCAAATGAAGGGTAAAAATGTCATACGAACTTGTAGCTGAAAAGCTAAAGACGCTTCCTGAGCAGGCCTTGGAAGAAGTCTCTCATTATGTCGATTATATCTACACAGTTTATGTAAAGGATTCGGATTTTGAGAAGCATGATATTTCTCACCGGCTTTCTTTGCTTGATGGTTTGCAAAAGTATCGGGGTAGATTGCCAGCTGATTTTAATTCGGAAAAAGAACTTGCAGATGCAAGAGAGCAGAAATATTCATGATTAATGTATTGATTGATACAAATATTTTACTGGATTTCATATAAGACCGTGAGAATTTTTCACTTTCAGAACAGATTTTGAGATTTTAACACGAAATAATGAGATGGTAGACGATATAACTTTAAAAATCATTTTTACGTGTTATAATAAGTTCTATAGTTATGAATGATTTCTGCTCTGACTTTTTTGACGGCAATACCGTCTTTAGTTTATAGAAAGATATGCTTTGGAATTTACGAAATATGAGAAAGTGTTTTTTATTTTTAGCAGTGTTTTTTACATTCTTTTTGGCTGCTTGCTCTTTATTTAACTCTTCAAACGGAAATGGGGGAATAAGTCTTAGCTTGCCGGATAATTCCAAGCGGTCTGTTACGTCTGAAGGAAGTCTTGTGGCGGAGGGGGTAAGCTACTACGTTGTCCGTTTACGAAAAGATGGTGAGGTTGAGCAGGAAGAAAAGGCATCTCCTGGCTCGACGATAACAATAGACGGCCTTTATCCAGGGGAGTATACGGTTGCAATTCTGGGGGTAGACAGCGACGGAATTGTGCAGGTGTATGGAAGAAGCCCTGCCGTTGAGGTGAAGCCGCGCGATACTTCCACTGCGTCGGTTAGGCTGGAATTTGTTGACGGGATGAGTTTGAGGGTATATTTTGGTATATTAAACTCTGATGGTGAATATGAGTTTGTAAATTCCGGTGGGGCTTCTGTTTCTGTAACTGTAAGTGGAGGCGGAATGTCTTATAGCCATACGACAAGCGAAAATGTAACGGAAGGTTCTGGCGGGCAGGATTTTTATAATACGGATGGGGTTGTTACAGGTCTTCCTAAAACCGTAAGGAATTTTCTTGAGCCGGGCATTTCCTACAAATTTTCCGTAACTGCTTATGATTCTGACTGGGATAAGTCATATTCTGGTTCTGCTTCCTACACGATGGAAAATGGTTATAATAGCGTTGGAGTAAATTTACGGTAATTTTTTCCCTATGAACAAATGTGTGGTTGTTGAGAGTTTTTTTTGCATTATTGATATTTATGGATTGCCGGGTCGAGCCCGACAATGACACGATGCTATTAATCAGTGGTTTCCTAAGTATGCAAATCCAGAGCTGGTGGAAAAAGAACTTGCCTTGCAGATATATGAAGTTGCAAAACTTGATTGACTGCATTCTTTGCGCATACCACAGTATTGAAAATATTACAGTTGCAACGTTTGGCAAAAAAGTGAAAAACATTTTGATGAAATATTAACGGCATAGATTTGTTCGCCAGAAAAGCTTTTGCTGTGTTTGCCGATTTCCTTGGCGGAGGCCTGTAGCGCGGATTGGAGGGGGCCGGAGGCGTGCGGAGCACCGCGCCCGGTTAGGGGGCAAGCCCCGGAAAGCCGGATATGAGTTTGGCGTGCGGTTTGGGGTGGGGCTGGCGGTAAAAGATGAGGTCTAGCTCCAAAAAAGAAATAAAATTATCTACTATAATATGTCTTGTTCCTGCGTTGCTTTTTTGTCCATAAATTGTTAAAATAGAAGGAAGTGAATGGAGTAGAATATGGGCAAAATTTCTTTTGCGGAGAAAGTAAAGTCGATTTTTAGCCGCAGTAAGATTCAGGATGAGAATTTTTTTGAGGACCTTGAGGATGCGCTGATTGAAGGCGATATTGGCGCTAAGACTACGGTGGAGATTATTGATTCGCTTGAGGAAAAATGCCGCGAGAATAAGTCCCTTGACGAGCATTCAGCCCTTGAGGAGCTTAAGAAGATGCTGCTTCCGCATTTGAGGCGGGCAAATCTTGAAATTCAGGACGGCAAGGTGAACGTTTGGATGATTCTTGGCGTTAACGGCGTGGGAAAGACTACCAGTGCGGCAAAGATTGCAAAGCTTTATGCGGATAAAGGTACAAATGTGATTCTTTCTGCTTCCGATACATTCAGGGCGGCGGCTGTTGACCAGATTTCCATGCACGGCGAGAGGCTTGGCATTCGCGTTGTTAGGCACCAGATGGGTAGCGATCCTTCTTCCGTTGTTTTTGATGCGGGGGAGGCTTGCAGGGCAGCAGGCGGCGGTCTTGTGATTGCCGATACTGCGGGAAGGCTTCACAATAAGGAGAATCTTGTTAACGAGCTTAAGAAGATTGACCGTGTTGCTTCTTCCAAGGCTGATCCTGGCTGCTACAAGAAGATTCTTGTGGTGGACGCTACTACGGGGCAGAATGCGCTTAGGCAGGCGGAGGTCTTTAACGAGGCTGTTGGTCTTGATGCCGTTGTCCTTACAAAGTACGATTCTACTGCAAAGGGCGGTGCTCTTGTTCCTATTGGTAAGGAGCTGGGGCTTCCTTTTGCTTTTGTCTGCACAGGTGAGAAGTATGCAGACATTTCTTTTTTTGATCCGGATTCTTATCTTGATGAATTCCTTGGGCTTTAGGGCACTTTAGCGGTTTTTGCATGGATTTTGCGTATGGATTTTGAAGCGGTAATCCTTTCCTTTTATTTGCTTTTTCCTCAGGTTCATCCATGGCAGGCCCGCTTTGATTCTGCTTTTAAGAAGGATGGGCTTTCTGTTAACGTTAAGCAGGATGTGAGGAAGGAGATACTGGGCATTCTGAATTCATATCAGGATTCGCTTGTTCCTTCCGACGCTTCCATTCCTGTTGACGATGCCATTTTTGACACTTTGGGGATTGTTGCAGTTCAGTACAAGAATTCCAGCGGTAAGCTTAGGCTTTTTGAGTATGGGGAAGAGCAGCTTGCCCTTACGCCTTCTGTGAACGGTGGCAGGGGGATTGTTAGCGTTAACGGTGAATATGTTACGCGTACCCTTTTTGACGAGGCCTTTAGGAAGACGGAAAAAATCTCCTGGAAGCAGGGTGCGGGGCTGCCTTTTATTGCAAACAGGAAGACTTATGTTTACCGGGATCCTCTGCCAAAGGGGGGCTTTTTAAAGAAGTATTCTTCCGGTAAGGCTGTAGGTAAGGCTTCCGGGAGGAATGCTTCTGCCGCCTTGGCAAAAGATCTTGACAAGTATTCAAGGACGCCGGTTAGCCTTTGGGATGAGGATTTTGAGAACAAGAAGATTCAGGACGTGAAGTTTGATTCCAGGGGGAATCCTGTCCGCATAGATTTTTACGATGTTGTTAAGGATGAGGAGACGGGCAAGGAAAGTAACCTTCTTGTAAAGACGAGGGTTTCTTCTTTTGACGGCAGTGACAGGCTTATTTCCGAAGAGGAGAGGCTCTTTTTTAAGAAGATGGATCCCCTGCGCTTTACCATGACAAAGGATGCCGTTCTTACCAGGAAAAATGTTTACACTTACAAGTCTTTTACGGACATTCCTGACTGCAATTTTTACGAGGACGGAGTTCTTCGCATGAGTACGGTCTATTCAAAGAACGAGAACTATACGGAAACTGTCTATTTTGACGGCGGGCTTTCTATAAAATCCGTTTACAAGGACGGCGTTAAGGTAGAGGAGATTGCCTATTCAAACGGCGGTGAAAAATACAGGAGAAAATTCGATGATAGGTAGGAAGATTTTTTCTTCGCTAAAGTGGATTTATTATGTCTCCAGAAGGTTCAGCAAGGTGGACAGGAAGGGGCGTACCGCGGTAACTTCTGCCCTTGCTTCTTTGGGGGTGGGATTCGGCGTGCTTGCGCTCATAGTTGTAATAGGCGTGATGAACGGATTCCAGATGGAATTTATAGATGCGATTATGGAGATAAGCTCTTACCATGTCCGCGTGGAAAATCAGGATGACTACGAGGAATTTTGTGCCTGGTGTGAAGGCCAAAAGGTGCAGGTTAGGGGCAGCACTTCATTCTACGAGGCTCAGGCTTTGGTTGTTGGCCCTTCCGGCAGCGAGAGTGCGGCTTTGATCCGTGCCATTGGAAAGGACGTTATGACAGACGACCCCGGCTTTGCTTCCGAGGTTCACATGGTTTCCGGTTCCTTTGACTTGTCTGCCCCGGATTCAATCGTTCTTGGTAGCGAGCTTGCCCGTTTGCTTAAGGCCAGGGTTGGCGACAGCATTAATATTTTTGCCCTTAGCGGTTCAAGTGACGTTAGCCTTTTTTCTTCCGACAGGAATTTTACGGTTGCGGGAATTTTCCACTGCGGCTATTCAGATATAAATGCAAGCTTTTCATTTATAAACACGGAGGCTGGTCAGGCTAATTTTGGTAAGGGTGCAAAGAAGGTAATCGGCGTAAAGCTTGCCGATTCTTCACGTGATGCACTTTTTATAAGCGGTGTGGAAAAGGCCTTCCCTTCTGCCAAGGTTGAAAGCTGGAGGAATTTTAACCGCTCCTTCTTTGGTGCCCTGCGTGTGGAAAAGAACATCATCATGCTTCTGGTTCTTCTTATTTTTGTGGTGGTTGCTGTTAACATATACAATGCCATGCGGAGGATGGTTTACGAGAGGCGCGAGGAGATTGCAGTTCTTAGCGCTCTTGGCGGAACTAAGTCGCAGGTTCAGGCCGTCTTTATTGTAAAGGGATTTACCACGGGCTTTTTTGGTGCAATGCCTGGCCTTATTGCAGGGCTTCTCTTGTGCGCCAACATGGGAAGCGTCTTTATGTTCCTTTCCAAGATTCAGTTTTATGCTTCTTACTTTTTTATTATGCTGACCAATCCTGCAAATGCCTCTTATGTTTCGGAAAACCCTATGTTCAGGATATACGCTTCTATTCCGGCCCGTACCGTGTTCAGCGAGGTGGCTGCTATATTTTTCTTTGGCATATTTTCTTCGCTTGCTTCTTCGTGGCTTGCGGGGCGTGAAATCCTAAAGCTAAATGTTTCGGAGGTTCTTAGGGATGAGTGATTCAAAAGATATAATTGTTCGCGTGGAGAATTTGGAAAAGACTTACCGTACTCAGATAGAAAGCCTTACTATATTGAAGGACCTTAACATGAGCGTTGCCCGTGGCTCCAAGTGCGTGATTGTTGGTAGGAGCGGCAGCGGAAAGTCTACCCTGCTGAATATAATCGGCGGTTTGGACAGCGCTACCTGCGGTTCTGTTACTGTTGACGGCATTCAGGTTGCAAGCATGGCGGAGGAGGAGCTTACCCACTACAGGCAGAAGGTTCTGGGGCTTGTATTCCAGTTCCACTATCTGCTTAAGGATTTTACCGCTTTGGAGAACGTGTTTCTTCCCTGCTACATGGCGGGCGAAAAAAAGAAGCTTGCTATAGAAAAGGCAAAGTCACTTTTGCGCGACGTTGGGCTTGAGGACCGCATGAACCATCTTCCGTCTGAGCTTTCTGGCGGTGAGAGGCAGAGGGTTGCGGTTGCGCGCTGCCTTGTTAACGACCCGGAGCTTATTCTTGCGGACGAGCCAACCGGAAACCTTGACCTGGCAAACGCGGCTCTTATCGGAGACCTTTTGTTCAGCATGGCGGACAAGTACAAAAAGACCCTTATACTTGTTACCCACGACATGAACCTTGCTTCCAAGGGGGATGTGCGCTACTTTATAAAGGACGGAAAGCTTTCTTCTGCAGACGGGGCAGCGGACGCTGAAAATCCGGGGGAAAATCAATGACTTTGGCATCCAGTCTTTTGTATGCAATAAGGATTCTCTTTCCAAAAAGCTCGCCTTCTTCTTCTTCCGGCAGAAAGAGCAACGGCGAGAGGAGTCTTGCGGGGGCTTTGCTCTGCATTGGGCTTAGCCTTGTGCCTCTTGTTTCCGTTCTTGTTATAAGCGACGGTATGATTCAGGGCATTACGGGGCGGCTTATCGGGCTTTGTTCGCAGGATATTGCAGTCTTTCTTGATATGTCTGCCTGGCAGGAGAAATACGGCGGGAAGATTACGGAAAAGGACTGCAATGACATTGCCCAGCGGCTTTCCCTTGTTGAAGGTGTTACTGACGCTTTTCCAGAGCTTGATTCAACTGCCCTGGCTGCGGGTAAGTCTTCCCGTTCTGGTGCCAGCGTGCGTGCGGTTCAGGGGGATATTTTTAGCGCAAACAAATCCTTTGCCACGCTTTTTAACCTGGTGGAAGGCTCTGTGGATTTGGTGCCGGATTCGTCCAGGAAAAACAAGGCCATCCTTTGCAAGAAGATTGCTGACGACCTTGGGCTTCATGCCGGTGACAGCCTGCGCCTTATCTGCGTGAACAAGACTGCCGGTGGTTCGCTTAGCCCCCGCATGGTTCCCTTTACGGTTTCCGGAATTGTTTCTTCCGGCTACCAGGAACTTGATGCGCTTTGGGTTTTTATTCCGCTTGAGGCAGGACTTGCTAATTTTTCCCCTGCGTCTTCCAAGCTTGTTTTTGGGCTTAAGACTGCCGATTCATTTTCCCCTGAGCTTATGCAGGTAAAGGATCACGTTATAGACGACGTATTTGGCTTTGCTGGTAACGAGGAGCTTGAGGGGGCTACCGTCTGGACCTGGAATGACCTGAACTCTGCCCAGTACCAGAACTATTCTTCCACAAAGGCACTTTTGCTTCTTATTATGCTGCTGATTGTCCTTGTTGCAAGCGTTAACATAAGTTCCGCTTTGGTTATGATTGTAATGGAAAGAAGGAAGGAAATTGCAATCCTTAAGAGCGTTGGCGGAAGTGCCGGCGGCATAACCGTGGCTTTCCTGCTTGCGGGTTTTTCTGCCGGCTGCGGAGGGGTGCTGCTTGGAATACCCCTGGGGCTGCTTGCGGGTGTTAACATAAACACAATAATAAATTTTATGGAAAAAATAATAAACTTTTTCGTAAAATTTTTGTATATTTTGTTTAATGCAGACCTTTCTTCTTTTAAGGGGGTAAGGCTGCTGGATCCTGCATTCTATCTTCAGGATATACCAATTTCAGTTCCTTTTAAGGAATTGCTGGTGATTGCCTTTGGCACTCTTTTGCTTTCTCTTGCGGTGTCGGCCATTCCTGCGGTAAAAGCTGGCCGAGAAAAGCCGCTTGACACTTTGCGTAAACTGTAAAAAGCAGTATACTTAAAGTGAGAATCCCTTGGAAGATGAGGTTTTTATGATTTGTGATTTTTGCCATGAACGAGAGGCTGTTATTTTTATGGAGCAGGTGAATGGCAACGGACAGAAGCGGAAAATCAGTATATGCCGGGAATGTGCCCTTGCACACGGAATAAGCCCTGACCCCAAGAGCATAGAGTCTTCAATCGGGGATCTTTTTAGGGAAATCAACGCCTTTAGCCGCAGGATTGCCGCTGAAAATTCGCGCATGTGCCCAGTCTGCGGCATGGGAATCGTAGAGCTTAGGAAAACAGGCAAGGCTGGTTGCCCGGAATGCTACGCTATATTCAAGGAAGACATAAAGACTCTGCTTAGGAAGAACGGAATAAGCGGATCATATACAGGTTCAATGCCGGAGCGTCTTTCCGGTGTACATTCAGTCCTTAACGACAGGATTGCCCTGCAGAACAAGCTGAACGATGCCGTTGCTTCGGAAGATTACGAAAAGGCTGCCATGTACCGCGACTACCTGCATGCGCTGGAAAAATCTCCTGTTTCCGGCGGGGATGACATGCCTTCTGCCGCCGATCAGGGCGGAATTGACGGAGGAGCCGAATAATGGAAACGGAAAGCGATGCCTGGTATACGGACAAGGGCAGCGAAGCGGACGTAGTTCTTTCCACAAAAGTCCGCATTGCTCGCAACCTGGCAAATTTTCCTTTTCCTGTAAAGATGAAAGGCAGGGATGCGGAAAGGGTTCAGTCGCTTGTCTTTGATGCCTTTAACCATCTGGAAAACGGAGAGAAGTTTCAGGCCATTCAGGCAGACAAGCTGGACCTTCTTAGCAGCCACATTCTTGAGGAAAGGGGAATCATTACGCCAGCGGAGGTTTCTTCTGCCACTAAAGACACTGGCATAATCCTGCGTACGGACGGACGCGTTTCCTGTACGGTGAATGTTGTGGACCATGTGCGCATATCGTCGTTTGTTGCAGGCATGGAATTTGACAAGGCGGTAAAGCTTGCAAAGGATGTGGACAGCGGCTTGCAGAAGTCCGTTCAGTTTGCGGCAAGCTACGACTTTGGCTACCTTACCTCTTCCCTGACCGATGCGGGAAGCGGGGAAAAGATTTCGCTTAAGGTTCACTTGCCTTCAATTTCCGCTTTGGGACGAATAGGCAGTCTTATTATGGAGATGAACGAGAGGGGCATAGGCTTTGCGGCGGCATACGGTTCTGGTTCAACCGGATTTATAAGCGGCATTGGCAAGGGCTCGTCTTTGGGAGCCTATTACGAGATACGCTCTCTGGACAGCCAGTCCGGCACCGAATTTGACCAGATGACTTCCATTGCTTCTGCGGCAAAGAAGCTTGTGGAATACGAGCGTTCTGCCCGTAGCGAATGTGCGTCTTCCATGCCTAGCGACATACGGAATTTTTTGTTCCGGGCATTGGCTTTGGCAAGGTCTAGCATTTTTGTTCCTTTGCGGGAAGCTGTGGAAATCATAAGCGCCGTAAAGTGGGCACTGGACATGAACCTTTTGACTGGCATAGACGACAGCGTGCTTTTTGCGCTTTTGTACCGGATTCAGGAGGCTCATCTTGAATACGTGCTAAAGAACGGTTCGTTCAATTTTGAAAAAGACGTAAGCGGTACTGTAAAAAAGAACGGAAGGCTCCGTGCACTTATTTTGCAGGAAGCGTTTGAAAATATAAAGCTTATGGTTTAGAAACAGGGGTTTTAAATCTTAAGTTTTTGGCAGCCTCTGAAAACCGGAATTTTTAGGTTGCAGTTTAACTATAGGTTGCAGTTTAACTAAGGGAGGCCTTATGGCAAAGAAACTTTCTCCTCGCGCCCAGCGCCTTATCATTGCACTTGGACCAGACGAGGCATACAATATCGGCTCCAAGGTGCTAGACGTAGAGCATATTCTGCTTGCCCTTCTAAAGTCTGCGGATGGACTTGGCTATTTTGTTCTTAAGGCCATGCGCATAAACGTGCTTACCATGCAGCTCACCATAGAGCAGAGCATGACGGCCCGCATACCAAATACGGAGCTTTATGACTTGCCCCATTCCGCAAGGCTTAACGCACTGCTTGTAAACGCAGAAAAAGAGGCGGATTCAACAGGTTCTGACTACGTGGGAACAGAGCATCTTCTTCTTGCTGCTGTTGCAGAAGAAAAGTCGCTTGTAAACACCTACTTTGCCAAAGCAGGAATTGGACATTCACAGGTAAGGCAGGTGGTTCTTGACGTGCAGAAAAAAGTCCCCTCGTCTGCAAGACAGGACAACGCATCCAGCTTTTACAGGGAAACCGGGGATGCTGTTCCCTACATGTCCGACGGAAGTGAGCAGCGCCGCCAGTTCAACAAGAACGGAATGCTTGCCCACTTTAGCAGGGACCTTACCGAAGAAGCCGCTGACGAAGATGCAGACCCGGTAATTGGCCGCAGAGAAGAAATCCTCCGCGTAATAAGAATCCTTAGCCGCCGCACAAAGAACAATCCGGTTCTTGTTGGTGAACCTGGTGTTGGAAAGACAGCCGTTGTGGAAGGACTTGCACACCATATTGTAAAGGGTACAGTTCCAGCCTGCCTCTTGCACAAGCGGGTGCTCTGCCTGGATTTGGCCGCCATGATTGCAGGAACAAAATACCGCGGAGAATTTGAGGAGCGCCTTAAGCGTGTGATGAAGGAGCTCAAGGAAAACCGCGACATAATCCTCTTTATAGACGAACTCCATACAATCATTGGTGCTGGTGGACCAGAAGGCTCAATGGATGCCTGCAACATGCTAAAGCCAGCCCTTAGCCGCGGAGAAATCCAGATAATCGGTGCAACCACAACCAAGGAATACCGCAAGTACATAGAAAAGGACAGTGCCCTTGCAAGAAGGTTCCAGAAGGTGCTTGTGGAAGAACCCGGAGAAGCTGAATCAATGGAAATCCTTGACGGCCTAAAGAAAAAGTACGAGGAATTCCACCACGTAAAATACGAAGACGGAGTTACCGAGCTAATCGTAAAGTACAGCCGCCGCTACATAGCGGAGCGTTTTTTGCCGGACAAGGCCATAGACATACTTGACGAAGCAGGTGCCGCAAAAAAAATAGAAGAAACAGAGCCTCCAACAGAGCTTGCAGAACTAGAAAAGACCATTGCCCAGCTTTCCGAAGAAAAGCGCCAGCTTGTTCAGGACCAGGACTACGAAAAGGCCGCATTTGTCCGCGACAAGGTAGCAGAACTCCGCCGCCGCAAAGACGAATTCAATGCCAAGTGGAAGGAAAAGGGCCTTTCGGGAAGAAAGACGGTAACAAAAGAAGATGTCTGCGCAATAATAAGCACCATGACAGGAATTCCCGTTGAACAGCTGGACAAGGGCGAGACAAAGAAGCTCTTGGAAATGGAAAAACACCTCCACAATGACGTTGTTGGCCAGAACGAGGCAATTTCCCTCATAAGCAGCGCAGTCCGCAGAAGCCGTGCCGGTGTATCTTCCCTAAAAAGGCCAGTGGGTTCATTCATCTTCCTTGGACCTACCGGCGTTGGAAAGACCCAGCTTGCAAAGGCCCTTGCAAAATTTCTCTTTGGCACGGAAGATGCCCTTATCCGCGTGGACATGAGCGACTTTATGGAAAAGCAGAACGCATCCCGTCTTGTAGGTGCCCCGCCTGGATACATAGGCTACGACGAGGGCGGAATGCTCACGGAAAAAGTGCGCCAGCATCCATATTCAGTCGTTCTATTGGACGAAATAGAAAAAGCCCACCCGGACATCTTTAACCTTCTGCTCCAGCTTTTGGAAGAGGGCGAACTTAGCGACAACCTTGGCCACACGGTAAGCTTCCGCAACACCGTCATAATCATGACAAGCAACGCAGGTTCCCGCCAGATTGGTGCAGATTCACGCATGGGATTCGCATCGTCAAAAGAGGGGCTCCTTCCCTACGAAGACCTTAAGGCCAGCGCAATGGAAGAGCTAAAGAAGCTTATGCCGCCTGAACTTTTGAACCGCATAGACGACGTAGTTGTCTTTAGTGCCCTTACAAGGGAAGAGGTGAACGCAATCCTTGACATTCAGATGAGGGAGCTGGAAGACCGGCTTATGGAACAGCAGCTAAGCATAGTCCTAAAGCCCAAGGCCCGCGAATTCATGGTGGAAAATGGCTACGAGCCAACCATGGGGGCCCGCCCTATGCGCCGCCTAATTCAGAGGGACATAGAGGATGGCATTGCAAACCTTCTTCTTAGCGGAAAAAGGGGAAATGCAACCCAGATAATCGTAAACAGCGACGGAGAAAGCCTTAGCGTGCACTTTAACAAGCCCAGGAAAATAGCTTCTGACGTGCAGCCACTGCTGGTGGAAAAGGTGGAAAAATAGGATTTTTTCTATTATTCTGCGGCAGTTTTTTTTGCTAGGGGCTTTCCGGGGTTCCGGCTTTCGCCTCCATTGCCTTGCGGCAACGCTACGCGCCCCTCCAATCCCTGCCGTGCCTGCTGGAGCTGAAGGTTTTACCATAGCGCCAAGGAGGGCGCGTTATTTTGTTATGGTAAAAACTTTGCAAGTTTTCGTAAGGAAACTTGCGGGGTAAAAATTGAAAGGAGGCAATTTTTACCCCAAATCCCTGCCGTGCCTGCATGATGTTGTTTTTATTATTTGACCCAATACAAACGAGGTGAATACTATGAAAGAATTCTTGACCTATGAGACCGTAAGAAACAATGCCCTAAAGCTTGCCCACAAGCTCTATTTTGAGGACGCCTTTGTGCCGGACGTTATCTATGCTTCGCTCAGGGGCGGGGCATACATGGCAAACGTCATAAGCGAATACTACAAGGTTGCCCTTAACGGCAAGAAGAACATACTTTATGCGGCAGTAGTTGCCAGAAGCTATTCCGACGTAAACAGCCAGAGCGCAGTCCGTGTTGACGGCTGGACTTATTCCCCGGAATACCTGCGCCAGGGAGACAAGATTCTTATCGTTGACGACATCTACGATTCAGGCCTTACCCTTAACCACCTGGTAAAAATCATCATGGAAAAGGGCATTTCCCGCGAAAACATAAAGGTTGCCGTCCATGACTACAAGGTTTACTCCTACAAGCCAGTCCTTCCCATAATTCCTGACTATTGCTGCAGAAAAATACCTGTTCCATCACCCGATAAAAACCGATGGATAAATTATAACAGTCATGAACTGGTAGGCCTTACGCCGGAAGAGAGGGAGCAGCAGTTTTACGCTTCTTCCCCGGAACTTAAGCCGGTTCTTGAAGACGCATTTAATAGCAGGTAGCGGAGTGAATATTTTGATTGGAAAATTGGCGGGAATTCTCAAAAAGCGCGTGGCATCCTCATGCCTTTTTTGCGCAATGGGTATTTTTTTTGCATTCCCTGTGTTTTCCCTCACGCAGGAGGACATTTTAAGCCCACTTCAAGGTGAGTGGAAGAACGTGCAGGCTTTGGTTATAGACAACCATGAGCCCTGCGGAATTTACTACTCACTTACAGGCAGCGACCCTCTTGTGTCTGGTTTTGCCTACGACCGCCCGGTTGTAATAGAAGAAACTGGCAACGTAAAAATCCGCATTACGGCAGTTTACCCGGATTCAAGGCGCGACGACTTTACAGTTGAATACACCGTAAAAGATAGCGCTTTAGACCTTGCAGAAGGTGATGTTTCCGCTGAAATCACTCAAGAGAGTGCCAACGAGAATTCACATCTTTCCGAGCAGGGAAGGGCCTTTATAGATTCAATCTGCCAGAATCCGCTAAGAAACTACATTTCCGGAGACACATTCCCCATTCCCAAGGATTTTAAGTATTCATTCTTTAACGGAGACAAGCCTGCAATCCCGGGAACAGAGCTTTTTATAGACAAGAGGAACCTTCTTGAACGCTACATGCCCTGTACCATAGAAGATTCCAAGGGAAGAAAGTGGCATTTTGTAATCCACGTGGTTCCGTCTCTGGACAACAAGGAATCCATAACATCAGAAAAGCTTCAGCAGGATTTGCCCTTCACTCTTGTGGACTGGGAAAACTTCTACTACACAGGAACAGGCCTCATCTACCAGATAGACGACCTTTACTGGAGCGGCGTACACCAGAAGATTGTGCTTGACCGCTCAATTCCCCACACCGTAAGCTTCCAGTCCATCTCTTTTGAAAAAGGCAACCCAATCACCACGTACACAATTCCCCCCATGCCCAAGCTAAAGAAGGAATCCACGGACGGCGGCGGCGAAGTCTTTTCAATCGACGAGGAGTGGAACGGAGTGCCCTTCCTTATTGGGCCTTCCAGGGCAAGCCTTTCTGCAACCAACGTGTCCAAGGGCTTCTACAAGAAAATTTATGCCGACACATTTTTTGGCGACGAAATAAAAGACGGCTTTACCGCAGGAATTTACTACGGCGGAATCTACCAGGGGCCTGTAAAGGTTGAATGCACTTTGGACAAGTTCCCCCCAAAGCCACCTGTAATACATTCAGCAGGCAAATACAAGAGGGGCTCTTCATCCTCCAGCATAGTAATAGAAGCTCCAGAGGAAGATGCAATCTTCTATTCTGTAAGCGAGCCACTTGTTTCCGAAGAAGGCTTCTCTGGTGCAAGCGAAAAGGCCTTTGCTTCCATAAACACTGGCGATTTTACGGCCTATAATGGTAAGCCTCTGGAACTTAATTCCGTAAACGAAAGCGCAACCTTCTACAAGATTCAGGCTTATTGTCAGGACAAGAAGGGTAACAAAAGTGCCCTTGCAGAATACCGCCTAATTCTTGACGAATGTAGCTTCTACCTGAACGCATCTGCTCCAAGCGGAGAAAATGTAGAAATGTACGAGGAGGGCTCTTATGAACACCCCTTCACAAGTCTTGAGCAGGCTGCAGAGGCAATAAACAGCTGCGAATACGCAATACTCCATGTCCAGGGCGACGTTCCTTGTTCAATCCAAATTCAGATAAACCGCGACTGCCTTATCATAGGCTTTGAAAGCTCCATTGAATTTACAGGCCAAGGTTCACTAAGCATTACAGGCTCAAAGGCAAGCTTTAAGGACTTGAACATAAGCAAGAGGCAAAGCTCAAAAGAGTCCAAGAACCTTTTGCAGATAAAAAATTCAAATGTGGAATTTGAAGGCTGCGAACTTTCAGGCGTATTCCCCGGAGACGGCATTCTTGTAGACAGCGTGGATTCAAATTTGGCATTTACTGCAACAGGACTTACCGTAAACGCACAAAAGTATTCTTCATGCCTTTCTTCTTCTGGCGGAAAGATTGTCTGCCGCAACATACGCTCAACTTCAAGCTCTCTGGACAGCGTAAACTTTAACGTAGTCAAGGGTGATGTGGACGTAAGCGCTTCAGACTTCTCCATCATAGCAAATCTTGGCTGTGCAATTGAACTTGTAAAGTCAAAGGCAAGCTTGGAAGAAAACAACTTTTACGCAAAGCTTTCCGCAAAGTCCAAGACACATGGTGCCGTCTGGAATGAGGCAGATTCATTCGTGCTTGTAAACAAGGGGAACAATTTTGAAGGCTGGCAGTAAGGGCAGTAATGAACTCTTTTCGCCAGAGGAGCTTGATTTTACCAAGGGCTACCCACTTCTTGCGGGGCTTGACGAAGCTGGCCGTGGTCCGCTTGCAGGTCCTGTTAGCGCGGGTTGCGTAATCTTGCCCAAGGACTTTCCCCTTGAAATGCTTAACGACAGCAAAAAAATCTCGGAAAAAAAGCGCGAGGCGGCAGAGGCCCTTATAAAGCAAAAGGCATGCTGGGGTTTTGGTCTTGCAAGCCACAAGGAAATTGACGAGCTTAACATTCTAAAGGCAAGCCTTCTTGCAATGAAGCGTGCATTTTTTATGATGAAGGAAAATTTGCCAGCCTGGCTTTCCTCACAAGGTCTTGATCCAAACCTTTCGGAAAACAAAAACATTCTGGCAATAGTGGACGGACTTTATGTTCCGCCGCAGCTTTGTTGCGATGCACATGCAGTTGTAAAGGCAGACGGAAAGTTTCCATGCGTAATGGCCGCAAGCATAATTGCAAAGGTTGGCCGAGACCGCCTTATGGTAAAATACGACCAGCTCTATCCGGGCTACGGCTACGCAAAGCACAAGGGCTACCCAACCCAAGCCCACTTTGAAGCCTGCGCAAAACTAGGCCCTTCCCCAATCCAGCGCATGTGCTTTGCCAAAGACAAGCAATAAAATTCTTTTTTTTCTTCCGGACGGAATTGCATTTTTAACTGTGCCCGCCACTCCGTGCCGGTCAAACCTCCATGCAATTTTTCCCCATCGCAAATAAGGAGCGCCATGGAGGGCGCGTCATATCTTGGCATAGGAACTGGCGAGTTTTACGAAGGAAAACTCGCGGGTAAAAATTGCATGGAGGCAATTTTTACCCGCTTTCCAGGGTTCCGGCATTCGCCTCCATTGCCTACGGCAACGGCAACGGGTTGCAAGCAACCCTGCCGCCCTTCCAATCGGGCGTAGGTTTTATCTCAAGTAAGGCCGCACAGAAAAAAACGTCGTGGAAAAAACTATTCATCGTAGGTAAAAGAAGTGGAATTTATTACCGTTGCATCACTCTCCTTATTCTCACCGTATACGATTCCGTTTTTGGGTCCCAAACTTTCTGCCGGTTCTCCCCATTTGTTCGTTTTGTCTGGTGACATGAATAAGACTATTATTAAAACTATGTACAATACAAAAGACGCAAACCACAAGACTATGGCAAGGACCAGGCTCCAGAAAAATACCATAAGGGCAACTAGAGGAAGAATCATGGAGACTACAAGCAGCAATGCTGAATGTCCTGTGTCGTGAAGCCTTCTTGTGCAAAGGCTAAGGTTAGGAACCAGGGTAGCCAGAACCCAAATTGCAGACGGAATAAATGTATAGATGAGCGATTTAGTTGTTAAAAAGACAATTAAGTCAAGAATTTCAAATGGAATGCTTGCCAGCATGTTAAAAAGAATAATCCATCCAAATTCACTTTCCGTTGAGCGTCCAGAGAAATTGCTGTAATTATAAAAATAAAGCTTTACCGCCTCAACAAAACCAACTCTTTTGGGACTCATTACTTTCCTCCTCGTCCTGCTGCTTACCTATTCGAGTATACAACTTTTGTTATGGAAGTCAAGGCTTGGAAAATTTTTTTCAGCCTACGCCCGATTGGAGGGGCGCGGGGGTGCCTGCACCCCTTAGCGTTGCTGACGGAATCGGGCCCTGAGCTTGTCGAAGGGCCGAAGCCGGCAGCAATGGAGGCGAAAGCCGGAACCCCGGAAAGCGGGGACAGCGGTGGCATGTATTCCCGGTTGGAGCAGAGACATGCTTGTAAAAAAGAAGTGCCGTCCAAAAGAAAAAGAAGATTAATTAGTTTTCGCCTGCAGATGCCCTTTTTAGGTAGCCCGAAAGGTATTCGAAGAAGGCTTCTGCCCTGGCGCTGTCCCTTTTGTTTTTTTTGTAGGTTACAAGGATGTCGCGGCTGCAAATGGGGTTTGCTATGTTTAAGAGGAGAACCTTGTCCGTGTTGAGCCTGCCCCATGAGAATTCGGGCCAAAAGCCAACGCCCATGTTTGCGGCTATCATGTTGCGGACTGCGGCGGGGCTGTCGCTTTCAAAGACTATGTTGGGAACTATGCCTGCGGTGGAGCAGTATTTGTCGCAGATGGTTCTGAGCTGTTTTGAGCCAAGCAGGGAGATGAAGCTTTCTTCTTTTACGTCTTTTAGCGAGAGTGATTTTATTCCCTGGAAGCGGGCAATGTTTGGTACGGCAAGGTAGATTTTTTCTGTGCAGACAAACTGCCTTTCTTCTTCGCGCTGTTTTTCTGGCGGCTGGTAGAAGAGCCTTGTGGTTACGCAGATGTCGTAGAGGTCGCTCTGTTCGTTTTGCTTTAGCTGGATGTGGATGCTGTCGTCTATGCGCTGGTATTCGATTATGGCTTCCGTAACAAGGGTGGATGCTGCAAGTACGTTTAGGTGGATGGTTGCGTCTTCCAGGTCTGCCATTGTGTGCAGTTCGTCCGGCAGACTGTCCAGGCCTTCCATTAATGGTGAAAGTTTTGCGAAAAAATATTCTCCGTAGCTGCTTAGCATTATTCCGCGTCCCTTGGGTACAAAGAGCTTTACGCCAAGTTCTTCTTCCAGGCGGTGGATTGCCTGTGTGAGTGCCGGCTGTGCGACGTGAAGCTTTTCTGCGCTTTTGGTAACGTGCTGGTTTTTTGCCACTTCTAGGAAATATTTTAGCTGCGTTAGTTCCATGTGCAAATGATAATGCAAATGTTATTAATAATCAATGAATGAATTTTTAGCAGATGAGGAAATTATTTTGGGGCGCAACGGGAAGCGAAATATGGCTGAAAATCCATTTGCGCGGAGCGACCGAAGGGAGCGAAAGTCCGATTACCGCCGCACCATGGATTTTCA
>DFJV01000135.1 GCA_002373205.1 Treponema sp. UBA3662
TGTCGATATCCGGTCGCTGAGCCTGTCGAAGCGACTCATTCTTCATCCGTTCCCTTCGACAAGCTCAGGGAACGTTGTCTTTTCTTCCTTGCCAACAAGTAAAGAGCCACGGAGGGCGGCTTTGCGCATGCAGAATTGCGAAGCGATTCTGCAATCATTCAAAAAATCCATGGAGGGATTTTTTGAATGCATCTACGCGGGATTGGAGGGGCGGCGCAGCCGTTGCCAGGGGCAATGGAGGCGAAAGCCGGAACCCCGGAAAGCCCGTGGCGCAGAGGCCTGTCTGTCGAGTTAGCCAAGGAATAATCTGGTAGAACAGAAAAAAGTACCGTCCAGAAGAAAAAGAGGAGAATGCAAGGCTTACCTTTTATTGGAATATGTGTTATAATATGGAAAGAGAGTTGAATCCCTGCGGCTAGAGAATTAAAAAAGTGAAATATTTTTCTGATTGGCTTAAATTTGAAGAAGACTCCCTCTACGAACAGAAGCGGCACCTTCCTATGGAAGAGGAATTTACCTTCTACAAGTCCGTTGCCAGCGGCGACATAGAAACCGTTAGGCGGATATGCGAGCGAAACGACTTTGCAGACATGAAGGAAAAGGGGCGGCTTTCGGAGAACCCCCTGCAGAACTTAAAATTCCACTTTGTAATAAACACGGCCATGTGCTCAAGGTTCTGCGTGGAAATGGGCATGAGCATGGAGGAATCCTACAAGCTTAGCGACTACTACATTCAGCGGACGGATCTTTGCACTACTAAAGAAGAAATTGTTGCCCTGCAAAAGGAAATGTGCATGGACTACGCAGAGCGCATGAAGAGCAGCCAGCACCAGGGGGTAATGCCTGGGACCCTTTCCAAGTGCATGGAATACATCTACATGAACATAACCAACAGGATTTCTGCGGGCGACCTTGCAAAAGTTTCCGGGCTTTCGGAGAGCTACCTTACACAGCTTTTTAAGAAGGAGACCGGGTATTCAATAGGTAATTATATACGTATTAAGAAGATAGAATATGCCAAGAAGCTTTTAAAATTTACCGACTATTCCATTTCCGAGATTTCCGACATGCTTTGCTTTACAACACAGAGCCACTTTATTTACGTTTTCAGAAAAAATACAGGAATGACGCCCAAGAAATACCGCGACCTGCGCTACTGCAAGCACACCGACTACCCCGAATTTGCAGACAGGGACTCGCTAAAAAAGGACGGCATTTAGGTGGGGGAAGTCTCCCCCTGCGCCCGCACTTCGTTGCGTGCTACCCCCTCTGCGGGGGACACCCCCGCAACGCCCCCGAAAAACCAAGAAATATTTGTTGGCATAAAAAACTGCGAGTTACAAAATAACACGGAGGGGTCGCAAAGTAAGTACCATCACCCTGAACTCGTTTCAGGGTCTGTCTCCATACGGCCCGCATGTTCTAAAACAAGGCCCCGCATACACCTTACACAGATTCCGGGTCGGAGCCCGGAATGACGGCCGTCTCGCCAACGGAGCCCCGTCTCCACAACGAAGAACTGTCGCCACAACGAAGAACTGTCACCCTAGCGAAGATCTGTCACCCTGAACTCGTTTCAGGGTCTGTCCCCATACGGAATGCATGTTCTAAACCAATGTCCTGTTCCTCATACACCTTACACAGATTCCGGGTCGGAGCCCGGAATGACGGCCGTCTCGTTACTTCCCCTCCAAAACATCTGCCACAGAAGCAGGGTCATCGCGTATAAGAGTTCCAAGACCAGCCACTTTTATGCAGCCGGAAAGAGGGTTCTTTATGCTTTCCACGCGGGTAGTTATGTCCGCATGAACTTCCGACTTTTCAAAGGCAAGGTCTGCGTCATACATCTTGCAGTTTACAAGCTTTAGCCCCTTGCAATAGCAGAGCGGCTGGGTTCCGCATATCGTGCAGTTTTCAAAGGTAACGTTCTCGCAGTACCAGGCAAGGTATTCGCCCTTTACCGTGCAGTTTTTTACAAGCACGTTCTTTGCGTGCCAGAAGGCGTCCTTTGTGTCAAAGTTGCAGTTTTCAAAAACGCTGTCTGTAACGTACTGGAATGAATACTTACCGGAAAATTCCACTCCGCTAAAATTGAGGCCAGAGCTCTTTAGCATAAAGTATTCACTCTTGGCCCTGCTCTTTACCATGGACATGCCCCTAGTAAACCAGCCAAACTCCGGTGAATCTATGTCGGCATTTTCAATCTTAACATTTTCGCACTCACGGACAGCCTTTATTCCGTGCATGGCAAGGCCTTCAATCTTAACGTCTTTTGAATACCAGAGGGCAGCCCGGCACTTGTCCGTCATCTCTCCGCCAACAACTTCAAGATTTGTGCAGTGCCAGAAGGGGTAACGCAGGTTGTAGAAGTTCTTTTCTGCCTTAATGCATCTTGCTTCCTTAAAAGCACTCTCTCCGTCTGCAGGCCCGTCAAAGCGGCAGTTCCTTACGGTAAGGTCATGCTGCCCATAAAGAGCACGCTCTTCGTCAAAGCTTTTTCCTTCTATAATATTATCCATAAAACACCCCGCAAGTTTGGCTCTCCATATATTCTTTTACTCCCTACCCTTTTAATATAACAAAAAAGGCTTTACAAAAACAAATTTTTTTTACGCGCACAACGCCACGCACTTTCTACCGTTGTGTGCCTGGAATGGAAGTGCCTTCTTGTTTTAATTCACTTTTACAACTTGAATTAGAATTTGCACTTGCCTCCTGCGCACCAAGCACGCCCTTAACCTTTCCCCCGCAAAGTGATATATTTTCCTCTATGAAAGACAACAAATTCAACTTTTGCCCGGAATGCGGTTCGCGCAACATTCAGACTCTCATGGGTGGCCGCAAGTGGTACTGCCCAGACTGCAAATTTGACCTTTACAACAACGTGGCAAGCGCAGTGGGCCTTGTAATAGAAAACGAAAAGGGGGAATTCCTTTTTGAAAGGCGTGCCAAGGAGCCCCGCAAAGGTTTTCTTGCATTTCCTGGAGGATTTTCCGACCCGGGGGAAAGCGCAGAGGAAGCCGCAGTACGTGAATGCATGGAAGAAAGCGGCGTAAAGCCCAAAAGCGTTGAATACCTTTGCTCCTTTGCAAACACCTACGTTTACAGGGATGTAGTCTACAAAACCTGCGACCTCTTTTTTGTGGCAAAACTTCCAGACTCCTACCAGCTAAGGGGACAGGAAAGCGAAGTTCAGTCTTTTGAATGGGTAAAAGTTCAAAGTCCCGAACAAGTAAAAGACCTGCCCCTGGCATTTGATTCTGCAAGAAAGACGCTGGAATTCTATTTGTCCAAAAAATAATTTTTTTCTGGGCGCATGGCAGCAAGCTGCCACCGGGCTTTCCGCACTTCCGCTATCGCTCCATACCGCAAGCGGTACGCCTCCGGCGGTACTACAATCCCTTGCGCAAGCCGCAAACAGAAAATCATTCCGCTGTACGCGTTGATTTTTTTAGCATCAATAGATAGAATTAAAAATACAAGGAGGCTTACAAATGAGGCTTTATGTTTTTCCGCCGGTATTCTATATTTTTCTTGCGGGCCTTGTGGCATACATTTTAGTGCTGGCCATTTTTCTTAAAAAGATTTCCAAGGCAAAAAAGGCCTTGCGCAATGAAGGAAAGGAAATTCCCAAAGCCACATCTTCCTACCGGACAATTTTTCCGGCAAGCATAGTCCTTATGATTCTTCCCCTGCTGATTCCACTGGGAAACCTTATTACTGGAACAGTCGTCGCCTGCGCCGTGCTGGGGCTTTACATCTCCCTGCACGACAGACTTTCAAAGCTAAGGTAGGTGCTTTTTGCAAAAAGACCTCCGGGTCAAGCCCGAAGGTGACCGTCGTAAGCTACAGCTTCCAGCTTACGCCAAGGCTTGGCATGTAGATAAAGCCATCAGTCCAATAGCTGTCGTTGTCAGAATATGATATTCCGCCACCTGACACTTTATAGTCCACGCTTGTCGTACCAAAGGAATAGTAAAGTCCAAGTCCTGCGTAGGCTCCAAGCTTATCCGTAAAGCGGTATGTAAATGAAACTTCAGGACCTATATATAAAAGATAGGAAGTAAAGTTTGCATCATAAGAGATTTTTACGCCACTCTCATATTCACTGTCGCTTGCAGAAAAATACAGCATGTGGGAACCGATGTTGCCAGTAAGAGAAAGCGTCATATTTGGTGTGTTAATAAAAGTCCAGCCGAGTCCGCCACCGACGTCATAGTCAAGACCACCTTTTTTCTCGCCATCAATAATGTCAGAAGATCTTGTGTAGCCTATGGCTGTTCCGACCTTCCAAGTAAAGTTTGAATCAGTAATGTGAGTATAATCAAACTTAATGCCAAAACCTGAAGCATCAAAATCTTCTTTACCATCGTCAAAGTCAACGTCCAGCCTTGTAACAGGGAAATAGGCTCCAAGGTGAAATTCACCTGCGAATACAGATGAAGCAAGCAAAGCCGCCACAAAAGCAACCAACAGTTTCTTCATAAAAAATTCTCCTTAAAAGAAAAGCAAAAGATGAAATCACAAGCCAAAAAGACTGTGAAACCTGTAAAACCATGGTTTATTGAAATAGTCTAACACCCTTAATATATTTAGTCAAGAAAATCTCCAAAAAAAACAAATAACTCTACTATCTCCATTTTTTTTTCTTTGGCAAGGGCAAAATAGACCTCCGGGTCAAGCCCGAAGGTGACAGTCGTAAGCTCGAA
>DFJV01000043.1 GCA_002373205.1 Treponema sp. UBA3662
CTCTTTTTGCCCACGCGCTAACCCTGTTGTATTCGGCAGTGCTTTTTGCCCTTACAGCTTTTTTACGCCGCAGGAGAATTTTGCATGAATAGATCAGCCCTTTTACTGCGCCGCATTCACCTCTTGAACAAGCGCTTTCTTAAAACTCCGGTTTTTCTTTTGCTGCTTTTGCTTTTGCCTCTTTCCGCCTTCCTCTTGAACAAGGCTTCGGACAGCAAGGACATTGGGCTTAAGGTTGGCTATACTGTCTCTCCTTCTGCCGATGAATACACCCTGCAGGCAGTAAGCGAATCCTTTTCTGACGGTGGGCTTGTAAAGTATTCAAAGTTTTCTTCTGAATCCCAGATGGAAGAAGCCCTCTCTGCCGGCAACATTTCCATGGGTTTTGTAATTCCTCCTAACCTTCAGGAATCATTCCGCGAATTTGAAAGGGGAAAGTCTGTTAAAAAACAGATAAAGGTTATTGTAAAAAAGAACACGGTTGTTACCCGCCTTATAACAGAGCTCTTGTTTGGAAAGCTCTTTTCCAGGGTTTCCTGCCAGATTACAAAGAATTATATTGCCCGCATGGACCCTTCCGCTTTTAAAAGCAATGCTGACGGCCAAGTTTTTGAAAAAATCTACGAGGCTAACCGTCCTACGGCTCCAATCTTTATGGTTGAATATTCGGATGCGGAAGGTGAATCATATTCAAAGCCGGTGGACCTTCCGCTGCTTGCTTCCCCAATACGGGGGCTTTGCAGCATCTTCCTCCTGCTTCTTGGTTTTGCCGCTGCCTTTTATTATATCCGTGACGAAAAAAACGGCCTTTTTGTGTGGTTTCCCAAGCGCAGCAAAATCTTCTTGCGGATTTTCTACATATTCCTGCCAATTTTTGACGCTTCCCTGGTAATGCTTGCTTCCCTGTATTTTTCTGGCTCATTCACAAGCTTGACAAAGGAAGTGCCTCTGCTTTTTGCCTATTCACTGGGGGCAGCCGCCTTCTGCTCATTCTTTTGCGCCGTCTTTAACGACGAGGCCCTGCTTGCCGGCGTCCTTCCCCTGGTTCTTTTGGCAACCTTCGTGATTTGTCCGGTTTTTATAAGCATAAATGCCCCGTCCGCAGTCCAGAAAATTTTTCCGCCCTATGTTTACCTTATGGCCATTCACAAGTCAGGCGGAATCTTTGATATGCTAACCTATACAGCCCTTGCCCTTGTGGCCGCAATAACAGCATCGCTATTCCGCATAAATTCCTTGCAGAAAAGGTAGGCTTTAAAAATGAAGTCTTAGCTATGCCTTTGCAAAGATGGAGTCTGCAAGCTCTTGGACTTTCTTCCCGGCACACTCTCTTGAATTCTTCTTCGTCAAATTCTGTAAGGCTCATGCCTGTTACCTCCGCTTTCTGCTTCCTAAAGAATCCGTCCAGCAGGTTTTCTTTGATTGCCCACTTTACGGCTTCGTCTACAGCTTCCTCTTTGCCCATGCCAGACTTGCGGCTTTCCTTTATCCGGTAAACATACCTTATATAATCATACAGCGGTTTGCACTTTTTTTGAAGAGGACTAATGCATTTTGGGTTCATGTTGATTACATCCGCCGTCCACTCGAAGTTGTCCGATTTGTCTTCGCGCATGAATGCATCGGAAAGTTTCAAGCTCCACTGGCACCCCTCGTTTTCGCTCCCATATATTATATCATCACTAGAAGTCAGAATTTGACAGGAATACTGCAAAAAAAATGCGGAGGAAGTGTGGCAACTTGCCCCCGCGGCTAGTGGGTTATATTCTTGGAATACTAAGCGTTGTGATTTCTGTGCCATCACAGTAGATTGTGCAAGATGAGACTCCCATAGTGGCATTGGGGTCTGAATAATTATATGAATTGCCGGAAGTGGTCACTGTTGGTCCGCATCCCAAATCCCACTTGTATGTGCATCCTGGCAAATTCCGGTTTAATGAAATTGTTGAACCACAGTCATCGCCAATACTTAAAGTTTCAAACTTGATTTTAGGGGCATTTTTAAATTTGCCATAAATTGGCATCTCGTCACTTACAAAAATTTTGCATGTAGTAACAGTGCCATACGATTCTTCAGGCACGCCTTCTATCAAGCATACCACGTGGATATAAGAGCCGACTTTTATACCGTCAAACTGTAAAGTAATATTGTCTCCTGGTGTAAGCCATACAGTCTTTCTTGCCTCATAATCACCGGTTATAAAAACCTTAATTTCTGTTGCTGCTCCGCCAGTGGAAGTGCCGGAATAAGGTGCGCGGGCGGCAATTTGTTCGCAAAAAGAGCTTGGAATGTTCAGGGAAACAGTGCCTTCTTCCTCTGCATTGGAACATGAGGAAAAAGCAAAGATGGCGGCACTTGCAATAAAGAATTTGAACAGCCTTAAACAAACGGGGGTGGTAAAGTTCATTTTGTAAACCTCCAAAAATGTTTTAGGTTAAATGCCATGGTGTGGAAAGACACAATTTTAATTAATCAGCATTTTCCTATATTCTAAGTGTAATGCATTTGTTGGATTTTTCAAGGGGTTACTGCTTTTTTACTTTAGCAAATAGAACCTACGCCCGATTGGAGGGGCGATTGGTTAAAAATTGCATCCATGCAATTTTTAGCCATGGTTTTCCGATGGAAAACTCACCTGTTTTGATTACTAACAGATTGACGCGCCCTCCATGGCGCTATTTGTCTCCAAAAAGGTATGTCTGGCAGCAAATGCATGTCTGTAAAAAACAAGTGCCACCAGAAAATCTATTAGAAAAATGAAATTTTGGGGGACAGCAATTTAGTTTCTACAGCTTAAGAAAAGCCTTGTATGCGTTTGCCGCCTGAACAAGGTCCTCTTTTGCGGTAATTTCCCAAGGTGCGTGCATGCTAAGAACAGAAACGCCCGCGTCAAGCACGTACATGCCGTATTTTGCCGCAAGGTAGGCAATTGTTCCACCGCCGCCCTGATCCACTTTGCCAAGTTCCGCCATCTGGTATTTAACGTTTGCCTTGTCCAGGGCATTCCTAAGCATGGCAATGAATTCCGGTGAAGCGTCGCTTGCATCGTACTTGCCCCTGGAACCTGTGTACTTGTTGAATACGATTCCACCGTTAAGGAAAGAAGCGTTTGCCTTGTCGTACAAGTCTCCGTGCTGGGGGTCATAAGCCGCATTAACGTCGCTTGAAAGCATGTAGCTGTTGTTAAGGCATCTTCTAAGGGTAAGCTCGCTGTAGTCTCCCATGCGGGCAACCAGTTCAGCAACCGCATTCTCAAAGAAATGGGAAGCCATGCCTGTAGCCCCAACCGAACCGATTTCTTCCTTGTCCACGCAAAGACAGCAGTTGGTGCGCTTTTCCGCCTTGCTGTTAAAAAGGGCATAGGCCGAAGTGTAGGCGCATGAGCGGTCGTCCTGTCCGTAGGCAAGAATCATTGAGCGGTCAAGGCCAAGGTCGCGGGGAAGTCCTGCGGGAACAACTTCAAGCTCTGCTGAGCCAAAGTCTTTTTCTTCTATATTATATGCATCCTTTAAAAGCTTTAGCACAGCCTTTTTAGCCTTGTCTTTTTCGGGCTTGTCGGATTTGTCTGCTTTGTCAGCCTTTGCAGAGGATTCGCTCGGGTCAAGGGGAATCTCGCTGCCAAGAATAAGGTCAAGGGTTTCTCCGGGAATGAATTCAGCTGCGGTTTCCTTCATCTGCTTTTGCGCAAGGTGGGGAAGTATGTCGGAAATTACAAAGACAGGATCATCTTCCTTTTCGCCAATGCAAACATTCACTGTGCTGCCGTCCTTTTTGCAGACAACACCGTGAATGGCAAGCGGCAGGGTAAGCCACTGGTACTTCTTGATTCCGCCGTAGTAGTGGGTGTTAAGGTAGACAATAAAGTCGCTTTCGTAGACAGGGTTCTGCTTTACGTCCAGACGGGGAGAGTCTATGTGGGCGCCAAGAATGTTCATGCCCTTTTCCAAGCCGTCACTTCCTATGTCAAAGAGGGCAATGGCCTTTCCAAACTTGGTAAGGTAAACCTTGTCCCCTGCCTTTACCTTTTCAAGCGAATCTATGTTCTTATAACCATTCTTTTCTGCTTCTTTTACAAGGAAAGCAACGCATTCCCGCTCAGTCTTTCCCTTAGCCAAAAAATCCTTGTATCCACAAATCAATTCATTATCTTGTGCCATGTTTTTCCTTCCTTTCTATGCTCTTGGGCAAGTTCGAGCTTTTATTTTCTTGTAAAGTAATTGGCGTAAGCGGTTTTTGACCCGAAAAAAATTCTGCACACACGGTATAGCAAGTGCGTTTACCGTGCCCGGAGGGAAAGCGCGGAAGCCTTTTTTCGGGGCAAAAACCGCTGAGAGCCAATTTTCCTGTTGACCATAAAAACTCGGACTTTGGTATTTCCTACATTTCCTGGTGCTCAAGGCGCCAGTTGATTGTGCGCTTTAGGTAGTGAATGTAGGCCGGGTCCTTGCACATGTTCTTTCCTTCAACATCAGAAAGCTTTGCCACGGGGCCGTTGTTGCATTCAGTAACCTTCATAACAATGTTAAGCGGAGTTGCATCGGTGTCGTTTGCAATGAATGTTCCTATGCCAAAAGCAACCCTTGCCTTGTCTTTAAAAGCCTTGTACAAATTGGATGCCCTCTCAAAGTCCAGGCTGTCGCTAAAGAGCAGGGTCTTAGTCTTAGGGTCAATGCCAAGGGACTTATAGTGGGCAATCATCTTTTCTCCCCAAGCGTATGGGTCACCAGAATCGTGGCGCACTCCGCTAAAGAGAGTTGCGTATGTCTTTCTAAAGTCACGCAGGAAAACGTCTGTTCCAACGGTGTCGGTAAGGGCAATGCCGTTAAGAACGCCGTATTCGTTAACCCAAGCTTCCAGCATGTACCAGTTTGAATAGGCCGGATTGTGCTTTCGGTTACCCTGGCCAACGCACTGAACAAATTCATGGGCCATTGTTCCAACAGGAGAAACGCCCAGTTTTTTTGCAAGGTAGACGTTGCTTGTTCCTACAAAGTTTGATTCCTTAAAGCCCTTGGTCTTTTGGGCTTCTATAATCTTCTTTATTACAAGCTCCTGTGCCTCTGCGCTAAGGCGGCGCCTCATGCCAAATTCGGAAAATGCTCCCAGAGTGAATGTCCCGTCAACAAGTCCCTGGGTCTTTTTGTCCGCACGCTCAACAAAGCTTTCCAAAAGATGCTTGTAGTCGGCGGAATTCCTAAAGTAAACCTCGTTCACAATGGCAAGGGTGGGAATTTCGTAAAAAGATGTGTTAACCCAAGTTCCTGTAGTCTCTATAGAAAGCCCGCAGCCGTCAGGAATTTCCTTTATAGAAAAATCCTCAAACCTGGGGTGCCAGAGACGCAAAAAGTCAACGTAGTCGCGCTTAATCCATTCAATGCCGCTAAGGTATTCAAGCTCGTCCTCCGTAAAAGAAAGCGAGCAATATGCCTTAACCTGTTCGCGGATTTCCTCCACCATCTCGTGGGTAAACTTAACGCCCTCATTGCGGCACTTAAAATCCCATGTAGTTACATAGCTTGGGAATTTGTGGTAAATAGCCTGTCCCATGCTGAATTTGTACATGTCCGTTTCCAGCAGGCTGCTGATAATTTTTTCCATAAGAGACCTCCGCCCTTTTTTTTAGGATTATACCAAATTTGGAAAACACTTAAAAGGGAATACGCTTTCTTTTTGATTTTTATTTTTCTGGAGCTGGCTTGCTTTTTTTACTGTGCCTAAAGGCAGCTCTTGTAAAATCCGGCTTTGCGGGGTTCCGCCTTTCGGCTCCATTCTCGGTGTGCCCGCCCCTTCGACAAGCTCAGGGAGCGCCCCCACCGAGAACCGCTGCGCGGCCCCTCCAATCCGTGCTAGGATTCTTTGCGAGAGGGGATATGCCAAGAATTGTATTTGGACTATTTTACAATCACGGTAATTTCATGTGAAGTCTGATTTCCATAATTTGACTGGTCAACCTTCGCAGTTGTGCTTCCCTTGTATTGCACGGTGCCAAAGCTATCGTCTGCTAGTATTACATCTTTTATGACCGTAACATTGAATGTGTAGGTAAGACCAGGCTCCAAGAAGGTTTCCTTCTTCTGGTTCCAATAATAGTTCGCAATACCATTCAAGTTTGAACAATTCATTGTTCCTTCGGTTTTGCTGGAATTAGGAGTTTCGCCGCCTGTATACGTAAAATTAACGCCATTTCCAGTTACTGTACAAGAATAGTTAAGATATTGACCTGTTTTAAAAGCTTCGCTATCTTGCGGCAGAATCGTGATAATTTGGTAGGAACCTGTGTTTTCAAATGTTCCTAATGTAATGGCCGCTTTTTTTGTCTCGCCGGAAGAAAGCTCCACCTCTGTTTTCCCGTAATACCTTGCGCAGTCATATGTAAAAGTGATTGGATTTGGCGAAGAGCCGTTATCTCCACTTACCGTGTTGTAGGCAAGGACGGAAACCATATATGTGTCCGGAAAAAGCTTGTCTATGGTAATTGTAGAGCCTGGTTTTGCTTCACTTATTTTTTGAACCATTTCCTTGTCCGAATTCCGCACACGTATTTCGTATGCCCTTATGTCGGAAGAATAGGAATTTGGAATGCTGCCTTCTGTAGTAATAGAGCGGGTAGAGGCAGCTCCGGGAAGCGCAATAGCAAGAGAGGCGGAGTCATCATTATTGGCAGTGCAGGAAATAAATGAAAAAATAAATGCAACGGAAAAAATTAGTTTGACCGCACAAATGGCATGGAGTGTACTTTTCATGGCAAAATCCCTCAATAATTGGATTGTCGTTTTTTATTATAACGTAACCAGCGTAATTTTCAAGTAACAGCGACTTTTTAGCACATGGCATGAGGCCGGATTGGAAGGGCGGCGTAGCCGTTGCCAGCGGCAATGGAGGCGGGAGCCGGAACCCTGTAAAGCGCCACAAAAATGGCCTCCTTGCCATTTTTGTGCCCGGGTTTTCTGTGAAAACCCGCAAGTTCTTCCGTAAACATTTGACGCGCCCTCCATGGCGCTGCATGTTTGCTAAAAGAACAAATGTCTTTTAAAGAATCTGCCGTCCATAACAATAAAAAAAATTATCCTATTAACTATTTGCGCTTTATGTTGTATAATATACCGTTATGCCAAGTCAGGATATGCCTTTAATTGTACAGTCGGACCGTACTCTGCTGCTGGACGTTCATTCTCCAGTTGCGGAGGAATGCCGTAATGCCCTTATTCCCTTTGCGGAACTTTTGCGTTCGCCGGAGCATTTGCACACCTACGCGCTTACACCCCTTTCTTTGTGGAATGCGGCCAGTGCAGGCTTTACAAGTCAGGATGCAATTGACGTGCTAAAGAAATTTTCCCGCTACGAAGTTCCACAGAACGTGCTTGTGTGGATTTCGGAAACGGCAAACCGCTTTGGCAAACTGCGCCTCGTTCCCTGCCCCAGTGGCAAGGAAGAATACCTTTATCTTGTTTCTTCTTCACCCTACGTCTTTAAGGAAATAAGCGCAAATCCCGCCGTTCAAAAGTTGATGCTTCCCTGCACCTACGAAGAACCGGACAGCGAGGCTCTAAAGGGAGTTTCTGTTAGCGAAGAAGAAAAAAAATACTGCTTTATCCTAAACCTTACGGACCGCGGTACCGTAAAGCAGCAGCTTTTAAAATTGGGCTGGCCTGTAAAAGACGATGTTCCTTTGCAGGACGGTGCCCCGCTCCAAGTTAGCCTTAGGGAAAAAACTCTTTCTGGAAAAGCTTTCAACATCCGCGAGTACCAGAAGAAGTCTGCCCAGGCTCTTATTGGCGACAGAGGGCCGGGCACTGGCTTTGGTACCATTGTGCTTCCTTGCGGGGCTGGAAAAACCATAGTCGGCATGCTGATTATGTCCATGCTAAAGACCAACACGCTGATTGTTACAACAAACATAAGCGCAGTTCACCAGTGGATAGACGAGCTTGTGGACAAGACAAACCTTGAGCGCGACCAGATTGCAGAATACACTGGCGAAAACAAGACAATCCTTCCTGTAACTGTGGCGACTTACCAGATTCTTACCTGGCGGCCAAACAAAACTGGCCCTTACCCGCATTTTTCCCTTTTTAGGCAGAACAACTGGGGGCTTATAATCTACGACGAAGTTCACACCCTTCCTGCCCCGGTCTTTAGGGTGGCGGCAGAGATTCAGGCTGTGCGGCGGGTGGGACTAACCGCAACTCTTGTCCGCGAAGACGGCTGCGAGGGCTATGTCTTTTCTTTGGTTGGCCCCAAAAGATACGATGTTCCCTGGAAAGAGCTTGAACGCTCCGGCTGGATTGCCAGTGCCGAATGTGTGGAGGTTCGCCTAGGACTTCCACAGGACAAAGAAATTGAATATGCGGTTTCTCAGCAGAGGGCAAAACACAAGATTGCAAGTGAAAATCCTGTTAAGGATAAAATAGTTGTGGAACTTGTAAAAAAATTCCCCCAGGACAAGATTTTGGTTATTGGCCAGTACCTTGACCAGCTGCACAATCTTGCAAAGCTTTTGGACGCACCAATCATCACTGGAAAAACGCCCAACTCCGAGCGCGACAAGATTTATGCAGACTTTAGGAGCGGCAACATTCACGTGCTTGTGGTAAGCAAGGTTGCAAACTTTGCAATAGACCTTCCGGACGCAAGCATGGCAATTCAGGTAAGCGGAACATTTGGTTCAAGGCAGGAAGAGGCCCAGCGTCTTGGAAGAATCCTCCGTCCAAAGGAACGAACATCACGCTTCTTTACGCTGATTACCCGCAACACGGTGGAAGAGGATTTTGGCAGCAACAGACAGAAATTCCTTGCAGAGCAGGGCTATTCCTACAGAATCCTGCGCTACAATGACGAGTCAAGCCTGGACGAGTTGGATTCCACCGCTCCGCTTTGCATTGACGGTTTTGGAGCAGAATGATGGCAGTCATAACACCTAAAGTTCAGCGCATAATCGACTGGCGCGAAAGCATGTCCGTTATGGACGAAGAAATGTTTTTTGACATAATGCGCATGTATCTTGGGGAACTAAAGACTCCCTACAACAAGCAGAAGTTAATAGAAGGACTTTCGTCTTTCTTGCGCAAGAAGGAAAACCGCGACACTTTGGTAAGCCTTTTGGGAAGCGGCGACTTAAAAATCCTTACCCTAGTAAAGAACATCCGTGACTGCACCGCAAAAAAAATACTCACTTTTATGGAAGGAAAAGTTCAAAATCCCAGGTTCCTGAATGACTTGAACGAGCACTTGATAAACCTACAAGAACGCCTTATTCTTTACAGCTTTACAGACAAGGATTCTGGAACTAAGGAACTTCGCATAAACCCCATGCTGGAAGATGACCTGCTCCCCCTTTTGCAAACGGAAATTCTTTTTGAGCAGTCAGGACAAGAACTGAATGCAGGACAAGATTCACAGTCAGAAAAAAATCCTTTGCAAGAAAAGTCACAGCAGCCGCTTTTGCCCCAGTCAGCATGCAGCCTTAGCCCACAGTTTTTGGCAAGCTTCTGTTCCTTTGCAATCTCCCATCCTGACCTTTGCAAGAACGACGGTTCCCTAAAAAAGCACAGCCTTACGGAAATGCAGGAAGTCTTTAAGGGGCTTGGAAAATCATGCCTTGAAAAACTTACCGCCGCTTTTATGAACCTTTCCATTTTTTGTGCCTTGGAAAAAGGAATCAGCGTAGACTTGGACCGCTTGGAAAATTTTGCCGCAATGGAAGAAAAAGCCCAGTACCTTTATTTGGTTACGGCATCTGTTGCCCACTTTCCAAGAAAAACCATGCAGGTGAACGCTCAGATTTTTTTCTGCACTCTGTATGCAATTCCTGCATCTGGTTGCACACTAGTTCAGCTTACCCAGCTCTTTCTTTTGGAAAAGGAAAAGGTGGCTGGAGAAACTTCAAGCCGTTTTGGAAGGATTCTTTCTTCCGCCGCGTCTGGCTCTGCTGCCACTAGTCAGTCTCTGGCATCTGGCGGTGAATCTTCTTTGCCCCCGGAACTTACAGACGGAAATCTTGTAAAGGCACTTGCAGAAGCTGCCCTTGAATTTTCCATCCTCTGCGTTTGCGGAAAAGACTTGGAAGGCAACCCCTTGTACAAGAGAAGCAGCTTTTTTGACGAAGAAAAAAATACGAATGCGGCAAACACAAAGGTTCTTAGCATAGATTCTGCATTTTCTGTTACCCTTCTTCCGGGGCTTAATCTGCACGAGCTTTTGCCCTTTGTTCATTTTATGCAAATAAAGCACTATGACACCGCCGCCGTTTTTGAAATAAACCGTGCTTGTGCAATCCGCGCTTTTGATGCTGGTTTTACACCGGAAAAAATTTCTTTGCTCTTGGAAAAATATTCATCGTATAAAATTCAGCAGAACATTCAGATTTCTTTGGAAGAGTGGTTCAGCTCGTATAAATCTGCTTCGCTTTACAAAGGCTATGTCCTAAAGGTAAAAGAAGAAAATGCCCAGTTCATAAAAAACAATCCGCTTCTTTCGCCCTACATAATGGAAGAACTTTCCGCCGGAGTCTTTTTCCTTTCTTTTGCGGACGATGCCAAAGCCCAAAGCATCATTGCAAAGAGCGGCCTTGATTTTATAGGCAACATGAAGCTTGCTCCAGGCCAGAACCGTACGCTTGCTTTTTTGCCGCTTGACGAGCCGGAGAAAAAAATTGAATCTAAAGAAAAAAAAGCGCCTGTTCACAAGGTGGACAAAGACAAGCAGAAGGCAATACTGGATGAACTAAAGTCAGAGCTAGACGGAATGAATTTGCCACAGGACCAGAAGGAAGGCCTCTTGGACAGAATAAACAGAAGAATTGTGCTTAACAAATCCCAGCTTGTTGGAGAGAGCGTTCGCTTTGAAAAGGTGGAAGCCGGAGGAATGGACTACACGGGTAAAATCCACGTTATAGAAAGTGCCATTCAAAACGGTGGCATTTTGGAAGTTGCTCTGGATAGCGGAAACTCCGTTGCGGGAAGACCTGTTGAGCTTAACAAAAAGGCTCCTAACGCCCAGCTTATTTTGGAACTTTCTTCTAGCGGAGAAAAGATTTGCATTCCGGTAAGCTCTGCCGTCCGAATAAAAAAGACCCGCCGTCTGTTGAATTTGGACTAGAATTGTTCTATAGTTTTTCTATGACACCAATTGAAATTTTACTTATCGTACTAACGGTTTTGTTTATGGGCCTTGGAATCATAGGCTGCATAATACCCGGTCTCTTTGGAACACCCTTGTGCTGGTGTGCACTTCTTACCTCTTACTTTGTTAGCACTTGCAGCCTTTCTCTTGTAACTCTCATTGTCTGCGCAGTCATCACGGTGATTGTGGAAGTGGTAAACAGTTTGGTGCCCACTATTTTTACTGCAAAGTCAGGTGGCTCTAAGGCGGGCTCTCTAGGTGCCATTGTGGGAACTTTTGCCGGAATTTTTTTTGGCTTTGGTTTTATAGGCATTTTGGTCGGTCCTTTCTTGGGGGCACTTGTTGGCGAGCTTATTCATGACAATTCCAATTTTAACCGGGCGTTAAAGTCCGCAGCTTTTGCTTTTCTGGGCTTTGTAACTGGAACTGGTCTCCGTCTTATTGTGTCCTGCGCCTTTGTAATTGTCCTGATTCATTCATATTTGTCAAAATAATTTATCTTGTAAAATACTTTTTTGGACGGCAGGCCATTTTCAACTGTGTCCGGTCCTACGGAACCGGCCAGCCCATGCAATTTCTACCACCCTAAAACCGATAGCGCCACGGATGGCGCGTTAAATGTTAGCAAAATGGCTGGTGAGTTTTCGCAGAAAACTCACGGGTAGAAATTGCATGGAGGCAATTTCTACCCGCTTTCCAGGGTTCCGGCTCTCGCCTCCATTGCCTATGGCAACCCGCCTCCGGCGGGCCCTTCCAATCGGGCGTAGGTTTTATCTCCTGTCGCTTATACAGATTATATCATGATTGATAGCATCGTGTCATTTTCTGACTTGACCTGGCAATCTTCTGCCTTAATCAGAGTTTTTTAATCATAGTGCCTACGTATATTGATGGAGATGAGGGAAGTCGAATCCCTCATTCCGGTCGGCACATCCTGTGCCTCCCTCCATGCGGCTTCGTTCGCTGTCGCCCGCATCCGTGCGGGCTTTTCCTCCCTTTGGTCGGCGCTCACTCCGCTAAGGGATTCGCTTTGTGTTAAGTGTTTAGGACAAAAAAAAGACTGTCGCAATTATTTGCAACAGTCTTTCTGATGGAGATGAGGGAAGTCGAATCCCTTACCTCCTGCATGCCATGCAGGCGCTCTAGCCAGTTGAGCTACACCCCCAAAAGTTGGAATTAGTTTAGCATAAAAATGCAAACATGGTCAAGTGGGGGTGTGGGGCTTTACAGGGTTCCGTTGTTTTTTATAACGTCCCTGTACCAGTAGGCGCTGTCTTTTGGCGTGCGCTTTAAGCTTGTGTAGTCTACGTGAACAAGACCAAACCTTTCGGTATAGCCGCGTGCCCATTCAAAGTTGTCTAGAATGGACCAGTGGAAGTAACCGCGTATGTCTGCCCCATCCTGAATGGATTTGCCAAGCTCGTTCAGATAGGCATTCGTAAAGTCTATGCGGAGCGTATCATGAATCTTGCCATCCGGGCTTATGTAGTCACTCGTGCTAAGACCGTTTTCGCTTATGATTACAGGCTTCTTGTAGCGGTCGTAGATGTGCTTTGTAAAGTGATGCATAGAACGCGGAGTAATGTTCCACTTTGCAGCGGTCGTCGGGTAGCCATAGGGAAATTCCTTTACAGAGAACCCCTGTTCCTTGTCTTTCTCCGAAGTTGGAGCGCAAATTGCAATTCCCTCGTAAATATTCTGACCGTGGAAGTCAACAGGAGAAGAGATAATCTTCATGTCACCGTCAAGAATTTCTGGCATATCCGAACCGAACGCTTTATCTGCATCCTTGGGGTAAGAACCAAAATAAATTGGGTCGCACCAGTAGTGCAGGCTTCCGCCGTAAAGAATACCAGATCCCTTCTGCGGACGCCATGATTCCGGTGCAGATTCAAATACGCCCATTGATTTTTCAAAGGCCGCTATATCTTCTGCAGAATCAGTAGCAGGAAAGTTTGCAAAGCCACAGTGGGCAAGTCCAACCTTGGTTCCTTCAGAAGCATTTGCCCTTACAGCCTGAACCATTGTTCCCTGAGTAAGAAGAATATTGTGAACAGTGTTAAGAAGCTCGCGGCGTGAAAGTTCAAGCCCTGGTGCCATCCAGCCCATGTATCCGCCAAGAATGCAGGGCATCTCGTTCAGCGTAAAGAAATTTTTTACGCGGTCACCAAATTTTTTTACGATAAGCTCCGTGTATTCACCTGCCCAATAGCGGACGTCCCTGTTGCGCCAGCCACCCTTGCGTTCAAGAACAAGAGGCAAGTCCCAGTGAAAGAGCGTAAGCCAAGGTGTTATGTTTTTTTCCAGAAGTGCATCTATAAGGCGGTCGTAAAAGTCAAGGCCTTTCTGGTTTACAATTCCGTGAATTGCACCACCCTTTGTGTCGCTGTCGTAGCTTAACACGCGCGGCCATGCAACAGAAAAGCGGTAGTTCGGAATTCCCAGCTGGGAGAAAAGCTCTATGTCTTCCTTGTAGCGGTGGTAGTGGTCACAGGCAATGTCTCCTGTTGCACCAAATTTTGTTTTGCCGGGAGTGTGGCTAAAGGCATCCCAAACGGATTCCTGCCTGCCGTCTTCTTTTGCGGCTCCTTCTATCTGATAACTGGCTGTTGCAGCGCCCCATATAAAATCCTTAGGAAAAGTCATAAGTACACCTCCATCCTTTGCGACAATATAGCATAAGCAAAAAAAGATTCAACCAAAAAAACACTTTTTTTGTCAAAAAGCAATTTAAAAAAATTGTTTCATTTACATGCCATGATCAGTGTACCAAGATTGTTTGGGATTGTCATTCAAGTTATAGTTTAAAGATACTTCCGCGCAACCTCGTCCGCATAAGCCCAACTCTTTTGCAGAACATTGGGCCTTGCTTTGCATTCTATTTGTCTGTTCCAAGAATTACATCCTGAACATAAATATCCCGGTTTCTGTCTATGCTGAATTTTATTCTTATCTTCTGATCCAATTTTGTTTTTTCCCAGGGACGGGAATAGGTTAAGATGGCATCCGCAATTCCCTGCTTCTGGGGAGTAAAAACATAATACTGCTTTCCTCCAGCTCCAACTGTACGCTCGTCCTTTTTATCCTGAACGTATTTTTCGTCCGTTACCTTTAGAACCTTGTCCGGAGTTAGACGGTATGACCAAGAGTATCCAGTTGTTGGATTTGCACAAAGCGTAACCGTGCATGAACTAGGCCCCTTGCTTTTTGCAGTTGTATTCAAAACGGTTACTTCCACCGGACTGCCATTGTTCTCGTATTTATAAACTACCGTTGCCGGTTTTTTAGGAACGCTTTCGCACCCCATAAGCACAACTGCCGCCAAAGAAACTGCTCCCACAAAAAAACTGAACCTGTTCATAAATTACCTCTCAAAATAAAAGTATAGATATAAAGATGAATTTTTACAAGGTTAAAAATTCTAATTCTCTGGACCCGCCTCTATATCGTTAACCCGCTTTCCAGGGCTACGCTTTCGCTCCGGCCCGCCTGCGGCGGTCTGGCTTCGCCACCCTTCCAATCGGGGGTAGGCTTTGTTTTTGTACAAGCAGCATCTTTCTTTTTCAACAAACAAATCCGCCACCGTATCATTATCAGCTTGCCAGAAACTCCATCGCGGATAAATGCCGGTTCTGCGTTTGAAACGCACTTTTTTCTACCGCAAAAAATCCGCTCCCTGAGCGTGTCGAAGGGAGCATGTATGCAAAAGAAGTGACGGCGCTTCGAGAGCCTCAGCGAGCATTGTCACCCTGAACTTGATTCAGGGTCTGTATAAGCTGTGGCTGAATGGTTTACAGATGCTGAATCAAGTTCAGCATGACGGTTCTTTGTAAAAATGGCGGTTCTTAGTTGGGAAAGAACTTTTTTCTAACACAAAAAAATCCGTTCCCTGAGGCTCTCGAAGGGAACTTGTTTGCAAAGATATGTCGGCACTTCGACAAGCCGCTTGACGCTACGCTGCGGGTACAGTGACCGCGTTGCGGTACAAGTATTGTGTCTTGCAAAGATGTGCCGCTCCCTGAGGCTCTCGAAGGGAGCTTGTTTGCAAAGAAGCACTGTCACTTCGACTACGCTCAGTGACCGCGTTGGTGGTACACGAGTGTATCTTGCTAATGGTACCGCCCCCATCCGTCACCCTGGACTTGTTTCAGGGGCTGTAGAAGTTTTGGTTGAATGTTTTACAGATCCCGAATCAAGTTCGGGATGACGACTGCATGGCGGTTCTTTGTTGGGAATGCACTTTTTTGCCACCACAAACAATCCGCCCCATCCGTCACCCTGAACTTGTTTCAGGGTCTGTAGAAGTTTTGGCTGAATGGTTTACAGATCCCGAATCAAGTTCGGGATGACGGTTCTTTGTTAAAATGGCGGTTTTTCGTCGGGGAGGCGCTTTTTCCTGCCACAAACAATCCGTTCCCTGAGCTTGTCGAAGGGAACTTGTTTGCAAAGAAGTGACGGCACTTCGACAGGCTCAGTGACCGCGTTGTGACAGACGTAATGTATCTGCAAAGATAAGCCCGTCCCATCCGTCACCCTGAACTTGTTTCAGGGTCTGTAGAAGCTGCGGCTGTATCTTTTACAGATCCCGAATCAAGTTCGGGATGACGGTTCTTTGTAAAAATGGCGGTTCTTTGTTGGGAAAGAACTTTTTCCTACCACAAAAAAATCCGTTCCCTGAGGCTCTCGAAGGGAACATGCTTGCAAATAGGTGCTGACATGTTTGCAAAGAAATGGCAGCGCTTCGATGGGAGCAGTGACCGCGTTGTGGTGCGTACAATGCTTTTCGCGCACGGTTTAAAAACAGAAAGCCCCCGGCACTTCGACTATGCTCAGTGACCGGGGGCTTTTGGTTAGGTTAGTGTAGCGTTGGCTACGCTAGATTAGAAGTATACAGAGATTGCAACAGGGATTGCCCATACGAAGTTCTTGTATTCTTTGTCATCGTTCGGTACACCCTCAACAGAAGCGAGGTTGCCGCTGTTTGTTACACCCTGGAATGCAACTCCGATGTAGCCGTTAGAAGAAACGTTCTTCTGCAAGCCAACAGAGAATGCAATTCTGTCACCAGAGAACTTGTCGTCTTTTTCACCATCTTTCTTTGCAGGTGACATATAGCGTACGTCTGCGTTTGCAGCAAGACCGTCGCCAAGGTCATAGTCTACACCAAGGCCAGCCTGGAAGCGTGGGTCAAGTTTTTCGCCAGCCACCTTGTAAAATGTGAAGAAAGCACCGCTTGCAGAAACCTTGAGCTCTGGCATAACCTGATAAGAAGCACCAGCTGCAATCTTCATCTTTGTCTTCTGACTAACTGTTGCATCAACAAGCTTTGTAGGCTTGGCCAAATCTTCAGCTTTCCATCCTGTCAAATCCAATGCTGCATCATCACCATCTTTTACAACATTGTACTGGAAGCCAACACCAGCGAAAAGACCTTCTACAGCGAGAACGTCAACTTCTGCTTCGAGTGTGCAGTTGCTATTTCCGTCTTCTGTCTTAGCGGCAGCTGCTGCTTTTGTTTCTGCCCAAGCTGGCGCTGTTGATGGATCATTATCCGCATCTTTCCAACCGTATTCTGCTTTTGTTGCATCTACATCCTTAGAAGCTTTACCCTTACCAATGTACTGTCCCTTAACCTTTACAAGGCCTGGTACTGTGTAAGCAAAACCACCGCGGA
>DFJV01000007.1 GCA_002373205.1 Treponema sp. UBA3662
TTTATGAGGATTCTGTCTTTTATGGCTTGCACAAGCTCCTTGCTGTACTTCATATAAAAAATTATATCGTACCAAATAAAGCAAGTCAACGTACCAAATAAAGCAAGTCAACGTACCAAATAAAATTTTCAACGTACCAAATAAAAACGGGACATCATCATTGCCTGCATGGACAGGCTTTACAATGACGATGCCCCAAATTTAAACGTCAGTGGATGCACAAAAAATTCATTACAAAAAAATATCCCTACTTACACACATACCCCGACGCAGAAAACTCATAAAAGCTCGAATCCCCATCCTTCATGCAAAGCTCAAGGCGGGTAAAGATAACAGTCCAGCCGTCCTTTTTAAGGGTAAGGACATGCTCCACCTCTTTGCCATAGGAATAGTGCTCCTCCGACTTGCTTGAATTTTTAAGCAGGAATTCCTTAAGTTCATTTGTAAAATCAAGTTCCTTTTCTTCAGACTCGGGGCCAAAGGAAATTACACCTTTTCCTTCACTGCTCCCCCTTCCAGATTCATAAAATGAATAGAGGGTGGAAAATTCCCCAACGTCCAGCGCAGACCCAGCTGGCAGGTAAAGCGTAAGAGAATTGTAAAGTTCCATAGCCTCACCTTTTGCCCGCCTTGCATATTTTGTTGAATGGGCAAAACCAAAGGTCTTTTCAAAAGAATCAGCATACTTATATCCTTCTTTGGAAGACACAACCCACCAGGATGGCATTTTCCCAAAGTCATTAAGTTCATCGGCAGCAGAAACAACAGCCGCCTTTTCCTTGTCAGAAAGAAGAGCCTCTGCCTTTGCAGCGTCAAGCCTTCCATTTTCATAGAGGGAATGTGCCTTGTAAATGCCCACAATGCGGGAGGTCTGGCTAAAGAGGGCAATGCTTATGCAGCCTGTCCCCGGAACTGCCATCAAGAACGCGGCAAGAGAAAGCACAAGGTAAACAGACTTCATGTATTTTCCCTTCTTTACAAAAGGAAGAATGCAGAAGACTATGCTTGCAATTATATAGTAAAGACTTGCCACCCTGGAAAAGGTAAAGCCGTATTCCCGTATCCTTATTCCAAAAGAAAAGCACTGCAGGGCAATGAGCGGCAAAAGAAAAACGGAACCCCATCTGCGAAGGAATTTTCCGGCGGCAGAAAAAGTTCCCTCGCGCGGAAGGGCAAGGTAAAAGAAAAGGTAGACGGCAGTTGCGGCGGACACAAACGGATTCACCATTCCAACAGGCATGCTGCGCGTAAAGATGCACTTTGCAAAGTAGACGTAAAGCACAAGGAGCAGCATTGCGTAAATGGGAAGAAGCGCACATGAAACAATTACGTTAAAAGCCTTTGGTATGGAAACCCTTTCCCTGGGGCGGGTAACGCAGGAAACCAAAAGGTTCATTCCAATCACGAAAGACGAAAAGAAAAAGCATGCCGCAAAAGGAATGTTATTGGAAAAAGAATAGATAAGGTTCTTGAATGCAAAAATCACAAGAAGAAGCCCCAGCACAAGGCAAGTTACGGTAATCCCCTGCATAACAAGGGAAACCACCGCATTGGGCACGACCTTTTCTTCATCCTGGAACTTGTGCAGCATCCAAAGTCCCATGGCCACAAAAATGAACAGGCTTGAACCGTAGACAAAGGGCCTCCAGTCGCTTTCGGACTTTAAAAGAAAAAATATTGGAACAGAAAGGACTGCGCTCAAGACCTGTCCCGCAGCATGAATCAGGGCCTTCTTTTTACCCTGAATGTCCTTTTTTGCACACAGAAAACGGCAGAGCATTTCCGCAAAGAAAGATGCCGCGCAGCACCAGACTGCAGAAAGTGCAAGAAAGCTAGCATTCTCAGAAAAGGCATTTTCCCTTTCTCGCAGGGCAGAATATGGCTCGCTGTCGTAGGAAGCGCCGGACTTACGCAAGGCTTCGTACTGGCCACTGAAAATGTCGTTGCTGCAAACAGATAGCGTTGCAGAAACTGCGGCAACTATAGTTCCCGAAAAAAATGCCGGAAATTTAAGGGCAGAATTCTTTAGCTCCTGCCATGCGGAATTCAAAAATTTAAACTTCATAATTTTCCTCTTTTTTTATTAAATGAGTATACGAAAAATCATATTTTAAAACAAGAAAAGCCCTTTTTGTTACAGGGTCTTTTTTTCTTCTTTATTATTGCGGCGCTTTCATCTGCGCAACAAAAGTGCCCCCAAAGAAGGCCTTGCCATTTTTTTATGCAAACAGATAGCGGCCGCTTCCTGCGGCCCCTGAGCCTGTCGAAGGGTCGAAGGACCGCTAAAAACAGACGCCACTTTCCCGCAAGAAAAAATGGCAAGCAGGCCATTTTTTATGGGCTTTCCGGGGTTCCGCGGGACCAAATACATGTAAAACAAGCAGCGCCATGGAGGGCGCGTCTTTTGTTAGAATAAAAATCAAGTGAGTTTTCGCAGAAAACTCATGGTAAAAAATTGCACGGATGCAATTTTTTACCAACCGCCCCTACAATCCCTGCCGTGCTTGCACTTGCTAACGGAGTTTTCGCAGAAAACTCCAGGGCAGGCTCCGCCTGCCACAATCCCTGCCGTGCCTTAATATGCCACCTTCAGCCCCCAACCTGTAAAAGTGAACTGGCAGAAGGTCCAACTCTATTGCTAAAAATGCGTTCTTTTACTATTATATAGGAATGAAAAAATATGACATCTTTAACAAGGCCATGCGCAACAGGATTTTGGGTGTGGCGGCATTTTGTTTTCTATATATTGTATTGGCCCTTAGGCCTTTGAGCACAGAACTGCACCTTACCCCTGAATGGACGGAAGGAATCACCAGGGTTCAGGGGGGAAGCTCCGCCCAGGAAACAATTCCCTTTAAGCTGGGGCAGAACATGGGCTTTTTTACGCCGGAAGGCAAAATCACAAACCTTGTAACCTACCCCTTCAAGGCTTCTATCTCCGACTCATACTACACTTCCTATTCCGCAAACAACACAAGCGCAGACTTCTTTTTGCCAAGCGGAGAAAAGGCCGGCACAATCAAGGAAGCAGGCTTTCCCTTCTTTGACGAAGACAGAATCTACGTCTTTTTGCCGGGGGGCTCTTCTTTTGTCCAGTGCTCAAGTTCGGGCGAAAGACAGTGGGCCTACGAAAGCTATTGCCCGGTAACTGCATTCTCTTCCAGTGCTGGAGGAACAGTAGCAGGCTTTGCAGACGGAACCCTTGTTTCTTTTACAAAGGACGGCGACGTTGACCAGAAGTTCCAGCCGGGAGGAAGCAATTTTTCCGTTATACTTGGAGCCGGCATTTCCAAGAGCGGAGACACAGTTGCTTGCGTTTGCGGACAGGACCAGCAGCGTTTTGTTGTGGCCCAGAAAAGCGGTGAACACAGCAAGATCATCTTCCACGAATATCTTGAAAAGGCTTCTGTAAAGCAGGAGCTTGTAAAATTCAACAGCAAGGACAACATCGTCTACTACGGCTACGAAGGAGGCCTTGGTGTTGTTGACCTGGAAAAAATGCAGAGCTACAAACTTCCGCTAAACGGACACGTGGTTCAGATTCAGGAGAATGAAGAGGAAACCCTTGCCTTCATCCTTAGCAGGTACGGAAAAAAATACACTATAACCGTAATAGAAAAATTCAACCAGAGCGTTGCATCCTTCTCTTATAATGCAAACTATTCATTCATACAGGTAAGGGGCAACTCCCTCTTTGTTGGCCGCAACGACAAGATTTCAAAACTTTCGGTTTCAAGAAAATAGGGGGCAGCAAAAATGAAGAAAGACTTTGGCTTTGGAAAAAAATTGGCACTTAACAAAAAGAAATACCTTGTGGCAGGAACCCTTGCGGTAACACTCATTGGCACAGCGGCTGCCCTATTTGCATTCAGCTGGCCACAGGCTCAGACCAACTCGGACACCTTCCATTCATACTTTGGTCAGCTTAGGGGTGGCACAATAAGTTCTTCCCTTATCTTTAAGGACAACTCGGAAGTAAAGACCGCCGACCCCGGAGACATACTGGCAGTAATAGACGACCACACGGAAGACTACGGCTGGTTCGAGTCAACTCTTGGCAATGCGGTAATAATTGGCCACAGCGACCAGAGGGTAACAATTTACGCAAACCTTGACGAAGAATCAATTCCGGCATCCCTTGGCGCATCATCCTTTGTTTCTACAGGAACTCCACTCGGCACAAGCGGAAACTCAGGCTGGCAGGAAGGGGAAAGCTGCCTCGAATTCCAGGTGCTGGACACAAAGAGCGGTATTTCCATCAACCCAAGAATGCTCATGCCAAAGATTGGTGCGGAGCTTCCCGTAAGCATGGGCTACATCACTCTTGACGACGAAAAGGGAGTTACCCACTACCTTGTTAACGAACGCAACCTAAAGGCTGGAACATACTACATCTACAAAACCCGCGACGCAACAGCAGTTCCATTCAGGACAATAGTTGCAATAAACGGTGCAACGGTCGAGCGCATTTCTTACGACACTTTAAAAGAATACAACGGCAGGCTTTGCATTACCGGCAACAACAACTACCCGGTAGAGCTTATGTACCCAGACGACACAAGGCTGCTTCTTGGAAAGATTTCACTTCCTTATGGACATGTTGGGCTTTCGGTTACTGTTGTGGACATGCTCAATTCCGCCCAGAGCGTAACATACAACCTGGACGTAAACTAAGGCAGCAGGGCTATTCAAGTTCAATTCCCATAAGGCTCATGTTTTTGTAAAAGACTTCGTTGAATTCCATTTTTTTGCTCAAGTCGTTGACTATGTAGTCGCGGCTCCATTCGTAGAAGAGTGCATTGTAGCTTTTAAGATATAATGAGGCTGAGACGGAAGTGTTGCTGTTACAAAGGCTGTAGTAAAAATAGTCGTGCGAAAAAATTGCCGGATAAAGCTCAAGTTTTTCACCATCACGTTTAAGGCAGAGTTTGTCTTCTAAAATAGAATCAATCTCGTAAACTTCTGTTTCTACACTTGACCATTCTCCAGAATCATCGCTGTAGGAAACTTTTACAATTATCTTTTTGTCTTTCATTGAAACAGAATATGTTCCGACTCCGCCAAGAGAAGATTCCATAAGACCAAAGTTGTATTTTCCGTCTGCCTCAAAATTCATAAAACGGAATCCGTTATAAATCCAGGCAAAGCGGGACAAATAGATTTTCAAATCAGAGTCGGTCCATCCTGTCGTAGAAAAGGGTTTTAACTTATCGCTAAGGTAGCCGCCAAAAACCCAACCGGTAACGCTAGTCTGTTTTTTAAAAGATTCCAAAGGCATAATGATTTTTACCCAGTTGGAAGATATTCCGTCTATTGTAACCTTAGGGCCAAGTTCAACAACTTTAACTTTCATCCTGTCGTAAACAAGGCCAATCTTATTTGCGCTCAAACTTGCACTGTCACGGACGCGCAATCCAGACGAAGCATCCACATACTTATAGCCTTGGGCAAAGCAAGCAAAAGCAGCAGCTAAAAAAACTGCAAGAACAAAACAATACTTTTTCATACAAACCTCAAAAGAATTATAGCGGCTTTTGGAAGCTTGCACAACAATATCTTGCCACTCCTATTCCATCAAGGCGCCAAACGAAATATCGTCATAAATAACAGATCCGAAACTTTCTCTGCCCAAGCAGTATCTTATGCGGTAGATCACCCCTGTCTTTACGTTTGTAAACTTAAGATAATAATGCTTGTCATCAACAATGATTCTGTCGTCGCTACAGTATCTTCGCTGCGAATACTTTTTGCCGTCATTCATGTCTTCTAGCACATAGGAAGAATTGTTCTGAACGTCCTTGTAGGGATTGCCCCAGACTATTATTTTAAAAGCAAAGCCTATTTTTATGGGTTTTGAAATTTGTTGGCCAAGCGCAAAAAAATATGCAAGAGCGTCATTTTCAGAAAGGCCGTTAAGAAATTCAACTGACTCTATTATTTGGAGTTCGCCAAAAACTTTGCCGTCCTTTACTTTGCATAAAACCTTCTGAACAAAATCGTTCTTGCCTTTGGCATTGCTCCGGTAAATGTATGCAAAAACTTCTTTGCCGTCAGGAAGATTTTCTGCCTTTGCCTCAAAGTTCAATTTTGCACCATCGCCATCAAAGTTTTCGGCACTAGTCACTCCCTGCCCATTTTCGTCAGTCCATTTTAGTTCAAAAAAATCTCCGCCCAAATCACTTTCAGCTGCAAGGCTAGCCCATTCAGGCATGGCCACAAAATCTTTATTGGTCACACAGGAAGCTAACAAAATGCATGCTCCCAAAAGCGCAAGAAAATTCTTTGTTTTAAATATGCTCATTTTTTTATCTCCATTTTTTTGTTTTGGCATATTATATTTGTTAAGCGCATCTATATCAATTCTATCCTGATTCATTTTTTCCACTTTTGCATACCCAACACTTCGAGCCGCACTATAGCTATGAATCAATTCATGATTTTTTTTATAAGCTTATAAAACAAACTCCATCTGTACATCATAGGGTTCATTTTCTGCTATCGCTTGATTGATTTCTGCTGCCTCTGTACAACCCAATCTTCTATAAGCGGCTTGGCTTTCTTTAGACGAATGTGCTGAAATATATAACTTCTTTGCACCAATCTCTTTTGCCTTTTTACAAGCCAACTCAAAAAGTTCTTTTCCAATACCATGCCTGCGATACGGCTCTGACACATGATATAAAAGCAGTTCCAAATATTGATTACTGCTTCCAAAAAACTCATTAGACAGTAAAATGTATCCAACCACTTTTCCTTCACAAAAGGCACCATAGGCAAAACCCTTCCCCGCAATTTTATGCAGAATCTCCCGTGCCACTTCCTTTCGCTTATTTAAGTCCCAATCTTCCACATATTCGTTTGCCACCAAGACATACTCATCATTGCTATTTTTTCTCCAGCACTCTTTTATCTCTTGGTGCCGCAAAAAATCATCCAATGAATCTTCATTAAAATTTTTCTCTGTTAAAAATAAATAAGTGATTGTGTTCATATTCCTTAATCGTTTTTATTTATAATCTTTTGTCAAGACTTCAATTCTCTCTTTTACTTGGTTCATAAAATCCATTTGTTTTTCTGAAAGGAATGACTTTAATTTTTTATCAATACCCGTTTTGAAAAAACAGACTTGTTCAATATTCTTTAATGGCGACAAATCCTCTGCCTGGATTTTTACAGATACTATGCGAAAACTTTTTAGCTTTGGAAGAGTTTCAAGGAAATGCAAATCAGAAATAACCGAATTATTGCAAATTAAAAGTTCCTCTAACTCTGAAAGTTCTCCAATTGGTGACCAGTCTGTAATGGTCTTGCCAGATCCAAATTCAAAGCGAAGTCTTTTTAATGTATTTTTTAAGACGGAAATTCCATGAATGTCCGAAAGTTTCCTTATGCCTAAAAAGCTAAGTTCTTCAAGCTTTGGAAGAGGTCGTGCTGCAGAAAGGTCTGGCAAAGTACCGAAGAACCATCCGATTTTCTTTACAGAAGGAAGCTTTTGCATTTCCATCCAAAATTCGTCACAACTTTTGCAAGAAAGAACTGGCAAGTCTTTAAACTTTTTGGACGAAGAAGGAGTAACATTAACTGCCCCATCGTTTTTTATTCCATAATAACAAGTCATTTTTTACTTTCTCCTTTCTATTCCTGTACCATCTGAGAGCCCACACAACAACTTAACTTGTAGAGCAAAAAACTTTCTTTGTAATTGGCATCAAAATTTTCTTTTGAATCAAATTTAATGTTTACCTGATTATAGTCTGTTATAAAATCATAGAAATCATTTTTCTTTAATTCCTGATATATAGTTTTTTGTATTTTTGACTTATATTTATCTTTACACAAGTTTATCTGATTATTTTTATAGCACATTATGCAAATTAATGAAAGAAAATTCTTAACCTCCCAAATTTCTTCACCACATTCCTTTTTTAATTCCTTTATGACTTTGCTGGGAATACTATTGTATAATTCTTCTACTGCAAGCTGTTCAAAAGAGGAATATACAATAAAAGTTTTTAAATCGGGAAACTTTATTATATCCTTATGATTTGTCATAATTTCGTCGTAAATCTTTTTATTATTTTCCGTATCAAAAAAATTCAAGACACCATTCTTGTATTGATGATTTATAAATTTTTCACAATCCTTATTTGTTTTTAGGATAATCTGAATTCTATTGTCTTTTCTCTTATAAGTTTTGCAAACATCCACACAGATATTTGCCACATCCACAAGAAATTCTTTTGAAATATAATCTTTTAACTTCTGAAACCTTGGATTAAGATTCTTCTTCTTGAGTATAATCTTTTTTGTTTCTTTATATTCCCTATCTGCTGTTGACACCATTTTATTTCTTCTTCTTTTCTAATAAATTCAAAACGACTAATGAGGAAAATATACCCACTCGTTATCAGATGAACTATATCTATATTCCTCATCAAAATTGTACCTAAACCGAATACGATAATATTGAGGAAATTCTGACTCATCGTCACTTAGAGGCTGTTGGCATCTGTATGAAACATAATCATTCCAAATTTTATCGGATGATTTAACGGTATACCGAACTGTCAGTGGGAAGGGAATTGCTGTTAAATAATCTGGAATTAAATCTTCTAATTTGTCTGGAAATATTTTTTTATCAGAGTAATACTTTTTGACTTCGCTTGCAAGAATTTTTATATCTTCAAAAGTCACTTTGTCTAAAATTACAAGCTCAGGGTCATCTATCTTATTAATGACTTTATCCTTTTCAAATGAATCGGAAATTGAGTAATAATGATAGTTTTTTTTATCATCATAATTCAGGAACCTTATAGAAAAACATCCTTCACGGTATTTCATCGGTGCCGGATAATACTGGAATGGAACACTAAAACTAAAAAGATCCCATAAACCGGTTTTTGGAATCCTCTTTATATATTTTGGTCGCAACTCTTCCAGTTTATTTGGATAATATCCATTATCTGCGTAATAATTTCCAAGTGCCTCTATGATTTGATTTCCACGCTCTATGGCTGTTTTTTCTTTTTTTGAGAATTCAAAATCCCCATCCGTATTTATGGAAGGTGTTTCTACGCAAGCAGCCTTTAGCGACAATATAAAAATAAAAAAAGAAAAATATTTTATTCTATTTCGTGCTGACATAATTATTTCTCCATCCACAGCCCCAGTGCGGGCATCTACATAACAACTGTTTTAACCGCAAACTGGATTGACCGTTTTGTACGCCTTGAAACATTGCCATGTGTTTTATATTTTCTACAAAGTTACAGCATAATGCTTTGCATATTGAGAAAGCACTTCATTCATCATAGTCTGATACTTTGTGTGATTCTTCTTTGCTGCTGCTTTGAAAAAGTTTACACAGTCAGAATCAATTGAAATGGTTATTTTTTCCTTTGTTGATTTTTTTACAAGTTCCGAAGGAGAAGGAAGAAAATCTTCTACCAATACAGCGGAATCCAATGCTTCCATCACAGATTTTTCTGGGTCATTATAAATGTTCTTCATAATGCCTCGCAATATTTTCAGAGTTTTTGCTTTCATCCCATTCAAACGTCATACATATTTATTATACATATTATTACATGTATAAGTCAAGTAAAAAATTAGGCTTGAGCTGATTTCTTTGTACTAATTATTCCCATTCTTTCGTATCAGAATGATAATATAGCGCTTCTCCAACTGATAAGTCAAAATAAATGTTATAATCATTATCTGAAATTCTATCATACCAAAAATTAATACCCTTGTACTCAGTAGCAATTCCACCCCACAGCTCATTAGGAGCCAAGCCTAAATCAATAAAAGAAGCTGGAGTTTTCCCGTTAACATTTTTGTAATTCTCTATTTTTTCTATGATTTGCGTTCCGATTTTTTTAGCATGATTTACATATCCATTTCCAATATTCCAATAAAGAAAAAATAATATAAGAAATGAGAAAAACAAAACAATGAGAAATATTATAGCCTTTTTTATCGCTTTAAGTTGCATCAACTTTATTCCTTCATCAAGCGTCCCAGTGTGAGCTCCTCATAACAATTGGTTGTACCGAAGCGGGCTTGCCCCGCTGTCGTTTTTTAAACTTTGTTATGTGATTATTATATTACATCTTTCAGGGTATCTCTAAGATTTTCTAATATCTCATAATTTACATTTTGTTTAATCATTTTATTATAATCTACGTTAAATTTTTTAGCATATTCTTTTGCATAGGCACTACTAACGGCTTTATATAGCTTGATTATATGCAAAATTTTTGATATATCTGCTAACTCTGATGTTATTAATTCTGCTCGTCTATCTTTACATTCATATTTGGCAAAACAATCAATAAGGTAATAAGGTATGGGAGAGCGTTTATCTTCTGATTCTTTTTTTGTTTTTTCTGCTTTTAAATAAAGCATAAAAAGATCCAAAAGCACTTCATTTGTTACATTTCCATTTTTTATAAAATTTATTGCTGTCTGATAAGTTTCACTACCAAATTTTAACATTGTACTTTTCTTTACGTATGCAACGTAACCACCACATGCAAATGCATTTATTACTTGCAAAAATTTCTCTAGTTTTATAAAAGAGTCGCTTGCTTTTTTAAAATTAGGTAGGTTGAATCGAGTTAGACGTTCTGAAGCATTTTTTTGCAATTCTGAAATTGTTTTATATTTTGACGAATATTTATTTGAATCGCTTTGTTTTATTAATAAAATAAAGCCCTTTTTCTCAAATTCTGTCTGTAAACGAATAAATATATCTGTATTTGCAACAAATGTTTTTTCATCAATTGAATTCTGAGAATTATTGAAACGAACTATATTTTTATAAAGACATTCCTCTTTCAAATCTTGTCTATTAATTTCGAGAATTTTTACCATTACAAAAGTATCTTTAAATTCTTTTTCAAGATCTTTTGGATCTATATTATCTAATGCTGCATAAATTGAATTTACTGTTTGACAACCATTTACTATTTGTGGATTATCAATTGTGTAGACTGCATTAAGATTGCTACTCGAAGGAACTATATTAATTGAACCAATTTTATCACAGATAATTGTAATTCCGTTATTGTAGTAGAAGAAGTTTTTCCGTTCTTCTTTATCCAATAAAGTTTTGTAAATATTATTATTTATTCCTTTATTACCTAAATATTCTCGTATGTTCTTTTCAAATATTGGATAACCTTTTTCAATAGATTCCCTATAAAGTCTATATAATGATACAACAGGTGTTAATGCATATCTTGCATCAAGAACATTTGCCATCTTATATGCTTCTGTATTTATGTTCAAAATTGTACCTTTATTGATACTTTCCAATTTTGTTGAAAAATTCTTTTGTTCTACTTTTATATCATCATAATATCTGTTTTCTATATCATCTAAATAGAAAATTTTTGCAATATACTTTGGATGTTCTGAATTAAATTTTTTTATATAGTCATCAATTTCTTTAGATTCATTATTGTTTGTAACAAATAATTGAAGTTTTACAGAAAATTCAGGATTCGATTTATATTTTGTAAAAAACTTTTGTAATTCTTCTGATTTTGGATATGTTCCATTTTCAAGGGCGGTGATTGCTCTTAAAAGGAAATCATTCTTTATATATTCAGATGACAAAGGAGTATTATCCCCGTAATATTTATTTTGAATCAAATAAACTTCTTTTGTGTCCTCATAAATTTCATATGCATCAATACCTAAATCATGATAATCTACAATTTTTGATTCAATTAATTCTTCATCAACTGAAAAAAGTTTATCCAAAACCCAAAAATTAAAAGCCCATTCATTTTTTTCTATATTATTTATATAAGAAAACTCTTGCTGATAATATTTTAAGTCTTCATCTATTTGATTTTTAAAATTTCCCATTCTTTTTTCTCCTAAGAGCCCAAGGAAGGCCCATAATATATTTTACTTTTACAACTTTTTAACTTTTCATCCCAAATTCCCCGGCAGTTTTTTTGCTGCGGGGAAGATTTGGGTCAATTAATTTTTTTAGAAGGAGCCGTGGCTGCCGCCGTGGGTGTGGCCGGATGAGCTTGTATGGGTGGAAGAGTGGGAGTAGCCACCGCTGAAGGAAGTGCGGGAAGCGGTTTCTGTTGGGCGAAGGGTTCGGCTTGTTTGGGTGCGGATAAAGCGGTCTGCATTGTTGCCACTTGCACCTGCAAACTTTTCGTAGCCGGATGCGGTTGTTCTTTCCACAACGGTGCGGTATTTGCTTCTCTTTGCGGAAGAGCCGAGCCATGAAGAGATTAAGCCAATCAGTGCGGAGATTCCTGCCCAGACAGGGTCAAGGGGACCTTTTTCTGTATCAGCACCAGCCGAATGTCCTTGGCCAGAAACAATGCCGTCTTCACCGGAAAGGGTTTCTTCTGAAGGAACCCCTCTGGAAAGATAGTATTCGCAGCTCTGGGCAAAGGCATCAAAAGCACCTGCATAGTCACCGGCCTTAAGGAAGGGCATCATCTTTCCTGTTATCTGATCCTGCCTCCAGTCGGAAAAAATCGTGATGGCATCGTGACCACTTGTGGAAATAGCCCATTCCCTTTCTGCCATGGTGATAAGGAAAAGTATTCCGTTATTGTCTGAGCCACGACCATAGCCGTTGCCGTCAAAGAAGTCATCAGCATAGCCTGTAACGTTTGAACCTGAAATGTTTGTCTTTGTAACGACAACCACGTCGCAGTCGTAGCGTTCGCTTATTGCGGCAAGCTTTTGCTCCAAAGTCTGAGCCTGAAGAGAGGAAAGAAGGATGGCATCGTCCACAAGATAGGCCTTGGCAGAAGAGGAAGTACCTACGCTCTGGTCAACTTCAACAATGCCTTCGTCTTCTGACTGGGCACAAAGCGGCAGAGTTGCAAAAGATGCAAAAAGGGCCAAGCACAATATATTCAAAAATTTCTTCATAATAAAATTCCTCCGTTGCTAACCGCTAGAATTTAAGAAACAGTTTTACGGCATAAGCAACCGCGGCTATTACGACAGCCTTTATTAAGACAGACAGAGTAAACTTTTTCTTGTCTTCCGGAAGGACACCTGCAACTTTCCCAGTCTGGCCGTTTATTACCACATTCCAGGCCTTGTCGTTGTAGCGTTCAGTGAAGAACCATACCGGCAACAGGCAGTACTTGTAAGTAAGGTTGCCTATCTTTTCCGTATGGTTTGTAATGTTGTTGGAGGAATACTCCGTTATGGAAGAAGTTAGCGCATCATAGACAGATGTTGCCATTCTTTCCTTTGCTTTTGCAAGACACTTGGGAACATAGTCTTCCTTGTATGATTCGGCGGCAAAACCTGCAAGGAATCCTCCTGCATAGGGCTTTAGGCCTTTTGTGTCAAATGGCTCAATGGATTCCATAAGTATGCTGTTTGCCTTGTCCGTGCAGAGGGATGGAATGTCTGCAACAGGAAGGTTCATGTCGCGGTCAATCTCGTATTCCTTGGTTTCCGTGTAATCATATTCCTTGTCTGACCACCTGCGTCCAATAGAATATCCCATGCCCGAAACATGCGAGTAGGCTGTTCCGCTTACCAGGTAGAAGGGTACGTAAACGCCCTTTATCTCATCGATCTTTCTGTTGTCCTTGAATATTTTTGGGGCAAGCCAGCGGGTCTTTATGTGTTCCTTGTAGATATTCTGGGCCTCTTCCTTTGTAATCTTAAAGGGAATTACGCCATCGGGTTTCTTTCCGCCAGCAAACTGTCCGGTCATTACAACATTGTTTCCGCAGTAGGGGCATTTGCTTGCGGCGGTGTTTTCGTCCGCAACGATTTCTGCACCGCAGGACTTGCATGAATAAACCCTAAGGTGTTCAAGCTCTTCCTGTGTATAGTTGCCGGAATATGCTGCAGATGATTCCTGGGCTGAGTCACCGTCTTCCGCGCTGCTTCCGTCCTCTTCCGTTTCCAGGGCATCTGCGGCTAATTCTGTTGCGCAGTATGGGCACCTAAGTTTTTGGGTTGCTACGTTAAATTCCATCATGCCACCGCAAGCCGGGCATTCGTATTCTTTTAACTTGGCCATTAAATAAACTCCTATAAGTGAAAGTTTAACATCAAAAGATAAAAACTTCAAATGGTTTCTGATTTTTTAAGGGAGTCCCTTAGACCCCTAATTTGGAGGGGAGGAAACCGCTCAAAGTCCGAAGTTTGATGTTTTACGAATGCTCTTTTTGGGATGTTCCCTTCGACAAGCTCAGGGAACGGTATTCTTTCTTGCCAAGCAGTACCTAGCCATGGATGGCGGGTTAACAACCCGGAGATTGGGGCAGGCGAAGCCTGCCCTGGAGTTTTCTACGAAAACTCCATTAGCAAGTGCAAGCACGGCAGGGATTGGAGGGGCCCGCCGTAGGCGGGTTGCCGCAGGCAATGGAGCGGGAGCGGAACCCCGGAAAGCCCCTCAAAGATGGCCTCCTTGCCATTTTTTTCTTGTAGGAAAGAGGCAGCTGCTTTTAGCGGTCCTTTGCCCATTCGACAGGCTCAGGGACCGCAGGGACCGGGCGCTATGTGTTCTGAAAAAAATGGCAAGATGTTCTTTTATGAAACATTTGTTCAACCAAAAAAGCGCCGCAAGAAAAATATAAAAAGACTAAAGCCCTTTTGCCCAGACATAGGTGCTAAGATAGGGGTCTGGTTTTACAAGGTTGTCGCTCCGCCACACTTCGTCTATAAGCCCCTTGGCGTTAACCCGGCCAATGCGCACCTGTTTTTTAAGGTGCTGGTTTTCTCCGTCTATGGTAACACTGCCCTCTGGAGCGTCAAAAGTAAGCCCCTTGGCAGCCATGCGAACGTCCTCTACGTTAAAGGTCCCGGCCTTTTTGCATGCAGCCGCCCACAGATAAACCGCTATGTAGGCAGCTTCCATTGGGTCTCCTATTACCCTGTCTTCGCCGAAGCGTTTTTTAAAGCGGGAGACAAAAAGGTGGTTGTGGAAGGATGATATTGTTTGCAGGTAGCTCCAGGAAACGTAATGCCCTTCAAGCAGATCCGAACCTATGTAGCTAACTTCACTTTCCGAAACGGAAAAACTCATTACGGGGATTTTGTTTGCGCCAATGCCGGCAGCTTTTAACTGGGCAAAGAAGGCCTTGTTTGAGCTTCCGTTGAGTGTGTTCAATATTACGCTGGGTTTGGAAGCCTTTATCTGCTTTATTACGTCGCTAAAATCCTCGCATTCCATGTCCACGTAGCGTTCGCCCACGCACTTGCCTTTTATGTGGGAAAGGTAGGCCTTTACCATTTCGCCGGCTGTTCTGGGGAATACGTAGTCGGAGCCTACAAGGAAAACCCTTTTGCCAAAATTCCTTAGGCAGTAGTCTACGGCAGGAATAACCTGCTGGTTTGGGGCGGCACCCATGTACATGATGTTGGGGCTTGCTTCTAGGCCTTCGTACTGGAGCGGGTACCAGAGCAGGCCAAAGATGTCCTCTTCTTCCACAACGGCCTTTACTTCCTTGCGGGATGCGGATGTCCAGCAGCCGAATATTGTGGCAACCTTGTCTTCCGTAAGCATTTTGCGCGCCAGTTCTGCAAAGCGTTGGGGTTTGCTTTCTCCGTCCAGCTGAACAACTTCTATTGTGTGGCCAAGAACTCCGCCGGATGAATTTATTTCGTCTATGGCCATGCGCTCAATATCGCAGACAGGAATCTCGCTCTGGGCCATTGCACCGGTAAGCGAATAAAGCAGGCCGACTTTTACTGTAGGTTTTTCTTCCACCTTCTTGCAGCCGGAAAGAAGCAGCGCAAAAAAAGCGCCAAAGGCAACTATCTTAGTTTTCATTCGTCTTCTCCCATAATAACGTCGTAGGTGGTCATAAGCCCCTTGCCCTTTATGTCACATTCAATAGGACCTGAGAATTTTATGTCTGTGTCCTTGAGCCTTTCGTAAACCGCGGCGGAAACCCTTATTCCTCCAGGGGAACAGGCAGACTCCATGCGGCTTGCAACGTTGACGGTGTTGCCCCACACATCGTAGATGAATTTGGTCTTTCCTATAACACCTGCGCTAACAGGCCCACGGTTAAGGCCTATCCTTATGTTGAATTTTATCTTTGCGCTAGCGTTGTAGTCCCTAAGGTCTTGGTACATGCCCTTGGCAAATTCCACCATGATGCGTGCGTGGTCTTCGTTGAGCGAAGGTAGGCCGCAGCCTGCCATGTATGCGTCTCCGATTGTCTTTATCTTTTCTACACCCATGCGCTTGGCCCTTTCGTCAAAGCGGCTAAAGAGGTCGTTTAGGGCGTATACAATTTCTGCGGCGGTGTGCTCGCTGGAAGTCTTGGTAAAGCTTACTATGTCGGAAAAAAGCATGGTAACGTCTGCAAAGCTTTCACCTATGGCGCGGACGCTGTCCTTGAGTTCCTTTGCAATCTTGTCGGGAAGGATTGCGTGCAGAAGCTGGTCGGACTTTTCCTTTTCCACGGCAAGCTCTTTTGTGCGTTCCTTAACAAGCCCTTCAAGCCTTATGTTTTCCAGGGTTACGGCCCTTTCCTTAAGGTAGAAAATGGTGATAACCGTTGCAAGGAAGAATACAGTGCAGACAATCCAGAACCATTCCGTCTGCCAGATGTAGGGCTTTTGCAAAAAGAGCATGGTCTCCGCCTTGTCGGACATGATTCCGTCTCCGTTTATTGCAGAAACCATGAATGTGTAGCGGCCAGGCTTTAGGTTGGTGTAAGAAACAGACCTTTCCGTGTTTGGGGTGGAAAAATCATCGTCAAAACCTGTCAGCTGGTGGGTGAATAAGATGCGCTCAGGTGCGTCAAAGCTAAGGCCGGTGTATTTTATGTCCACACGCTTTGTGCCGGGCTTAAGTTCAATAACTTTGTCAAAATCCTTGTATTCAACGGTGTCTACCCTTAGGTTTTCTATGCAGACAAGAGGCTTTATTTGGCTGCCGCGAACCTTTACCGGATTGTAAACAGCAACACCATCCACCATTGGGAACCAGAGCATTCCGTCCCTGTCGCAAATGCTTACTGCGGTGGAAGTTGGACCGTCGGAGTCAAGGCCGTCGCTCTTGCTGTAGTATTTGGGAACAATCACGTCGCTAACGCCTTTGGCAACTTCGCTAAGCTTACCGCTGGAAACGGAAGAAATGCCGTAGTTGCTCGTCATCCAGACATTGCCAGCCCTGTCTTGTAAAAGCTGGAAGACTGAATCCGTGCCAAGTCCCTGCTCTGCCCTAATCACTTCAAATTTTTCCGGAAGCACGTCCTTTGAACTGTCGTAGTCGGGGCACCTTGTTATGCCGCTTCCAGAGCAAATCCAGTATGCGCCCATATTATCCTGCGAAATCTTAAATACAACGTTACCCGCAAGACCGTTATTTGTAGTTATCCAGCCAAAAAGCGTCTCGTCCCGCATAAGGTAGACACCGCCGCCGTCCGTGCCAATCCAGACAACGTCGTTGGGGTCGCGGTAGAGGCACATTACGTACTCGTTTTCAAGACCGTCCAGCTGCTTAAAATTCTTTATGCTACCGTCCTTGTGGATTATGCTAAGGCCGGTGGTTGTGCCAACATAAAGCTCTCCCTGGGAACCTTCTATTGCAACCCTAACCTTGTTACCGGCAAGACCTTCGTCCGTGCTCCAAGAGGTAATCTTTCTACTTGCCTGATTGTAGCGTAACTGCCCGGGCTTTCTGTAGCAGCTTACCAGTATGTCACCGTTTTGTGCAGTGGCAACGTGGCGGATTCTTATGTCCTTGGTGTATTTGGTAAGGGCATTGGTCTCCTGCTTACCGTCTACATAGCAGAACAAGCCGGAATCAGTTCCAACCCATACCCTGCCGTCCTTTCCTTCCGCTATGGCATTGGAAGTTTCTCCAGTGCGGAACATCTTAAAGCGGCTGCGGGTCATCTTGCCTACACCGTTTCTGTCCGTAGCAATCCAGATGTTGCCTTCGCGGTCAGAGATAATCCTGTTTATCTTAGCACTCTGAATTTCTGCCTTGTCACAGACATGGAATTTTCCCTCGCTGTAGACCACAAGACCGGATTCCGTACCAAACCAAACATTTCCGTCCTGAGCCTGAAAAATAGCAGTAACCGGAATGCTGTCCAGAATTGTTCCTGTGTGAACGGCAATAGCTTCTCCGCCTACAATCTTTACAAGGCCTGAATTGTCCGTGCCAACCCAAAAGTTTCCGTCCCTGTCCTGGCAAACGTCCGTAACCGCATAGTCGCCAAATTTATCCATGGAAGGAATTGTACGGAAAAGGCCGTCCTTAAAGACAAAAAGCCCCTTGTCGTTCTCCGTAGTAAGCCAAACACGACCGTCCCTATCGCAAATAAGCTGGGTGGAAATAACGCCCTTGGAAACCGTACCCGCCTCAAACTGGGGGTTAAAGAGGTGGCGGCTCTTGGACATGTAGACAACGCCACCGGCAGTTCCAACCCACACGTTCTTGTCCTTGTCCTCCACAATCGCACGGATTGAATTGTTGGGTAGACCGTTCTGGGTGGTAAAAGTCATATTCAAATCCGGCTGCAAAAGCTGCACACCTTCGTCGTTGGAGCCTATCCAAAGGTTTCCTGAACTATCCTCCACAACAACGCGTACGGAAGCAAAAGTAAGCCCATTGTCCTTGCTGCGCCTCATAGTGGAAAAAGCCACTCCGTCAAAGCGCACGAGTCCTTCGTAAGTACCTATATTAATAAAGCCGTCGCTGGTTTGCGCAATGTCAGTAGCCGTCGTTCCAGAAAGGCCTCCAAAAGAAGTCCACTGCTGGTAAACGTAATTGTCAAAAAATGACGACTGAGACGCCAGCTGCATGCAAAAGGCAAAAGCCGCTGCTGCCAATACCAAGATTTTTTTCATAACTCTATTGTACTGCAATCGCAGGCTTTTTACAAAGATTTTTTTCTGAATTTCCTCTGAATTTTTCTTCTTTTTTTTGGCCAACATCCATGCCTCTTATGAGGCACTTGCTGGGTCGCTTGAAACTTCATTGCGAGAACCGGCATTTGTCTCCATTACTATCACATTTTTTGCATAAAAAGTAGCTCCATGGAGGGCGCGCAGTTTTGTGCAGGGCAAGGTCGATTGGGCAAATATTGGCTAGAAAAATCCCTCTACATCGAGTATAATGAAATCGTAGGAGGATTTTATATGCCATACGAAGTACTGGAGAAACAAATTAGAGCATTACCGGAAGAAGCTCTTCAAGAACTAAGCCATTATGTTGGATATTTATTTTCTATTTACACTTCATCAAGCAAAAAAACTTCTATCTCGTCAAAAGTAAATGATTTTATGAAATCAAACCCAAATGCATTTGATGAATTTAAGCCTGTCCAAAATGCTGGATTAGAAACCATAAGGGAGCTTACAAAAAATGATTCGTGGTGAAATTTGGTGGGTAGATTTTGGCATTCCGTTTGGAAGCGAACCGGGCAGGCGAAGGCCATCCATCATCGTTCAAAGCGATGCTTTCAACCAAACAGATATGCACACAACTATAGTAATCCCTCTTACAACAAACATGAGGCTTGCAGATTTCCCTGGCAATATCGTCCTTTCAAGTTATGAAACAAAATTACCTAAAGATTCAGTCGCCGTTACACCTCAAATTACGGTAATAGACCGGGCTCGGCTGTTGGAAATGGTATCTGCGCTGTCTTATTCCACAATGCAGGAAATTGGTTCTAACATACGCTTACTTCTTGACCTTTAAGAAATCCGCAGTTTTGTGCAGAGCAAGGTCGATTAGGCAAATATTGGCTAGAAAAATCCCGCCAAAAGGGAACTTTTCGGGGTTCCCTTAAACTTTCAACACTTCTTCTAAAGACAGAGAACAATAGTTTGCCACTTTTTCAGGGGGCATTTCTTAGGTCGTTTTTTGCAATTCCTTTACTTCTTCCAGCGGAAGAGAACAGCACTTTGCTATCATTTCGGGAGCAATACCTTCTG
>DFJV01000070.1 GCA_002373205.1 Treponema sp. UBA3662
GGCATCTATGCCTGCGTTGCAAAATGACATCCCATGACCGACCACCACATCCACATAGGCCAGTTCAACGAACTCTACTACGACGCACTGGAAGTCTTTGAAGCAATCGAAGAAGCCGGGGCAAAGTACGGCATTGACGAAGCGCGTTTTTCCTCCACATCAAGCTGCAGAGACGACGTAGAGCTTTTGAAGATTGAAGAGGAAACAGCCTACGCCCTTTCCTACACAGGCAAGCTAAAAGTTCGCCCATACCTCTGGTTTGTTCCGTCCTACGCAGACAAAAACATCTCCGTCTTTTCCGCAACCAAAACCTTCGACTACTGCGGAATAAAACTTCATCCGGCAGCGCAAAAATGGGACTTAGAAAACCCGCGCCACAAAAAATGCATGGAAGAAATCTTTGACTGGTCAGCCCAAAACAAGAAGCCTGTTTTAGTTCATTCGGGAACAATTCCAGATGACTTACCCACACGTTTTTCACCCTTTGCAATTGAACGCCCAAATTCCGTCCTGATTCTGGCACACTCAAATCCTGTAAAAGAATGTGCAGAACTTGTAAACACCCACAAAAACATCTTCTGCGACACCGCTTGCATTGAAGAAAAGAACCTCAAAAAACTCCGCTCACTTGTCCGCGAAAAATCAAAAATCCTTTTCGGAAGCGACTTCCCTGTTACCCACTATATTGCAACCCATAGTTTTGGCATAAAATACTCGCTAAAAGAAGAGTACCTTATTGACTGCAAGATTATGCCGTAAGCTATTTCATCATGTCCAATGCTGATTGAATAAGGTTTTCACTCAACCGAATATTGCTCTGCTTCAAAAAATCAAAGCAACTTTTTGCATCTGCTTTTGAAATCATACCTTCGTCATTAGCCTGAACCAAAATACCCACAGTTCCAGTAATAGAAATTCCAAGCTGTTGTGCAACTTTTCTACCTCTGCGCTCATCTATAATCAATACATCAGACAGTTTTTCTCCTGCAAGAACGATAGCCTCACTTTCACCATCATCAAGACCGCTTACGGCTTGCAAAATCTGAATAGACTGCTTATTTTGAACTGGAGAAACTTTTAAGAAAGGGGCTTTCTTTACTTCTTCGGCCTCTAAAGCAAAACTCTGATTGGTAGTAAGTTCTCTGTAAACAGCCTCAGGAATCAATACTTCGTGAAATAATTTTTCTAGCAAATCTAGGCGGTTTATTTTTATAAGAGAAATCAGCGGAGTAGTATCAGAAACGATCGTCATACAACATTTCTACGGAGCTCTTTTAATACAGAAACATCACTTTCTAGTTCATCGCTTGTCTGATTAAGATATGGAAGTCCAAGATTGCTGTACAATGCAATCAAATCCATTTTGTGAATACCAAGAATCTGTGCGGCCTTGCCATAAGAAATAGTATCGTTTTGAATATAAGGAAACAAAATCATTGCATTGCGGATAAGGTTTGTTTTTTCGTCATCTGAAACCATATATTCCACCATATTCTTTGGAACATCTATAGAAACCGCTGTCATAGTCATAAAAATAGCCTCCTTTTCAAAATCAATTTCGATAGCATTACCGCATAATTTTACAATTCATCGTTATAATGCCGAGGGGCATTTGCAAATGTTTTGTCAAGTTAGGTGGGGGTGTGCCAAAAACGGCAGCTTACTGCTGAGGGCTAAGGCCAGGGGGAATCGCAGCAAAGCTTCAAGCGTGTGCTCCTCCCCCTTTGATAAAAAAAATTAGAACTTTTTGCCCATGACTGCGCGGACGATTACAATAAGGAGACAGGTTCCCGCAACGCCTACAATGAGAGAGCTGATAAGGCCGCTACCAATGTGGATTCCAAGGGCACTTGCCAGCCAGCCGCCGATTGCGCTACCGACAATACCCAGAATGCATGAAAGCCAGAATCCGTGGGCAGACTTCATGAAAATTCCTGCGAGCCAACCGATAAGGGCACCCACGAGGATTGTAATAAGAAGATTCATAAAAATTCCTCCATACGGCAGTTTAGTGTTTTCCGCTTTGCATCATGCTTTTGCACAAAGCCTTGCACAATGCTTTTTGCAGAAAAATGCCGCTAACTTTAGTATAGCATAATTTTTTGATTTTTGGTATATTTAGCTAACAATTTTTATCAGGGGCTTTAAAATGGCAGAAATCGCATGGAACAACCTAACATCTCTCGAAAGCTTTAAGAAACTCCAGTCGCTCAAAGACTCAGTTTCCATAGCTAAAGAGCTTAAGGCTGAAGGCGCCGCAAAACGCGTTTCAGAATATTCAATCAAGATGGGCGCAGGTCTCACCTACAACTACGCCGCAAAGGCAGTTGACGGCCGCACAATCCAGGTATTCAAGGACTTGGCAAAAGAGGCACAGCTTCTTGAAAAGTTCGAGGCTCTCTACAATGGCGACGTTGTAAACACAGGTGAGGGCCGCATGGTTCTCCACCACCTTACAAGAGGCCAGCTTGGCAAGGACGTAATGGCAGGCAGCACAAACAAGAGGGCTTTCTACGTTGAACAGCAGAAAAAAATCGCTGAATTTGCAGAAAAAGTCCACTCAGGCGCACTTGTAAACGAAAAGGGCGAAAAATACACAACCGTATGCCAGATTGGTATTGGAGGAAGCGACCTTGGCCCGCGCGCAATGTACCTTGCACTTGAAAACTGGGCAAAGGCAAACAACAAGTTCAAGATGGAAGCCCACTTCATCTCCAACGTAGACCCGGACGATGCAGTTTCCGTACTCAACTCAATAGACATTGCAAAGACAATCTTCATCCTTGTTTCCAAGAGCGGAACAACACTGGAAACCCTTACAAACGAATCTTTCGTAAAGGAATACATCAAAAACGCAGGCTGTGAAGTTTCCAAGCACATGATTGCAGTAACAAGCGAAACAAGCCCCCTCGTAAAGAATCCAGACTACATGGCAGCATTCTTTATGGACGACTACATCGGCGGACGCTACTCTTCAACATCCGCAGTAGGTGGAGCAATCCTTAGCCTTGCATTCGGCGCAGACATTTTTGACCGCTTCCTTAAGGGTGCCGCAGAAGAAGACAAAAATTCAACAGAAAAGGACGTAACAAAGAACGCAGCCCTTATGGACGCACTCATCGGCGTTTACGAGCGCAACGTACTTGGCCTTCCAACAACGGCAATTCTTCCCTACTCACAGGCACTCAGCCGCTTCCCAGCCCACCTTCAGCAGTTGGACATGGAATCAAACGGAAAGAGCGTAAACCGCTTTGGAAAGGAAATTGACTATGTTACAGGACCCGTAATCTTTGGCGAACCGGGAACAAACGGCCAGCATTCATTCTACCAGCTTTTGCACCAAGGCACGGACATTATTCCTCTCCAGTTCATCGCATTCAACAAGAACCAGACAGGCAAAGACGTAACAATCCAGGGCTCCGTAAGCCAGACAAAACTCTGCGCAAACGTTGCCGCACAGATTGTAGCCTTCTCTTGCGGAAAGGACAGCGACAACCCCAACAAGTTCTTTAAGGGCGGCAGACCTTCTAGCCTCATCTACGGCGAACAGGTAACACCGGAAACTTTGGGAGCCCTTCTTGCCCACTACGAGAACAAGGTAATGTTCCAGGGCTTCATCTGGAATGTAAACAGCTTTGACCAGGAAGGCGTACAGCTTGGAAAGACACTGGCAAAGGCAGTTCTTGCAAACGACATGGAGCCAACACTCAAGGCTTACGCAGGTCTTCTGATTAAATAAGCTTCTATAAAAAAAGGGGGGGAAGTCTCCCCCTCGCTCCAGCCACGAGTCGTTCCGCAAATGCCGTAAGTGGCAAAATTTCAAAGCAAACACCGTCACCCTGAACTAGTTTCAGGGTCTGTGCCACTACCAAAATACATTTTTTTGAAACAGCCACTTCCGTCATTTGCTCCACTTTGTCGTGTCTTCCACTACCCCCTCTGCGGGCTCAAACGCCGCCCGCAACACCTGCTCAAATGAGTTGGTGTTAACAGATAAATCTTGCGAGTTACAAAGTAACTCGGTAGCTCGCGCAGTGAGCGGACAACGCCCCAAA
>DFJV01000130.1 GCA_002373205.1 Treponema sp. UBA3662
AGAATTGCAGCAGTTGTTTTTTTAGTGTTTTTATAAAGTTCAAAAACACTCCGGTTTTGGGGCTCTTTGCAGTGAAAATAAAACTTTTGCCAAATAACGCAACCCTTACCTCCCGCCCCATGAAGCCGGGAGTAGTAAGCAAGATTTTTGACATTCCAAAAATTGTGCCTCAAATTTATTCATGGAAATTTGAGCCGCAGAGAAAAGGCATTCTGCAAAATTGACGGAGTGCCCTTTCCCAGCGGAGCAATATGCGCCTTGTGGACAATCTTGACTTTTGCGGACGGACTGGACAATTAAAAAAGCAGTTCACTTTTCCCGGAGATTGTATTATAATATACTATAAGGGGGATGTGCATGGCAGCAGAAGGTGAAAACCGCAAGGTGAAGGACAGCGTTTTCGTAGACCTGTTCGGAAGGGACGTGACGGCCAAGGAGAATTTCATATCGCTCTACAATGCCCTGCACGGGACAAATCTTAGGCCTGAAAACACGGAGCTTGTTCCCGAGATGCTTGAAAGTGCCATGTACATGAGCTACGCCAACGACGTTGCCATGCAGGTTAACGGCCAGGTCGTGGTCCTCATAGAGCACCAGTCAACCATAAACCGGAACATGCCGCTAAGGCTCCTTGACTACGTGGCAAGGATTTACGAGAAGATAGTCCCACCCAAGAAGAAGTACTACCGCAGCCGCGTCTGCGTACCCATGCCGGAGTTCTACGTGCTCTACAACGGAACGGATGACTACCCGGCGGAAGACGAGATGAGGCTATCTGACTCCTTCACCTATCCCGGAGGAAAAAAGCCTTCCGAGGTTCCGCTTGAGCTTGTTGTGAAGGTTTACAACATAAACCTTGGCAAGGGGGATGCCCTGCTTGGAAAGTGCGGTGCGCTAAGGCAGTACTCCCAGTTCATAGACTTGGTCAGGAAAGCCCGGGTTGAAGGAAAGGACGAGCCCCTCACATGGGCTGTAAAAGAGGCAATCGGACGGGGGATCCTTCCCGGCTATCTTGAAAGGAAATCAACGGAGGTAATCAACATGCTGACGATGGAATACGATTACGCGGTTGACGTTGCCGCACAGAAAGAAGAGTCTCTTGCAGAGGGAATCCGCATCGGAGAGGAAAGGGGCTTGGAACAAGGCCTGGAACAAGGCCGGCAGGAAACCGTAAGGCTTATTATGGACAAGTTAAACCTTTCGCTTGCCCAGGTGATGGACGCGCTCAATGTTCCGCCCTCAGAGCGAGACAGCTTTGCAGCCAAATTGTGACAATTTACCGGAAAAATACAAACCGTCCTCAAAAAAAATGGGTTTCCGCAGCCAGACGCACCGGATCCCGCAGGAATTCCGCTTTAATCCCAGCCAATGCCGGTTTGTTCCATTATGCCGGCAACAACCCGGTGCGCTATATAGACCCGGATGGAAGAGAGGCTGTATATATTCTGTATACACTGGATGATGCCGCAGATCAAGAATATTCATCAACAGCAGAGGAACGGCAATTACTCGACAATCATTTAGTAAGTTATGTAGTAAATACAGAGGCTACAAAAAATGATATTCTTAATGCTTTTGCAGATCCTGAAGCAGTATTTATAATGATAAGTGGACATGGAAGTAGTAATTCAACGGCATTTGTTTCTGCTGACGGAGAATTCATATCCCCTGATGATATAACAAAAGTTAGCTCATCTATAAAAACGATTATTTTTGAATGTTGCCATCAAGGAAGTGAAACCAATCATGCAAAGTGGGTAGAAAAATTTGGAGACGATGTGAAAATTATTGGATGGGAAGATGAAACTGATACTTCGGAATCAACAAATTTTAATAACAAAGGAGACAATTGTAGGCAGTTACACAATCTTGAGTACTATATTAAGAGCGCTATAATTGATTCGTATGCAACCACTCCATTGGAGTATAAACAGAAAAAGGGATTGGAGGTTGTGGAATGAAAAAGGTATGTGTTATTCTTTTTTTATTTTTTCTTGCGTTAATAAATTGTTTTGCTGAAGACACCAATATGGAGTTGATTTTTAAAAGAGGTAAGAAAAAATTTGTTTTTTACCAAGGGGCTCCGCTCCAGGCAGTACAACGGAAAATTGATAATGCAGTGCAAACAGACAAGTATGTGAAAAGTGCTGTTGACAACATATCATTTATTGTAGTTGTTAATGAAGGTGGGGTACAAACTGTTTATAAAATTTATAACTACTATAACATCATAAAGAATGGAAATATAGTATATGAAAGCGACTTGTTTTATGATTTGTGTATTATATTAATAAATTCATTGTTTGATGATTCAACCTTAAATATTCCGCTTCATAATATAAATGGAGAGGTATAGAAAAATATTCTGAAAACCTACGGAGTGCTTTTCCTCTGCGGAGCAATATATATTTTTTGTATGGCAGCAATATTTTTGTTTACGCTAGCTATAGCGTTTTTGCAGAGTGTGAAAACACCGCCCATTCCCCCATCAAATAGGTATTTGTCGGGGGAGCACTGAAATTGCCCCTTTTTTGGGGCAGTTTGCAGTAAGAATTTTGTGAAAAGAGGAGTTTAGGAACAAAAAATGGAAAATTCATGCCGGAAAAAATACAAACCGTCCCAAAAAAAATGGATTTTAGCATCCAGACATACAGGATTCCGCAGGAATGCCGCCTTAATCCCAGCAAATGCCGGTTTGTTCCATTACGCGGGCAATAATCCTATACGCTATATAGACCCGGATGGAAGATTCGAAGTTGATAAAAAATCCCGGTATGAATTTAAACTGCATTGTCTAGAAGCTCTTACCTATTTGTCTCATTCAAATACTGCGGATAAAATAATAAATAGCCTAAAAGACGTAGATTTTACTATATATGAGGTCATGTTTATTAATGAGTATGAAGGTGATAACTACAATCCAAACTCAAATACCCTTGGATGGAATTCCAAAGCTTCACCTCTTGCTAAAAATGGAAATGCAAACAGCCCTTCAATTCTGCTAATTCACGAGTTAGTACATGCTTATATTGATAAAACTGAGGATGGAAAATTGCTTTTTCAAGAATGGCAAAAGCATAATATAGCAAAAATTGAAAAACTAAAGAAACTATATCCTGAAGTAAATTTCGATAATAAGGATGAATATGAAAGGTGGTTAAATGAGGAATGTACAACTTGGTTAGAATCCATTATTGCAGATGAATTAAAAGAGCCTAAAGGAAGACGATATTACAAAGATGTTCAACGTTCTTCGAAAGGTGTTATTATTCTTTTCAGTTTTTCCAATCCAACACAATTCTATGAGGACAAATAATGAAATATTTGTGTTTTACATTTTTGATAATAATATCCTTTTCTAGTCATGCAAAAAATAAACTTGCTAAACTTTTTAATCAGTTCGACAAAGTAGAAGTTAACATAAGATATATGAATTTTGACATTATGACAGCTGTACCTTTATCGGCTGTAATGATTACTAATTCGAATCGAGTTAATAAAGTATCAACAACAGTAATGGCATCATATTTAAAAGAACAAATTCTTCCATCGTTGACTAATATGAAACTTATAAGAATTAGGAAACGTATCGTATGGTTTCCTGATTATGATTCTGAACTTGATAAATTATTTATTGATAATTTCTTTGGTAACGAACCGGTAAAAAACATAACAGAAGAAAAAGATAATAACAATCCACCGAATAAGATAATGAAAGGTGAATTTATAATCGTTGATGTTGATGATTTTACAATAAATGTACGCATGGTGGTTGAATTAAATTATCCGAACAAAGAAAAAACTGTTATAGTGTTAGGACAAAATTGTTTGATTAGGATAAATGATGACTATTATACCATATCGCATGAAGATTACATAAAAATTAAAAATACATTTTTCGCAATAATAGAAAATGCCTGAATTCATTTTGCAAAGGAAAGTTTTACTCATGGATATGATTTTGAAGATTAAAAAAAAGCACTCCATAAAATCATCGGAGTGTTTTTCTCTGAGAAGATATGGTCATTTTGTAGACAGCCACTTAATTTTCGTCTACACTAAATATAGCGTTCTTGCAGCCGCCAAAAATATGGTTGTTTTCTCCATCAAATAGGTATTTGTATGCCAAAGGCAAAATCATCCGGGAAAGTGGGGGATGGCTTGGGCTGATGCGGAATGCCGTCTGGACTTATGCCAGGTGCCTTATGTCGCTAAGCTGTTCAAGAACGGGGGTGCAGAGGCTGTCCGGGTTTTTGTCCAGTCTGAGTATTGTGACTGCGGTGAAGGGCATGTGAATTGCTGCGCAGGTAAAGGTAAAGGGCAGGTTCATCATGTGGGCAATGGCTGCGCAAGATGAGCCTCCGTGGCAAAAGAGGACAACCGTGTGCTGCTCGTCGTCCTTGTGCAAGTTGCGGTAGTAGAAGCCTTCTCGCGAATATCCAAGCGAAAGTAGCCAGCCGTCTATTTCTTTTGCGATGCTTTCCACATTTTCTGTTGCAATGTTGCCGTAAAAATAGGGGCCGTTCTTCCAGTCCGAGTCGCAAACGTTTATTCCCCTGCTTACCATTTCGTTTACGCAGTTCCATGGGTGGCCTTCTAGCGGGATTTCTTTTCCGTTTGTGCTGCCCCAGTTTATTTCGTGCATGAAGTCAAGGATTTTTACTGGCAAGTCCGGGTGCTGGTCTGCAAATTTCTGCATGGTCATTCGGGCTCTTCCCATTGGGGATGAATAGATTCCTTCTATTTTTTCATTTGCAAGTCTTTTGGCAACTGCTTCTGCTTGTATGTGTCCCTCTGCGGTAAGGCAGTCGTTTTTATAGTCGGGCTCTCCGTGTCTTACAAAAATTATTCTCATTTAGTTCAACTCTCCTGTATTTTTTTCTTGGGACAGTATAGCAGGATTTTGTAGAAAAGTCTGTAGCCGGTGGTGGATGAAAAAAACACCCCCTTGTCGGAAAATGTGTTTTTTGATATAGTTGGGTTTTAGTATGAAAACGGAAGCATTTGTTTGCATGGCGATTCTCGAGATTAACAAAGTTGTTCATACTATTTTTGTTTGAATTTCAAAGGCGAGTTTCCTTTTTGGGAGATTCGCCTTTTTTTTTGGCTTGCGTTAGGGATTGGAGCACCGCCGAAGGCGTTCCCGTAGGGAATGGAGGGGTAGGGGCCCCGGAAGTGCGGAAAGCCCGACACGGAGGGAGCGGAGCGACCGTAGGGGAACGCCCAGAATAATAGATTCTGCTGGCATGGCGTTTACCAGACTTAGGGAACGCAAGTGAGAATTAATTTGGTTTTTATAGGAGTTATATAGATGAAAAGAACAGACATTAACAAGGTTATGATTATAGGCTCGGGGCCGATTGTTATTGGTCAGGCTTGTGAGTTTGACTATTCGGGAACTCAGGCTTGCAAGGCTTTGCGCGAGCAGGGATACAAGATTGTTCTGGTGAACTCTAACCCGGCGACTATTATGACGGACCCGGTTATGGCGGATGCTACTTATATTGAGCCGCTGAATGTTGAGCGTCTTTCGCAGATTATTGAAAAGGAGCGTCCAGATGCCCTGCTTCCAAACCTTGGCGGCCAGACCGGTTTGAATATGGCTATGGAGCTTAACAATGCTGGCATTCTTGACAAGTACGGCGTTAAGGTTATTGGCGTAAATCTTGACGCTATTGAGCGTGGCGAGGACCGTGAGATTTTTAAGGAGACAATGCAGAAGCTTGGCATTGCAACTCCAAAGAGCGATATTTGCCATAGCGTTGAAGGTGCGGAAAAGATTGCCAACGAGATTGGTTTCCCGATTGTTGTTCGTCCTGCTTACACGATGGGCGGTCAGGGTGGAGGTTTCTGCTACAATGTAGAAGAGCTTCGCACGATTGTTTCCAACGGTCTTGATCTTTCTATTACCCACCAGTGTCTTATTGAGCAGTCAATTTTGGGCTGGGAAGAGCTTGAGGTTGAAGTTGTCCGTGATGCAAAGAACCAGATGATTGCCATCTGTTTTATAGAAAACATTGATGCGGTTGGCGTTCACACTGGAGATTCTTTCTGTTCAGCTCCATTTATGACGATTGACAAGGAGCTTGAGGAGCGCCTTAAGACAATGGCCTTTAAGATTGTTGAATCTATTGGCGTTATTGGCGGTACAAACGTTCAGTTTGCCCACAATCCAAAGACTGGCGAAGTTGTTATTATTGAAATTAACCCGAGAACTTCCCGCTCTTCTGCCCTTGCTTCTAAGGCTACAGGCTTCCCGATTGCCTTGATTTCTGCAAAGCTTGCTTCTGGCATGACTCTGGACGAGATTCCGTATTGGCGCGACGGCACTTTGGAAAAATACACTCCGGGTGGAGCTCCGGACGGTGACTATGTTGTTCTTAAGTTTGCACGCTGGGCATTCGAAAAGTTCCGCGGTGTTGAAGATTCACTTGGCACTTCCATGAAGGCTGTTGGCGAGGTTATGTCTATAGGAAAGACCTTTAAGGAAACCTTCCAGAAGGCCATACGCGGTTTGGAGAACGGACGCAGCGGTTTGGGCTTTGCAAAGGACTTTAACAGGAAGAGTGCTGATGAGCTTTGTGAGATGCTTAAGACTGCCTCTAGCGAAAGGTACTTCCAGCTTTACGAGGCAATCCGCAAGGGCGTTTCTTTGGACAAGCTGCATGAGATTACCTATGTTAAGAAGTACTTCCTTGAGCAGATGAAGGAACTTGTTGATTTGGAAGAGGAAATGCTTAAGAATCCTGGACGCGTTCCGGAAGACAAGCTTCTTATTCAGGCTA
>DFJV01000027.1 GCA_002373205.1 Treponema sp. UBA3662
ATTGGGCTGCATGACCGCTGAATTCATAAATTCCGGCGCAAAAGTAAAGGCTTTTGAAATAGACAAGGGCTTCATTCAGCTTTTGCACGGAATTTTCTCTGATGAAGAAAAAAGCGGTAAACTTGCCATAGTTGAAGGCGATGTGCTCAAAAACTGGCTTGGGGAATACAAAAAGGCACAGTCGCCAATAAAACTTGCAGGAAACCTTCCCTACAACATAGCCGCCACATTCATTGCAGGAACAATAGAAAAATCATGCCCCTTTGACCGTTGCGTCTTTACAGTCCAAAAGGAAGTTGCAGATAGAATTTGCGCAAAGCCTTCAAGCGAGGACTATTCATCATTCAGCGTACTCTGCCAGTTTGCCTACGACGTAAAGCCATCCATAGAGCTTGGACCCGGAAACTTCTGGCCCAAACCTAGGGTAGCCTCAAAAGCCGTCCTACTGGAAAAAAAGGCTTCCCCAGTTGAATGCCTGTCACCGGAACTATTTGTAAAGCTTGTCCACACGCTCTTTTCCAGCCGCAGAAAGACAATCCAGAACAATATAAAGCCCCTGCTTCCAAAAGAACTATCAGCGGCAGATTTCTTTGCAAAGGCAGGCATATCGCCGTCGGAGCGCGCAGAAAACCTAACGGTGGCCCAGTTTGCCACTCTTACGGACACCCTTGCCAATGCAATGCACAGTTAATGCAAACTGATTGAAGGAGATTTTGAAATTCTGTATAATCAGTAAGAGGCGGAAAAAAATGACAGCAGATCAGATAAAAGATAACTTTGATAAGATAAGACTTGACATTGCAAACGCAGAAAAAGCATCGGGTAGGGAAAGCGGCAGCGTAATTCTTTGCGCAGTCAGCAAATTCCACCCGGTCCAATCCGTGCTTGCAGCAATGGACGCAGGGCATTTTCTCTTTGGCGAAAACCGTGTTCAGGAGGCATTTTCCAAATTCACAGAAATAAACACAATGCGTCCAGGCAAGGCTCAGCTTCATATAATAGGAAGCCTGCAGCTCAACAAGGTAAAAAAATCCGTAGAAATAGCATCCTGCATCCAGTCCGTAGACAGGGAAGACCTCTTAAAAGAAATAGAAAAACATGCATCAAAGCTTAATAAGACAATGGATGTGTTTTTGGAAATCCATACAGGAGAAGATTCAAAGTCTGGCTACAAGGATGAAAGTGAACTTATGGCTTCTTTGCAAAACCTATCGTCTGGTTTATACCCACACATTAGGGCAACAGGCCTAATGACAATGGCTCCTTTTTGCGACGATGAAAAAATTGTAAGGAAGTCATTTTCTTCTTTGCGTGAACTAAGGGAAAAAGTGAACAAAAGCTTTCCAAACCTGCCCATAAAAGAACTAAGCATGGGAATGAGCGGTGACTATAAAATCGCAATAGAGGAGGGTAGCACCATGGTAAGAATTGGAACAGCCCTTTTTGGAGAGCGTGAATACAATAAACCCAACGATGGGAATCAAACAACCGCAATATGGAATTAAAAAGAATTTTATTTTTTGTTTTATCAATAGCAATTTCCGCTAAGCTCGCACTATCTCCAAAATTCGCCTTTGCCGCCACAACGGACAAATCATCATCCGAAAGTGAAGAAGCAGAGCCTTATTCACCAGATGAATTTCCTGAATGGTCAAAGAAAATACGCCGCGCAGAAATAATAACGCTTGGTTCCGTTCCCTTTACCACACTTGGAGTTATCCTAACCTACGGAACCTATCAATACATAAAAGGCGAAAGCGTTTCTTTTCCAAACCCCTTCGACAGTTCAAAGAACTATGATGAAAGGCAAATAAAGATGATAATAGGCTACACAGCCGCTGCAAGCTGTGCAATAGGCCTTACGGATTTTTTAATAACACTCATAAAAGAAAAACACACCCAGCGCAAACTTAGGAAGATCCGTGAATCTACGGAGCAGCCAACCGTCACTCCAATAACGCCAGAAGAAGCAGGAAACCTCATGCGGCAGGGAAACCTTAAAGCACAGAAAGAAGATTCGCCTACAGGCACGGCTTCAGATAAAGCTTCAGGAACAAAAGAATCCAAAAGACCAGCACAAGACAAGCCTAAAAGCGGGCAGGGGGAATAATGCCTTTCTTTAGCACGAAAATTCCCGATGAATACGACAAAACCGAACGCTTGGATAAATACATTGCATCCCTTCCAAACGGAATGAACCGCAGCAAGCTAAAAAGCGGAGTCACAAACATTCTTGTAAACGGCAAAAAGCAGAAGGTCTCATACAAGGTAAAGGCCGGGGACCAGATAGACATTGACTGGGAAGAAAACATCCCCGACGACATAGAACCGGAAGACATACCTCTGGACATAATCTATGAAGACCAGAACGTTTGTGTAGTCAACAAAAAACAGGGAATGGTAACACACCCCGCATGCGGCAACTGGAAGGGAACCCTCGTCAACGCGCTTCTATTCCACTGGGGCAGGCAAAAAATCCCCCAGCTAAAGGAAGGAAAAACAAGCGAAATTTTGGAGCGCAGAAGACCTGGAATAGTGCACAGGCTGGACAAAGACACATCCGGCATCATAATCACCGCAAAGAACCGCCAAAGCGAAGAATGGCTCCAGTCCCAGTTCCAGAACCACAAAAAAATCGTAAAGGAATACATAGCAATTTGCACAGGCCGCCCCCAGCACCAGCACGGCATCATCAAAACCAACATGATACGCGATCCAAAGAACCGCAAAAGATTCCGCGCCGTGGACTTGCAGACAGAAGGAAAATTTGCAAAGACCTATTACAGTGCAATAGCCTGCTATGGGGAATACACACTCATGAGGCTCCGCATTGCAACAGGAAGAACCCACCAAATACGTGTGCACATGAAGTACCTAAACTGCCCGGTGCTTGGCGACAAAATCTATTCCAAGCCCGACAAGCTATTTCCAAATGCAAGCCTCATGCTGAATGCCCGTATGCTAAAGATAGAGCTTCCTGGAAACAAAGCCGGAGAACTGTCCGTTTTCCGCACAAAAACCCCAGAACGCTTCAAAGACGTAATGAAGGTTCTGCACAAAAAATTCCCAAAGACAATCCTTCCCAAAGACAGGTAACCAATGGATATTGAATTTCTTCACACGCCAACAGAGGAAGAGCCTTTTGCAGTCATAATAAAACCCCGCGGAACAGCAAGCGCACCACTTTACGAAGGAGATCCATCTGCATACACGCAAGCAGCTGCCCGCTTTCCGGAACTAAACCGTGTAAAGGGCAAAAAAGAATGTGAACACGGTTTGCTCCACCGCATAGACACAGACACGGAAGGCCTTTTACTCATAGCCTCATCCCAAGATTTTTATGACTACATGCAAGGCGTTCAGGAAGAGGGGAATTTCATAAAGTCATACAAGGCAATATGCAATCCCCGTGCAACCTTACCAGAAGGATATCCAGAAAAGCCCTATGACGCAAAAAGCATAATCGCAAAGGGCTATGCCAACGTACAAGTAAAATCCATGTTCCGCCCCTACGGCATAAAAAACAGGGAAGTAAGGCCTGTAACAAGTGCATGTGGAAAAGCCGCACTAAAAAAAGCATCTCCCGCATGGTACTCAACGGACATTACCCTAAAGCAAAATGATAATAACACCTTCACCGCCGACTGCACCCTGTCAAAGGGCTACAGGCACCAGGTAAGATGCCACCTTTCATGGCTTGGCTTTCCAATAGAAGGCGATCCCCTTTATTCTGCACAGGAAAACGAACTTCCAGCCCAAGACTTCAAATTCTGGGCAAGCAAAATACAGTTCCCCCTGCAAACAGTTTCCACCATCATCCAAAAAGTTTTTGAATACAAGCCAAAAAACGCCCCAGAGCTTATTTTTTTATAAATTCTTCCTTTCGCCCCAACGTATATACTTTTTTGCTTTTAATTTGTCCATTTTCCCAATATTTGTATTTGACAACCTTTTTATATTTCGTTACAAAATCTCCATCATCTAATTTCATGCCAGTCTCAATATATTCTCCATTTTTATCGTATACCATCCATGTTGGTGCATAATCATCTTCATCATACCATTTTTTTGATATTTCGGGATCGTCATCAAAGTATTCCCAAA